>JACROS010000036.1 GCA_016214325.1 Candidatus Omnitrophota bacterium | reverse complement strand
GGAATGTCGGCGTTTTGATTCTAAAATATTCTTTTTAGCCCGAAGGCTTCTCTTGCGGTTTTGCCTGCGGATCTTTTCCAGACGATTTTTTTCTTTAGAAATATTTTCCAGAATCGCTGTTTCAATTTTATTTAACAAAATCTCCAGCGCCAAGAAACGATTCTTAGCCTGCGAACGGCCTTCTTGGCACTTAACTTCTATCCCTGTAGGAAGATGCTTCAGATATACACAAGTTGCAACTTTATTTACATTCTGGCCGCCCGGGCCGCGAGAGTGAATAAATTTCTCTAGCAAATCTTTTTCTCGCACTCCCAGCTTCAGCATCCGTTCCCGCAATAAACTTTCCTTCTCTGAGCTAATCATAGTAAATCTGTTTAATTCAAGATTTTACTGGGTATTAAACTAGGCAGGAATACATGAACGATTTCAAAGTTATTTAATTATAACGTAAAACGAAATATTATCAAGCCTATTTTCTGTTAAGAAATTAGTTATTAGTTCTTACACAATTCTTCACGGACAAAATCACGTAAAACATTAAAATCAGAAGCAAGATACGTAGAAGTATCCACCGCAGGTAAAACCTTAATCAAACAAGAAACCTTTGTTGTAAAACGCCAGCTTCCTTTTGGAATAGCATCTCTTGTCCCTTGAATAAGAATTGGTAAAATTGAAACTTTCTCTCTTATGGCTAATTTGAATGCCCCATTCTGGAATTCACCTATTCCTGAATTATCATTTCTGGTCCCTTCAGGAAAGAATACTACCGAAACACCATTGCGCAGCCAATCAGCAGCCTCCTGATAAACCCTTTTTATACTTGAAAATTCGCCGCGCTTTAACATAATATGCTTGGCCAACTGCATATTCCACCCAAGGACAGGAATCTTAAAAAGGCTTTCTTTAGCAACCCATTTAAACTGCATCTTGGTTTTATACATTAAAACAATATCGGCCAAACTCTGATGATTAGAAACAGCTACATATGTCTTTGTATTATCAATATTATCAAGGCCTTCAATCTTAACATCCCAATATGGATTTAAAGCAGTAACTGCGTCGGTCCACCAAAAACATTGCGCATGAGCAAGCTTACGTTTCCTGTCAAAAGGATGAAGTATTAATGAAATAAACGCCATAACAAAAAACAATACCACTGTCAGGAAAATACCAACAAACCAAATCACTAATGATTGTACGCTTTGTTTCATGCCTGCCTTTTTTGCAATAAAAAACCGTAAAGGTTAGAAGATCTGCCCCTTTACGGCTTAAGATTCGCTAAACTTTATACATATTAAAATAAGTATAGCACATTTTCAGGTATTTACAACCCTATATCTTCATTCCAAAGTTTCGGATTATCTTTAATAAAATTTCTCATAAGCGAAATGCAAACTTCATCTTGCAATACCTCAACCCTTACTCCCTTTAAGCGCAAAAGCTCTTCTTCTCCCATAAATGTTTTATTCTCGCCAATAATAACACGCGGGATCTTATACAGGATTATTGCTCCTGAACACATTGAGCAAGGAGAAAGAGTTGTATAAAGCGTGCATTGCTTGTATACATTTGCCGAAAGACGGCCGGCATTCTCTAAAGCAGCCATCTCAGCGTGTAAAATGGCACTGCCGTCTTGAACCCGCCGGTTATGCCCGCGCCCAATTATTTTACCATCATAGACAATAACTGAACCTATGGGTATGCCTCCCTCTTTTAAACTCATCTTTGCTTGCTCAACAGCAGCTTTTAAATATTCCTTCATTTTATAATTTCTTTAAGCTTGATAATATCATCTATCATATAATCAGGTCCGGCTTTTACCAAATCTTTCTTTTTGCCTATACCATAAGTTACCGCGCAAGTTAATATTCCGGCGCTTTTCCCCGTTATAACATCTATATCCATGTCTCCTACAATAATAATTCTATCTTTACTGTTTTTCAAATAATACGATGACCTGTTAAGAGAACAAACAGATGGTTTCTGGCAGGATTCATCATCGCCTCCGATAATATCCTTAAAATATTTATCAATGCCGGAATTAAACAAAATCTGCTCAGCTGTTGCCTTTGGGCTATTTGTGATGATAATCTTTATTTTATCTTTAAAATATTCAAGAGCTTCTATTGCATGCGGGTAAAGCGACGCATGGCCCGGGGAGTGAATTTTGTAATAATTCTGAAACGTAATAACTGCTTCATTTAATAATTGTGCATTCTCTTTTCTAAGGGACAGTAGATTCAAATTTCTAACGCAACAACTCGCTGAACTTTTCGTGAGGTGTATGCCAGTCGAGGGTTTTTCTCGGCCGGTCGTTTAATTCGTCCTGAACTTCTTTCAATCTGGTTCTTGATATCTTTGAAAAATCCGTTCCTTTCGGAAAATACTGCCTTAACAGGGAATTCGTATTTTCATTTGTTCCCCGTTCCCAAGGGGAATGAGGATGAGCGAAATAAACCGTTATTTTTGTTTCTTTTGTAAATAGCTTGTGCTGGGACATCTCACCGCCCTGGTCATATGTAAGTGTTCTTTTTAATCCTTGGGGTAAGCTGCGGAACTCTTCCCCAAAAGATTTTCTGATAGTTGAGGCGTCTTGATTCCTTAATTTTACTATAAAGGCCATGCGTGTTGTACGCTCAACGAGGGTGCCTATAGCAGAAGCATTACGCCGCCCGATCATCAAATCACCTTCCCAGTGTCCAGGGATTGTACGGTCAGCTACTTCTTTTGGGCGTTCTTCAATGCTAAAGTAATCCTGTATTCCGCCGGTCTTGCCCCGATTAGGATTCCTTTTACGGCGGTATTTTTGGTTTCTTCTTAGATAAGATATGAGTCGGCGCCTAAATGTCCCGCGGGGCAGAACATAGATATAAGAATAGATTGTTTCATGCGATATGCGCATAGACATATCATTAGGATACAGCATAATCAACCTCTTGGCAATCTGTTCCGGGGACCAATTCTTTGTTAAGTGAGAAAGAACGAATTTTCTTAAAAGGGCATTATTGGCAAGTTTTCGGTTCTTGCGCAGCTTATGACGCATCTTGTTTGATTGTCCTTGACCAAAGATAGCTCGGTAATATTTGGATTCACAGACGCCCGACAATTTGATTTCACGAGATATAGAACTGGGGGCTCTGTTGAAAACAATAGCTATTGTTCGTAAGCTGGATCCTAAGGCAATTTGACGGCTGATTTCTTCACGCTCAAAGAACGAGATTCTACGATATTTTACCATTCGCAACTCCTTTTTCTGCTATTATAGCAGATTTTGGTGTTGCGTTAGTTGCTTGAGTCTAGCGACCTTCTTAATAAATCTCTCGCGCCCATGCCTATAAAAGAAACTATCTCTTCAAATGGCCGCTCTTCAATGTTTAAAGCCCTCAGTGTAAAATTGACAGCGTTGGCTATCTGGAACCTTGAATCAACAAGCGTGCCATCTAAATCAAAAATTATTAAATCTACACATCTCATCCAAGCTGCCCTTTAGCTTATAATTTTACCCGCACAAATACCATAAAAGATTTAGGGGTATTTGAATATACTTCTTCTAAAGCATCCGATATAAAATGCAGGTCAAATGAACTACCGACCCCGGCATCTATTTCTTTTAAGTGCAAGAAATCATAAATATAACCTAATGTAAATTTCTTGACATCATAACTTTTCCCTGCCATCGGATCATCCTCTACAAAAAGCTCATCCTTCTGAACGTATTCAAAACGGGAAAATACAGTATGCGACTTCATAAAATTAATTGCCGATTCAAGAAGGAATGCATTTGTAGCAAGTCCGGGCAATTTATTATTGCGGCCCCAGGCAAATGTCGTCTGCCAATTCCCGTTTTTTATATCGCGGTTATACATCGCAGAAATAGTGGTTCTTCCGACGTTCACATTTGGCTCAAGCTGTTCCGGGCTATCAAGGTAGCCGTAACTTGCCTGGAAGGAAAAGTTTTTATCAGGGTTAAATGTGATCCTGCCGGAATAAGAATCAAACTTGGGAGATTCTATATCCCAACGGTTTTGATTAGGCTCTCTGCCACGAAAAACAGAAGATTCAACTTTAAATTTATCAAGGACATAACCCAAAGTAATAACCCCAAAAGTAATATGCGTTGAATCCAGCCAATGGTGGCCAAGCGGGGCCTCAGGATTATCCATCGCAGAAAAACGGTGCATAAAAGCAGGAGGGCCCAATGCCGGCTCGCCGGGCAACCCAAAATATCCGAACAAAGAACTTTTTGCAGAAAGCGGCAAACTGTATGTTAAGGCCTCTTCCATAAAGAAATCATGCGGATGCTGCCTGTCTATTAAAGGATGGATACCATCGTATGTTTCTCCTGTTTGAAATAACAATGGATAGCCCTTTTTACCCATTAACGGGTCAAGCGAAAGCATGTTCCGAAATCCAAAAGTGCCAACTGAGGTCTTGTAATCAGCCATCAGCATGAACATGCTTGAGCTAAAAGTTTTATCTTTGCCTCTCTTTCCTCCCTGATTATCGTATATGCCAAACACATAACCATGAAGCATAATATCCCATCCGCCGCGTTTGAAATACGTACCTTCCATAGGCGATGAATCTGGCTGCCAACTTGTGCCGCTTGATTCACGCGTATGCGGATACTGGCCATAAAAACTAACCACCTCTTTCATGGACGATTCCTGCGAGACAGACACTGCTTCTTCATGCATCATATGCCCTGTATGATCATGTTGCGCCCATGCAAAAGATGGAAAAACAATGCCAAATATAAACACTAATATTATTTTCATGCTTTAGCTCATTCGCGGCAGTGAAATATCTGCGATAATTATTTTTCCGGTAAACTTACCCGCTTCTTTCTTAATCAACCCTTTCTTGACAAACCCAAAAGTTAGTGTCCTTGAAGCTTTGATTGCACTGCCTAACGGCTTCCCCGTATCAGCGCTCAACCCCGAAGGGACATCTAAAGCTAAAATAGCGATTTTACTGCTATTGAGCATCTTAAATAATTCCTGATAAAATGCATCCAGCTCGCCTTTTAGCCCAATGCCAAAAATACCATCAACAATCAAGCGGCATTTATTAATTTCTTTTTTAATTTTGTCCAGCTCTCCGACAGTTTTAATAAATTTAAACTTTTGCTTCATTTTACAAAGAATATTGTAATTTATATTTGCATCTTCACTAAATTTCTTTTCTCTCCCCGCTAAGTAAAGCCAAACTTTAATACCTTTATTTATTAAATGGCGCGCGCAAACAAAACCATCGCCCCCATTATTACCATAACCACAAAAAATAGCCACAGGCCTCGGGCCTTTCTTAGGCAACATCTTTAACGCTTCCTCACTAGCAGCGCGCCCGGCATTTTCCATTAAGATTAAAGCAGGAATGCCAAAACGCTTCACTGCTAAAACATCTAATCTTTTCATCTGGTTTGCACTAACAATCTTTATCATATCCACCCACACAAACTAAACACGCAAATTGTTTTAGCATCAATAATTTTCCGGCTTTAAACAACCCCTGTACTTCTGCTCTATCAACAATATTAACCCTTAAGCTTTTTAACAAGGCTAGCAACGCGCCTGCCCAGCTTAATTGCATTTTGGGATGTTTGGACATCAGGAGAACCAGCGCAAGACGTGCCATAATGCCCGGTCGCATCAAGAGGATCTCCAACAATAATCATGCCGTAAATAAGCATTGCCTGAATTATAGAAATAAGGGTTGTTTCCTTGCCGCCAGAGATATCTCCTGAAGTTGCAAATGCAGCGCCAATCTTGTCACCCATTTTCTGGCGAATACCTACAAATTTATCAAAAACTTCCTTAAGCCCTGAGCTCATAGTGCCAAAATAAACCGGAGAACCAGCAATAATACCGTCTGAGTTGAGAAAATCTTCTTTTGTTACATCCTGCCCTGGTTTCACAAGGCAAGTAACATCTTTTACCTCATTTACACCCTTTGCAATTTCTTGCGCTAATTTTTCAGTATTTCCCGACCGCGAATAATACATTATCAAAACCTGCATAAACACCTCTTTTCCTTAAAACTGCTTTCTGTAAATTTGATTATATTATTCATCATAGCAACCGTTTCTACCGGGTATTTACCTACGGCGGATTCTGCTGAAAGCATAACAAAATCAGTGCCATCTATTATGGCATTTGTCACATCTGTCACCTCCGCGCGTGTAGGCCGAAGATTCTCAGTCATACTTTCAAGCATCTGCGTTGCAGTAATAACAAATTTCCCTGCACGGTTACATTTTTTTATTATCATTTTCTGGATAAGAGGAATTTCATAAATTGGCACTGACACCCCCATATCCCCGCGCGCTATCATAATCCCGTCTGAAACTTTTATAATTTCATCAATATTCTTTATGCCTTCTCTATTTTCTATTTTAGCAATAACCCTGCACTGCGAATTCGGCTTAAGTAGTTTTCTTACCTCCAAAATGTCTTCCTTAGTACGCACAAATGACTGAGCGATGTACTCAATATCATGATTCTGACAAAAAGATATGTCACTTATATCCTTTTTATTAATTCCGCCAAAATCGAGTTTTGCCTCTGGGATGTTTACACCTTTATGTTCTTTTAGTAATCCTCCCACAATAACCCTGGCCTTAATCTCATATTTTGACCTGCCAATTGTCTCCAGCGCAATATTACCATCATCTATAAATATTTGATGGCCATTCTTAATTCAAAAGGAATCTTTTCCTGTGTGCCATTTATTTTTTTCTGGGTAAGCCAAACTATTTTGTTTTTCTTAAGTAGGATTGGCGCTGCAAAATCACCCACCCTTATACGATGGCCCTGCAAATCACCAAGAAGTTTAACTCTTCTGCGGTATTTAGCATTTAGCGACCTGACAATACTTATTTTATTTAACAATTCTTGCGGTTTGCCATGTGAGAAATTTAAGCGCCCAACATCCATGCCAGCACACATCATCTTCCTAATCACGGTCTTACTTGATGATGCCGGGCCAAGAGTACAAATTATTTTAGTTTTAACCATCATGCCTTACTCCTTACAAATAATCTCTATTGGGCAGGAACTTTCTCAAAATGCTGATAATCTTTGAGAGATTTCCAGTTTCCTCCCCAAGTCCAACCCAGACGTAGGAATGTTTTTACAATAAGAGAATCCGCTGTAAGTGTTCCCGGCACAGCCGGATCATAAACAGCGCCAGCAGGTAAAACAATATTACCTTTAATATAGGGATTTTGCACGGGGTTAATATCAATGGCAAAACCATAGGCGTGCTTTGAGAGAGTTTTTCCTCCAGTGACCACTCTATAATTAAAGGCAGAAGTATTATTAGATACCATAGATTGTCCGTCGTCATTCCATTTTCCATCTTTAAAAAACCGTTTATGAGAAATTGGAATCACAGAATTAATAGGAAATTTGCTCTCTAGAGCAACTCGGAAAACTTCCTGAATATCTTTTACCAGCCTTGCTTCGATAAGAAGCTGTCCCTTATGAATCTTACCGTCAAATGAATAATAAAGCACCTCTACTAACCTTTGCTTTTCTTTAAATTCAGGCGGGGCTTCTTTTCTTAAGGCATCTAGCAAAGACATATTGCTGTCAATAATCGGGTTCTGCAGGGAGCCGGCGGGGTATTGCTCAGGCAGTTTATCTGGAATTTTTATTGAACCATTAAACTTTACAGCGCATCCAGATAAAATTGCAGCAAAGAATAAAGCAAAAAATAACTGCTTCATAAGCGCCTACACCCTTTCCTTGTTTATCTTATTTCCTACTTCGCCTTGCCCTGATTTGCCACTTTCTCCATTGCCTTATTAATTTCTTCAGGGTCGCCAAGATAATAATTCTTAATCGGCTTCAGGTTATCATCAAGCTCATAAACAAGCGGAATACCGGTAGGAATATTTAACTTGATAATTGCATCCTCAGAGACATTATCAAGATATTTAACAAGTGCACGCAAGCTATTGCCGTGGGCGGCAATAATCACGCGTTTCCCGGATTTAACCATCGGAGCAATAGTTTCGTGCCAATACGGAAGGAATCTTGCTACTGTATCTTTTAAACATTCAGTACAAGGAATGTCTTTTTTATCCAAATCTTTATAACGCGGGTCAATCCCGGGGTATCGAGGATCATTTTTTTCTAAAGCAGGCGGCTGAATATCATAACTTCTTCTCCAAATCAAGACTTGATCCTCGCCGAATTTAGCAGCAGTTTCAGATTTATTCAACCCTTGCAAAGCGCCATAATGCCTTTCATTTAATCTCCATGAATTATAAACAGGTATCCACATTAAATCCATTCCATCAAGAGTAATCCAGAGCGTCCTGATCGCCCTTTTTAAAACTGAGGTATAGGCAACATCAAAAATAAAACCTTCTTTTTTTAAAACTTGGCCCGCTTTCTTTGCTTCCTCTTTACCTTTCTCAGAAAGATCCACATCTGTCCAACCGGTAAACCTGTTTTCTTTGTTCCAATCACTTTCACCATGCCTTAAAAGAACTATTTTTTCCATTTTAATATTTCCTCCTTAGATTTTCTTAATTATTGTTTAAAAAGCTGGCTTAATTATAGGTGATAGAGCTAAATTTATCAAGAATATTCTAGGCTACGGATGCATTTTATCTAGATTATCTACCCAGAACCCATGACAATATAACGTCTGCTTCTTTTGCAGCAGCAATTGTTACCCGCGGCGCACAGGGAGGCAATAACCCAGCAACTTCAGAACAATTATCTCCTACAAGAAAACAACTATCTTTTATTTTCTTAATACGTATTGCATCGCTATTTCCCCACCCAGCCATGCCAGAAGCGCTCACAAAAAGTTTCCCAGAGCCTAAAAATACTTCTGCCATTAAACACTTATATTCAACCTTATCAAACGCCTCCACCACCACGTCGCAATCCGCAAAAACCACTGCGGCATTATCCTTAGAAATCTTCTGCGTCACCAGCGTAATATCCAAATCCGGATTAATACGTAAAAGATTTGCCTTAAGGCAGTCAGTTTTATTAAGCCCAACCTGATCAAGAAAATAAAATTGACGGTTAAGATTATTGAGTTCCACCTTATCAAAATCAGCAAGGATGAATTTTCTAAATCCTGAACGCACCAAACAAGCACTGCAATTAGACCCCAAACCACCCAATCCAGCTATCCCCACTACAGTTGACTGAATTTTATCAAGCCCCGGCTTTCCAAAATATTGTATCAACGCCTCTTCAAAAACATTCATAATATTTGCCAATCCTTAAACACCGGTTGATAAGCCTTTTGCATAATCATTTCCTTAACTTCATCCACACTGCTTTTATCGGCAATCTCAAACTGCCCTTCTTTAGTAGCATCAAGCGCATATCCTCCAACTTGAGTGCGCGAACCAGCAGACATGCGCGTAACACCCAAGCCAATTAGATTTTTACGCAACTCGTTATTTTCCCGTGTAGAAATCGCAATTCCCGCACGCGGTAAAAATAAACGCATGGCAATCAACGATTGCACCAATTCTCTGTCTGTCAACGCATGAGCACACACAAAATCACCTGCCTGCGGCTGTAACCTCGGGAAAGAAACTCCAAGTTCTATTTCAGGATAATTATTCTGTATCCAGCGTCCATGTAATCCAGTAAAGAAAACATCTTTCTGAAATTCATCTAATCCAAGCAACGCTCCAACATTTACCTGGCGCATACCTGCTGCAGCAGCTCTCTGAGGAGCATCAAGACGAAAATGATAATCACTCTTCGGCCCAGAAGGATGCAAGCTAGCATACAAATCTTTATTATAAGTTTCCTGATAAATTGTAAGACTATCCACTCCAGCCGCAATAAGCAAAGCATATTCATCTTCTCTAAGAGGATAAATCTCGACGCCAACTGAAGTAAAATACCGGCTCACCACTTCAACACAATCCTTTATATAAGAAATTGGCGACATGCTCTTTGACTCTCTTCGCCAAATTCCAAAAGTAATCTTTTGTGCCCCATATCTTCTAAAATTTCCACTTGCTGGCGAACTTCCTGTGTGGTTAATTTCTTTCGCGACGCAACGTTTCGGCTATGAAATCCGCAATATTCACAATCATTAACGCAATAATTTGAAATATAAAGCGGAGTGTACAATAAAATCACCCTGCCAAAATTTGACAGGGTGCAATTATTAGCTCTCTGCGCCAACGGTTCAAGATAATCAAGAGCGCTGGACGAAAGCAAAGAAAGAAAATCCAGCTCGCTTAATGACTCTTTTAACAATACACGCTCGATATCTTTTCTATTTACATTTCCTAAAAAAGACTGGAAATCAAAATTATTGAACCGTGCCAACTCTTTTGAAAATGAAAGGTTCATTTTATCTTAAAAATCCTGTAAGCGGAGATGATGCCTCGGCATTATCTTTTGGGACGGCAATACCTACGCGATATGCAATCCTTCCAGCCTCAACTGCTAGAGAAAATGCCTGCGCCGTCAACACCGGATCTTCTGCAGTGGCAACAGCAGTATTCACCAAAACAGCCGCAGCCCCCAGCTCCATTGCTTCAGCCGCATGCGACGGACGGCCAATACCAGCATCCACTACAACCGGCAATTTAATTTCCTGCACTAATATTTTAATCAATTCGCGCATACATACACCTTTGTTAGTGCCAATCGGCGAACCTAAAGGCATAATTGAAGCAGCCCCAGCATCCAAAAGACGCCTGGCATCCGCAAGATCAGGATTTACATAAGGCATAACAATAAAACCTTCTTTCACAAGAACCTCAGTAGCACGAATAGTTTGAGCATTATCAGGAAGCAAATACTTATTATCCGGAATCACTTCTATCTTAATCCAATTTCCACAACCTGCTGCACGAGCAATCCGGGCAATACGTATCGCCTCATCAGCATTACGCGCACCAGAAGTATTCGGCATAATAATGCATTCTTTAGGAATATACTCTAATATATTATCTTCAGATGATTGCGTATCCACTCGTCGCAAAGCCACAGTAACAATATGAGCTCCTGAAGCAATAATCGCATCCCTCATCAAAGAATACGAAGCAAATTTACCCGTGCCCAGTAAAAACCGATTCTTTATTGTCTGCCCGGCAATAATTAAAGAATCTTCCATGTTTATCCACCTCCAACAAAAGACAAAATCTCAAGAGTATCATTTTCATTAATCAGAGTTTCTTCCCATTTATCCCGAGCAAGAATTACGTTATTATGCTCTACCACAACTGTTTCTGGACGCATTTTACGCTGTGCGACCAATCCCGCAACATTCACCGACTCAGTAAACAAAAAATCTTCTCCATTTATTCTCACACGCATAGTTTTATCCAAATAAAAAACCCTTATGCTAAGCACAAGGGTTTTTATACATTCATTATCCCTTCGCTGGCATTATCCAGATCAGGTTGTCAGGGTAATTCGTTCTGCACACGAAACTCTCAGGCCGCTATACGGCCTCCCCTTATATCTAGGTTAATTTTATCTTGCTTTTTTTATCTTGTCAAGACGAGAAGAAACAGCCTTTCTTTGCGCCTTTCTTTTTTGCTTAGCCTGTATACATAACACATCCGCTAACGGAGACAGCTTTCCATCTTCATATGGAAATTCTTTGCAATGAGCCGGCTTTAAACCATAATCTACTTTGTGGATAGAACATAACCCATCAGGATCAAGAAAAGAACAACCGTTATCTTCGTAGCTTGTCCCAACCCGATATCCTGAGGGAAAATCTTTGTCTTCTTCAAGGTGAAAAAAATCCCCTTTTAAACCCAAAGACAATATTTTCTTAGCTTCTTCCAAATCAACCCACACAC
>JACROS010000049.1 GCA_016214325.1 Candidatus Omnitrophota bacterium | reverse complement strand
GTTACGCGCATATATGATTTACACGGACTAAAAGGAATGTTGAGGCTGATTAAATTGATTCGTAAGGAAAGGTTTGATATAGTCCATTCCTATCTTTTTAATGAGAATATTCTTGGCAGTATAGCTGCAAAAATTGCCAAAGCGCCAGTCATTATCACTAGCCGCAGGGATACTGGTATATTTTTTGAAAAGAAGCCGTATTATTTTTTGATGTATAGGCTTACCAATAGGCTTGTTCATAAAATCATATGCGTTAGCGAAGCGGTAAAGAAAGCTGTAGTAGAAAAAGAGAATGTTAGTTTTGATAAATTAGCGGTTATTTATAACGGCGTAGACACTAATAAGCTTACTCCTGATAAACGAACGAATTCTTCTCAGATAAAATCATCATTAAACATCAGGGATGATGATTTTGTAGTTGGGATGATTTCTAATGCTAATTCCAGCGTAATAAAAGGACAGAAGGATTTTATTGAATCAGCGCGTATTGTTTCGCAAGAAATTCCTAATACAAAGTTTTTATTAGTTGGTGGCGGTCCACTAACAGAAAGTCTCAAGCTTCAGGCTGCAAGTTTTGGTCTGCAAGATAAATTTTTATTCTTGGGGACAAGAAGAGATATCCCAGAATTGTTATCAGTCATGGATATATCCGTTAATGCCTCGTATTCAGAAGGAATGTCCAATACTATACTGCAGTCTATGGCATCAGGGGTGCCTGTTGTGGCAACGGCAGTTGATGGAAACTTAGAGACGGTCGTGGATGGGGTGACCGGCATATTAGTACCGCATAAAAACCCGCAAAGAATGGCTGAGGCGATTATTAAGATTTTAAAAAACAGGGAATTAGCAAAAAAAATGGGCGAAAATGCCCGTAAAGTCATAGAAGAGAAATTTACTAATCAAATAATGCTTGGCAATATGGAGAATTTATATAAGAGATTATTAAAAAGAAAGGTTGCCTTTATTTTTTCTCAGTTTCCTTGTTATGATGAGACCTTTATTTTAAGAGAAATGAATGAATTAAAAGCCGCAGGATTGGATTTTGTTTTATACTCTATAAAGCCATGTAAAGATAAAGTTATTCATCAGGAGGCTGGGCAATTAGCGAAAATTACCAGTTATCTGCCATTAATTTCGTTTAAGCTTATTTTTATAAATCTTTTCTTTGCTTTGCGTCATCCATTCAGATATTGGAGTACTTTTCTGCAGGTATTTTTTGTGAATTTGAAGAGCCTCAATTTTTTTCTAAAAAGTATTGGCTTATGGATGCAGACAGTTGGTTTTGCTTGGCTTGCAAAGAGAGATAAGGTTTTTCATGTGCACGGCCAGTGGGCAACTTTTCCAACAACGCATGCTTTTATTATTTCAAAACTGAATAATATCCCTTTTAGCTTTACGGGACATGCACATGATATTTTTGTGGATACGGTAGGATTAAAGCAGAAAATAAGTATGGCGAAGTTTATAGTAACATGCACGGAATATAATAAGAAGTATTTATTAAATTTGCTAAGTAGAGATTCCGCAATAGCTCGTGCTGGGGATAATGTTCTTATCGCCTTAAAAGATAAAATTATTGTAAATTATCACGGAGTGGATTTAGAAAAGTTTGATAGCCAAGATACAAAAATACAAAGGCATAACGATACTGGTAGCTTTAAAATTCTTTCGGTGGGAAGTCTTTTGGAGTGTAAGGGATTTGATATTTTGATAAATGCATGTAAAATTTTGAAGGATAAGGGACTTAATTTCGAGTGTACGATTGCTGGTGGTGGGCCATTACGGGAAGCCTTAGAACAAAAGGTACGGGATTTTGGGCTTGATGGTGAAGTAAAATTTACCGGTTATATTACCCAGGATAAACTTATTCCGTTGTATCTTAAGGCGGATATTTTATCACTTTCTATGCGATCAAAAATCCATTGGGGAATCCCCAATGTTTTACTTGAAGCAGCAGCTGCTAAAGTTCCGGTGATTTGTACGCATTTGCCATCTATCCCTGAATTAGTTGAGAATAATAAAACCGGGTTCATCGTTCCAGAAGATAATCCAAAAGCGCTTGCTGAGGCTTTGTTGAGGCTCTATAGGGATAAGGAGCTCGGGAAAGAAATAGGCATACAGGGATACACAGTTATAAGAGATAAATTTGAGATCAAGAAGAACGCAATGAAGCTAATAGAGCTTTTCAAATTAAACGTTCTTTTTGTTATTCCTTCGCTTGAACTTGGTGGGGCTGAGCGCGTAGTTATCAATTTGGCTAAAGGTTTAGACAGAAAAATATTTAATCCAATGGTTTGTTGTTTAAATGAAAAAGGCAGGTTTGCTGAAGAGTTAGAGAAAGAAAAAATTAAAGTCATTGCCTTAAATAAAAAAGGGCCGCTTGATCTTAGTATAATTTCGAAACTGGTTAAGGTAATGAAAAAAAACCAAGTTGACGTGGTAAATACGCATCTTTGGGGTGCTAATTTCTGGGGTAGGATTGCTGCGCAAAAAGCCGGAGTAAAGACAGTTATCGCTACAGAACATAATGTGGATGTATGTAAAAACTGGTTATATTTCGTTTTGGATAGATGGTTATCTTATAAAACCGATAAAATTATCACTGTTTCTAAAAGCGTAAAAGAATTTTATGTTAGCAAAGGGATCCCAGAGAAAAAAATAGAAGTAGTTTATAATGGAATTGACATAAAACAGATACGGCCTTCGCAGGGAACTAGCTCAGTTTTATCAATAAGACACGAATTTGGTATTAGCACTGATGAAAAAGTATTGGCGGTGATAGGTAGGCTAGTGCCGCAAAAGGGGCATAAGTATTTGTTTGATGCGCTTTATCAGTTAGATGGACGTTATAATGTTAAGTTATTGGTCGTTGGGGATGGACCACTTAAAGAGGATTTACAGTCTACGGTTCACAGTCAACAGTTGAATGATAAAGTAATATTTACGGGGTTAAGAAAAGATATAAGCGAAATTTTAGGGATAACAGATATTCTGGTGATGCCTTCAACAAGAGAAGGATTTGGAATGGTGCTGGCAGAAGCAAACGCCTGCAACAAACCTGTTGTTGCATACGACATAGAAGGAGTCCGCGATGTTGTCCAGTCAGGCAAAAATGGAATTCTAGTGCAACCAAATAATGTGAATGATTTTGCAAAAGCGATAATTGAATTGCTCAGCAATGAAAAATTATGCGCACGAATGGGCGCG
>JACROS010000050.1 GCA_016214325.1 Candidatus Omnitrophota bacterium | reverse complement strand
GACGATGTTTCAAAATTAATTGTGGATTCAAAGCCTGAGTTTTACCGAATCCAAAGTTTTATGAAAACGTTTCTTAATTATTTAAGAAACAAGGTTGAATTTTATAAAGGCGATGATTTGTTTGCTGAAAAAGACATTGAGAAACAGATTAACCGTATATATGAAAGTACGGTTTATCTAAAGTCAAAGGCTTATCTTGTAATTGAACAGACTGAAGGGTTAGTGGTAATCGATGTTAATAGCGGAGGTTTTAAGAAGAAGCTTGGCCAGGAGGAAACCGCTTTTAAAGTTAATTGCGAAGCAGCTATTGAGGCTGCCCGTCAGCTGATTTTGCGTGACCTGGGGGGAATTATAGTTATTGATTTTATTGACATGGAAAGAGAGGGTCATCGCAGGGAAGTGTTAAGTGTTTTAAAAAAGGCATTGAGCACTGACCGGGCGAAATATGATATTTTGGGAATTTCCAAGTTTGGGGTTGTTGAAATGACCAGGGAGCGCATTCATAAAACTGTACAGATGCTTTCTTATCAGCCTTGTCCGTATTGTCAAGGCAGAGGCAAAGTGAAATCTCCGGTTACCACTGCGATTTATGCTTTAAAAGAGCTAAAAAGATTTTTAAGGGGAAAATCGTTAAAACAGGTTAATCTTACTGTTGCGCCTGGTGTAGTTGATGAGATCTTAAAGAATAAAGAAAATCTCCGGCAGCTTGAACATCGGTTTAAGGTAGAAATTAATCTTATTTCTAGCCCTGCCAACCATGTGGAAGAGGTAAAAATTGCCTAAATTTTGGTGATTTTTGCGCTTGACCGATTAAACTAATCAATATATAATAATTCTTTACTTTAAACCGCCATTTAAGGCAATTAAGGAGGAAGTCAAATGTATGCAGTTGTTGAAGTTGGAACTAAGCAGTATGCAGTAAAAAAGGACGATGTTGTTGAAGTGGAAAGGCAAATTATCGCAGCTGGTGAGGAAATTTTGCTAGATAAGGTGCTTTTAGCTGTTAAAGATGATAAAATTGAAGTTGGCCAGCCGTATTTAAAAGGAGCAGTAGTTAAAGCCGAGGTTGTAGATGAAATTAAAGCAGCTAAGGTGCTTTCTTTTAAATATCGTCGTCGTAAATCTTCGCATTGGAAAAAAGGCCATCGTCAAAAGCTGACCAGGATCAAGATAACAGATATAAAGCTGGGCTAAAGTGTTTATTGACCACGCTAAAATATATATCAAAAGCGGTGACGGTGGAAGAGGCTGTCAAAGTATTTACCGTGACAAGTATACCCGCAAAGGGATTCCCGATGGCGGGGATGGCGGCAAGGGAGCGGATATTGTTGTCAGGGCAGATAGAAATTTATATACGCTTTTAGATTTTCAATTTAACCGGCATTTTCGCGGCAAACACGGGGAGCATGGCTCGGGAAAGAACAAAAGAGGAAAAGACGCAGAACGAGTTTTAATTAGAGTTCCTGTGGGCACGATAGTTAAGGATTTTCGTAATGATTGTGTCTTGCGTGATTTAACTGAAGATGAGCAAGAAGTTGTCGTTGCTGTCGGAGGTAAAGGCGGTTTAGGAAATCAACATAAGAGAGAGGCAACTCCCGGAGAGCCTGGCGAAGAAAAAGAAATCTTTCTTGATTTAAAGATGATCGCCGAAGCAGGAGTGGTGGGATTTCCTAATGTAGGTAAATCAACTCTTATTTCTGTAATTTCTAATGCGCATCCTAAGATTGCTGCTTATCCGTTTACAACCAAAGCTCCTGTTCTAGGAATGGTGCACTCAGACACGAAGAAGTTTGCCATTGCTGATATTCCGGGTTTAATTGAGGGGTCTTCGTCGGGCAAAGGATTGGGGGACCAATTCTTAAGGCATGTTGAACGCACCAGAGTGTTGGTGCATTTAATTGATATGTCTGGTTTTGAAGGAAGAAATCCGATTGAGGATTACAAGGTTATAAACCAGGAATTAAAAAGCTACAGTAAAGATGTTTTTAAAAAGCCGCAGGTTTTAGTTGCCAATAAAATGGATATAGAAGGAGCGCAGGATAATCTCGTAAAATTTAAAAAGCAGGTAAAAAAGAAGATTTATCCGATTTCAGCTTTAAATAAAGAAGGCCTGGAGGAATTAATTGAAGCAATTGCCGAAAACCTTTAAGAGAATAGTTGTAAAGATTGGCTCCAGTTTGTTTTATTCTGAAAAGAATAAGCTTGATTGCAGTCTTTTAAATTCTATTTCAGAGCAAATCTCTGGGCTAGTGAATAGCGATAGAGAGATTGTTGTTGTTTCTTCGGGTGCAATTGCTTTAGGCATGTCTTTATTAAAACTGGATTCTCGTCCAAAAGATTTGTCTATTTTGCAGGCAGCTGCTGCAATTGGCCAGCATGAATTGATGGACATTTATCGCAGGTTTTTTAAAGATTACAAATTAAATTGTGCGCAGGTTTTGTTGACTTGGGATGATTTTGATGACCGCTCCAGATATTTAAATGCTAAAAATACTATTTCAACACTTTTAAAATTTAAGGCAGTGCCGGTTATTAATGAAAATGATACAGTTTCAACTGAGGAGATTAAGTTTGGAGATAATGACCGTCTTTCTGCAATGGTTACAGCTCTTGTAGGGGCGGATCTTTTGATTATTTTGTCTGATGTAGACGGACTATTGGATAAAGATAAGAAGTCAGTTGTAAATCTGGTTGAGAAAATTACTCCTCAGATTAAAGCGCTTGCTTCGCCTACCCAGAGAAAAACTAGCGTCGGAGGCATGATTACAAAGATTGAGGCTTGCCGTATTGCAGTTGATTCTGGAATTCCTTGTGTAATTGCTAATGGCAGAGAGAAAGATATTATTAGCTTGACCGTGGATAATCCGGGAGCATGCGGGACCTTATTTTTACCAAAAGGGGATTATTTGGCTCAGAGATTACGCTGGATTGCTTTTAGTGCAAAGCCCAAAGGTAAGATTATTGTTGATGATGGAGCAAAGAATGCCTTGTCGAATAAAAAGAGCTTATTGTCTGTGGGAGTTGTTTCTCTGGAGGGTGATTTTGAAGCTGGAGATGTGGTAAGTGTTTCAGATAAGCAAGGTATTGAATTTGCCCGAGGACAATCGCGGATTTCTAGCACTGATTTAGAGAGAGTTAAAGGAAGCCGTTTTGATAAAGAAATAGTTCATCGGGATAACATTGTTATATTATGAAAACTAATTTAAAACAGGAACTTTTAAATATTGCAAAAAAAGCCCAAAAAGCTGCTCGGGATTTGTCAGGAGTTTCTGAGGCAGTTAAGAATGCTTGTTTGTTGGATATGGCATCCAGCCTAATCGAGAGAAGCGAATTTATTTTAGAAGCAAACAAGAAAGATGTTCAAAAAGCAAAACTAGCAAAGCAGAAGAAAGCTTTCATTGACCGGCTTACTCTGGACGAAAAACGCATTAAAGATATGGCTGATTCTTTGGCCGAGGTTGCCAAATTAACTGATCCGGTTGGAGAAGTAATAAGGGCTTGGCGCAGGCCAAATGGGTTATGGATACATAAAGTGCGTGTGCCTATCGGCGTAATTGCAATTATTTATGAGTCGCGCCCCAATGTAACTTCAGATTGTATCGGGCTTACTTTTAAGTCGGGTAATAGTGTAATTTTACGCGGCGGGAGCGAGTCTTTAAATTCTAATCTGGCCATTTTTAAAGTGCTTGAAGCAGTGGTTAAGAAACATGGGATTAGTGAAGGAGTTATAAATATTATTGATACTGCTGACAGGCGGGCAGTCGATGAATTGTTGAAATTGCATGAATATATAGATGTGGTGATTCCTCGTGGAGGAGAAGGGCTGATTAAGCGTGTGGTGGAGTCGTCGCTTATTCCGGTTATAAAGCATTATAAGGGGATTTGTCATGTTTATGTGGATGAATGGGCAGATTTAAATATGGCGCAGGATATTTGTTTTAATGCCAAGGTTCAGCGCCCGGGAGTGTGTAATGCCATGGAGAGCATGCTTGTGCATCAGGATGTTGCGGTAAGATTTTTGCCTGGAATGCTTAAGAAATTAAAGCAGGCAGGCGTGGAAATTCGTGGTTGTGAGACTACTTGCAAGATTGTTAAGGGAGTAAAAAAAGCAACTAAAAAAGATTATGCAACCGAATATCTTGATTTGATTCTTTCAGTTAAAGTTGTAAAAGACGCACAGGAAGCAATTGAGCATATTAATTCCTATGGCTCTAGGCATTCCGACAGCATTGTTACTGAGAATTACGAGAATGCCATGCAATTTTTAAAACAGGTTGATTCAGCTTGTGTTTATGTTAATGCTTCTACGCGGTTTACTGACGGGTATCAATTCGGGATGGGAGCTGAAATTGGTATTTCTACGGATAAACTGCATGCTCGCGGCCCAATGGCGCTTGAGGAATTAACTACTTATAAGTATATGGTTTTTGGGAATGGCCAGGTAAGGATATAAGATGAAGATTGGAATTCTAGGCGGGACATTTAATCCTGTGCACATTGGGCATTTAATTTTAGCTGAAGAGGCCCGAGAGAAATTGGGCTTAGATAAAGTAATTTTTGTACCGGCATTTCTGCCGCCGCATAAAGACGGTTCTGATGTTGCAGTTGCCAAGCACAGGTTTTCAATGGTTAAACTTGCAATTAAGGGAAATAAATATTTTGTTGCCTCAGATATAGAAATAAAACGAGACGGACGTTCTTATACTATTGATACAATGAAAGAATTTAAAAAGAAGTTTCCGCGTGATGATTTGTATTTTATTATTGGATCAGATCTTTTGAAATACCTTGATGAATGGAAGGATTTGAATGAAATTATAAAAATGGTCCGTTTTGTAGCAGCAACGAGGCCGGGGTATCCTTTGGAGAAAATTCCAGCTTATATTACAACTTTACCGATTAGGGCGGTGGATGTGTCGGCGTTTGAGGTGCGTGAGTGTATTAGGGATGATAAGTCATTTCGCTATCTGGTGCCAGAAGCAGTGTTTAATTATATTAAAAGACAAGGGCTTTACCAATGAGGATAAAAGTTGCGGCGTCAAGTTTATCTGCTGATTGTATCTGTTTGGCAGACGATGTAAAAAGAGTTGAGAATGCCGGCGCGGATTTAATTCACGTGGATGTAATGGATGGGCACTTTGTGCCAAATATTACCATTGGTCCGTTGGTGGTGAGATCGCTTCGCAAAGTAACTAAACTTCCCTTGGATGTGCATCTTATGATTGAGAATCCGGATAAATATGTTCAGGGTTTTGTTGAAGCAGGAAGCGACATGATTACCATGCATATTGAAACGATTGATGCGGATAATTTTATAAAAATATCAAAGGATTTAAAAATTAAGAAAGTTTTAGCCGGGGTTTCTCTAAATCCTGATACGGACTTGGAGAAAATTAAACCAGTGCTTTCGGATGTTGATTTTGTTTTGGTGATGTCTGTTTTTCCGGGCTTTGGCGGGCAGGAGTTTATTCCGGAGTCAGTTGAGAAAATAAAACAACTTCGCAGTATTTTTAAAGGCGATATATCGGTAGACGGTGGAATTAATGATAAGACTGCAAAACAAGTAATTGCGGCAGGGGCAAATATTTTGGCTGCAGGTTCCTATATATTCGGGGCAAAAGATGTAAAACAAGCGATAGAAAGGATAAGGCATGGCAACTAATAGCGAAATTTCATTCGGGACAGACGGCTGGAGAGGCATAATTGCTGATAATTATACTTTTAAAAACTTAAAGATTGTATCTCAGGCAGTAGCTGATTATGCCGGCAGTGGAAAGAAAATTGTGGTTGGTTTTGATACTCGGTTTATGTCAGGTATTTTTGCTGAAATTGCTGCAAAGGTATTTAGTGCTAATGGCATGGAGGTTATTCTTTCTGACCGGCCAACACCAACACCAGCTTTAAGTTTTGCTGTAAAAGAAAAAAAGTTTGATTTGGGGATCATGATTACCGCCTCACATAATCCTGCAGAATATAATGGTTTTAAGATTAAGAATTCATCTGGCGGTGCTGCTGTAAAGGAAGTTACTAATGCGGTTGAGGCTTTATTAGGAAAATCTATTGTTAAAGATGCGCCCTCGGAACAAACACCGGTAAAAAAAGAAGATTTAACCAAGGCTTACATAAAATTTATCCGCTCATACATTGACATGAAGAAAATTAAGGTAAAGAAGTTTAAGGTTTTGGTAGATTCTATGTATGGCTCAGGAGATAGCTTTATTGCTGAAGTTCTTAAAGGAACAAATATAAAACTTGAGTTTATGCGTAATACTATTAATCCTTCGTTTGACGGGAAGCGTCCGGAGCCGGTGGAGGATAATCTCAGTGTTTTAAAAGAAAGAGTTAAGAAAGAGAAGTTTGATTTAGGTATTGCTCTTGATGGGGATGCTGACAGGATTGCTGCAGTTGCTCCTGGAGGAGTTTTTATTCATCCGCAGAAAATATTAGGTTTATTGGCGTTACATTTAAATCAAGATCGGAAATGGAGCGGAGGAATTGTTAAGACAATCTGCGGCACAACCATGATTGATAATATCGCAGATTTCTTAAAAGTAAAACTTTATGAAACTCCGGTTGGGTTTAAATATATTTCTAATCTTATGGAAACTGAAGATATTGTTGCTGGCGGTGAAGAAGCTGGGGGGATGGGGGTAAAAGGATATATTCCTGAGCGAGACGGCACAGTGGCTGGTTTATTGCTTCTAGAAATGATGGTTTATCGTAATAAAGATATTTTGAAGATTTTAAATGAAACCGAAAAGAAATTTGGTAAATATTATTATGTGCGAGATGATTTGCATTTATCGCACCGTGTTGAGCCGAAGAAGGAAATGCTGCCGAGGGAATTGCTAGGTAAGAAAGTTATTGATATTAAAGATTATGATGGAATTAAGCTGATTTGCGATGATCAAAGCTGGTTAATGTTTAGGGGTTCGGGTACTGAGCCGATTATGCGTTTATACGCTGAGGCAAAAAGCTTAGCTCAGGCAAAAAAGCTTTTGGCGCTTGGTAAGGAAATTATTCTTAAGGGATGATTTATAGTATTTCTAGATTTATTTTCTTTGTTCTTTCTAAGTTATTTTTTGGGGTAACCGCAGTAGGCGTAGAGAATATAAACAAAAAAGGCGGTTTCATTTTGGCGAGTAATCATGTGAGCTATCTTGATCCGGCATTAGTCGGGATATTTTGCTCAAAACGCCTGAGTTTCATGGCCAGAGAAAGCCTTTTTGAGAATCCGATTTTAGGATGGTGGTGTTCTGCCGTAGGAGTGATTCCTTTAAAAAGAAATGCTGCAGATTTAAGCGCTCTAAAGGAAGCAATGCGCCGTCTTAAGAACGGGGAAGGGATAGTTTTGTTCCCTGAGGGCACGCGTCAACCTGCAGGCGCATCTTTTGGCAGGCCGCTTGCCGGCGTGGGGTTTTTGGCAGAGAAACTTAGATCGCCGGTTGTTCCAGTTTATGTCCAAGGAGCAGAAAATGCCGCGCCAAAAGGGACAAAATTATTTCGGATAACTAAAATCAGTGTTTATTACGGTAAGCCTTTTTATATTGAAGAAGGTATGGAGTATCAACAGGCAGCAGATTTGATAATGAATGAAATTAAACAGCTTGCTGCTTTGCATCAACAGATGAAGTCTAATAAAATTCCTAATGAAGGGGGGTTTTAAACAAGTGTAGTTGTAGCAAAATTAAATCAAAATCAAAATAAAAAATAAAAATTAAAGGAGAATTATTAAAATGTCTATTGCAAAAAGTGAATTAGAGGAGTTGTATAATCAAAGTATTAAGTTAATAAAAGAAGGCCAGGTAGTTACTGGTAAAATAGTTTCTATAAGGCCAAAAGAAGTTTTAGTGGATGTAGGTTTTAAATCAGAGGGTGTTGTTCCAATTACAGAATTTACTCAGAGTGATTTAGAGGCCGGCAAGGAAGTGGAATTCTTGATTGAATCTATTGAGAATGATGTCGGCATGATTGTTTTGTCCCGCGAAAAGGCAGTGCGTATGCAGGGTTGGGATAAAATCGTTAAATTGTCTCAGGATGGCGAACTTGTTGAGGGAAGGCCGGTAAAGAAGGTTAAGGGTGGTTTTCTTGTTGAGGTCATGGGGATTGAAGGGTTTTTGCCGTCTTCGCTTTCGGCGTTTAAAGGAGTGTCTGAAAGAGATATTCTTTTTAAATATTTTAAGTTTAAAATTGTAAAGATTAATAACTTAAGAAGAAGCCTTATTGTCAGCCGCCGGGAAGCAGTGCAAAAAGAAAAAGAATTTGCCAAGGATAAGATTTGGCAGGATTTAAAGATTGGCCAGAATTATCCCGGGACCGTAAAGGCGATCACTGATTTTGGAGCCTTTATTGATTTAGGCGGAGTAGACGGGCTTTTGCATATTACAGATATGTCATGGTCAAAGATTGCGCATCCGTCTGAGATTGTGGCAATTGGTGATAAAATCGAAGTAATGGTATTGAATTTAGATAAAGAATCTGGAAAGGTTTCTTTGGGGCTTAAGCAAAGGCTTCCAGATCCCTGGAAGGATATTGAAAGCAAATTTACCGTTGGGCTTAAAATAAAAGGTAAGGTAGTAAATATTTTACCTTACGGAGTTTTTGTGGAGCTTGAGAAAGGAATCGAAGGGCTTATCCATGTTTCTGAGATTTCCTGGACCAAGAGAGTTAATAATCCTGGGGAGATGTTTGCTATCGGAGATATGG
>JACROS010000035.1 GCA_016214325.1 Candidatus Omnitrophota bacterium | reverse complement strand
AAATAAAGCCGCTAATCTCAGTCTCAGATGTTACTCCGAAATTAACTATCTGAGTCCGATGATTTAAAATTGGCACCTCTTGAACTAAAGGAACAGTCAAAATAAAACCTCTAGGCAATGTATTTGTATCAAGACTAACAAATGCCTTTCTCGCCCTTACACCTTTAAATTTATAATAACCAAATAAATCCGTAACCTGGTATTTATCTTTACCTAACCAGATTTTAATGCCCTCAACCGGAGGCTCATCTCTCTGACGCAACCCATCAGAATTATAATCCTTAAAAACATAACCTTCAATATTGCCAACTGCATCCCAACGCACTCCAGTATCCCAGAGATAACGAAGCCCGGCATTTAAATCAATTTCGAAACTTTTGTTAACAGCCGGATTATCCGCCCAGACATTGCGCATACGAAATGAACTATACACTTCTACATCCGGATTAGGACGATACGATAACTGCGAATAACCCTCTATATAATCCTCACCTGACAAAAATGACAAGCGAGAAGCCGTATTCTCTTCATCGCGGTAAGTAAAACGCATGCTTGCATAAAATGGAGATTTTCCCAAACGATCAGACCAATCAAGACCGGTTTCAAAAGCATTCGGATTAGTATGAGTGCCTGTAGATTCCTCGATTACCATATTATATTCCTTGTTTGCATAATAATACAGCGCACCGAGCAGTTTAAAACGCAAACCAGCATAAAATTTATCATTAACATAATCCGAACTATCGCTTGTTACCTGGTCAAGCTGATACGTGGCATTAAAGTTAAAATCCTGATTCCAGCGCTGAGGATTATCTTCAGCAGGATATAACCTATCCTGATAAGCGTCCAAGCTAGAATGAATAGTTAATTTATCACTTGGCTTATAATCTAAGTTCAAAAGAGCGCCCAGCTCACCCTGTCTCCAGGCACGTCCTGTAATAGTGTTGTAACTTTTATCAATATTACGCAACTCTGTGGTAAAACTTAAGCCTTCCTGTTTAAAACGCACATTAAACAAATGAGCAAACTTCTCACTGTCATTCGCCATTTCATAACCCATGCCCCATTTACCTAAATTCCACTTTCCCAGCAAATCATAATTATATTTATTTAATAAATCATCTCTGTCTCTTCCCCAGCCATGTAAAATCGTGAATTGATAATTTTGTTTTTTTGTGGGATTAAATTGCAGGTTTGTCCCGGCAAGAAATGAATTCTTAATCTTCATTAAATTTGGTGATAGATTGCCATAACGCCCGCCACCTTCTCTGCCCCAAAGAACAGTATAATTAAATTTCTTATCAAATGCAGGAGAATTTAACATCACTCCGCGCAATACTGCACCTTGGAAAGCCATATTTGTAAACTTAGGATTATAATCTCCTCCTCTAAAATTAAAACCTTTAAACTGCCCTAATACTCCATCTTTTAACCCAAATGTAAAATAAGTCAAGTCAGTCTTTACATTCAATCTTCTGACTGTAAATGAAGAATCCACTTCACCATAAGGGGTAGGACCAACTATCCCCAAGTTATGCGACCAGTAATACGTAACCCTTTTTAAATCACCCACACCACGGCCGGTTTGATAATTTGACCAATCAAGATTGTATTTTATCCGAAAATTTCTTTCTCTTTCCTCTTCTTTACGCACAATCTCCTCATATGTTGGGCCTTCTGGCTGAGGGAAAACTCCTAAAAACTCCATACTCCAACGGCCATTATTATCCCAAGCATAAACATGAGTATATCCAATCTCAGTACCAGTTACCAGCAATTCATCAGGACTTTTCTTTTCCACTTTAACTATGTCAGTCTGATCAACCAAATAACGGGTAATATTACTGCCCTTAATAATAAATGACCTTCCTGTTGCAATTTGTATCGGGCTTGGTAAACTTTTCAATGAACTATCCAGAGTAATTACACCTTCCTCCACAACTGATTTCTTCTCAACCACCTCAGCAGCTTCTTCCTGCACAGATGGCGCTTCTTCAGACGGCGTAACAATTTCTTCAATCTCTTCCTTGGCAGGCTGCTCAATAGAAACAACAGATTTCTGAACTACTACATCAGGCTTTTGAACTATCCTTGAAGACTCTACCTCAACTTTGCTCGGCTTAGCAATAGCTGGTTTTTCTACCAACTTAACCTGGTTCTTGGCTTCAGGCATTTGTTCTTCGGTAATCAAAGGTTTTTTGACCTTCTTAGCCTTTTGTTTAATTAAAGGTTTAGACTCTGTTTTCTTTATTTCTTTTTCTACCTTTACTAACTCCCTGTCGCTAATAATTTCTCTTTGTAAGTCAACCAAATCCAATAACTCGTTCATTGCGCTCTTTGGCTCAGGGCTGATCGGCTTAAAAGTAGAAGGCACAATCTCAGGCTCAACAAGATTTGCCTGCTCGATCATTTGGACATACTTCTTTGCAGGAGTATAATTAGGATTAGCAATTAAAGCCTTTTTAAACTCATGAAGGGCCTCAGCATATCTACCACTGCGGTACAATTTGATTCCTAATTCACAAAGTAATTCTGAGATTTGATTCAGAGGATAAACAGGGGTAGGAGATTGAAATAAAAAAAACGAAATTATTAACGTGCCAATAAGAAAGGTTTTTTTCATTGAAGTATTAATTTAATTCACCGACCTTAAGCACGCTTCCGTCCTGCCCGATTTCAATTTCAGCTTCTTTAATAATAATTGGGCCCCTTCCCAAGCCAAGCTCTTCAAGGGCTTTTCCTATATTAATGGTTAAAACCAGGCTGTATTTTCCAGCAGGAATATTTCCCTTCCAAAATGCTGTTAATTGAGCAGAACTTCCGCCAAAGGTATAAGCATCAGAAAACTCGCTTCTGGCAAGAATTAAACCTTCGTTATTCATAATATGAAATGAGCCCCCGGCAGTAATGTCGGTGTTTCCGGTATTACGCAAATCTATACTTACTAATGTCTTTTTTGTTTCTGTGTCTTTTTTAACAGAAAGATTGTTTATTACTGCAGAGCGTTTTATAGTCCCTTTTGCCTCAATATAAAAAAGCGCACCTACTCTAATTGCTAAACTCAACCCTCCGCTAATTCCTTGCTGTTGCGCAACTGCTTCTCCAAAAACACTTTCTAAAAACATTACAGAATAATATGTTCCTCTGGCGTCTTTAGGCATATTAACCGAGAAACTAATTCGCTGTTTTCCATAAGCAGGTAAGGTAAATTCTGAAGGAGAGAATGTGATCCATGGGGAGCATGATGATACAGAACTACCTGGTGGAGCAAACTTCTTAGAACCATCACCAGCTGGCAGATAGTTCCAGTCTTCTAAATATACGCGCATCTGCCTTGTTTCAGCTGATGGATTCTCCATCACCAAATCGCCATAAGCGGTTTGACCAGGGACAATGGACAATCTTACTTTTTGCTTATCAAGAAAAGGAGGTGTTACTGCAAAAGCTTGGCTGACAAAAAGAAACAGAAATATTAAACACAAACATATCCTGCGCAAATCACACCTCCCTTTGCTTTATTTTACCGCATTTTCTCAGCCTGTAAACTTATTTTTAAGTTTCAATTACAAACCTGTCACCGTCAATGTCACTGTTCCGCTATAAGCACCTGCTAACTTACTCACTGGAATAGGAACAACTCCAGATGCATCAGTACACCCTTCTTCAGGATCACCAGTAGCAATTCCATAATAAATTCTCAACCAACCTCCTGATAACTGAGCTTTGGTATAAGAAACATTGTCGCTATTTGCATAGCTAACTTTTTTCAATTGTGTCCCTGTTGTTGCATTAGTTTGTTTAAAAAAAGTAACGTTAACATTACTATTTAAATTATTGCTAGCATCTTTCTTAAAATCTGTTCTGGTATGAGTAACTGTCCAAGCGGCACCACTATTATCATCAACACCAACATCCACAGCATAATAGTATTGTGTAACAAATATATTGTATTCAGTATTCCTGGTCAATGTCCCAAAAGCAATACCAGCCTGCCCTGGGTACCATTGGTCGCCAACAGAAGTACACGTATTCTTAGAGTCAATCTTTGATACCGCAACAGTTAATCCACCAGACTGAAGAGGAACATTTGCTGTAACATTTAATGTTTGCGTAGTCGCAGCAAAACAATCAGTCAGAACAAGAGCGAGGAAAGATAAAATAATTAGAATTCTATTTATCATAATTTCATTTCACCTCCCCTCACTCCATTCCTTTAGCCTATACCTTAAACCCCTGTAAGTGTCAATGTTACTGTTCCGCTATAAGCACCTGCTGGCTTATCTACGGTAATCGGAGTAACACCAGCTGCATCAGTACATCCAACACGCACATCGCCAGTACCAATACCATAATAGACTCTTAACCAACCGCCAGCCAACTGCGCCTTGGTATAAGAAACATTGTTACTATTTGCATAACTAACTTTTGATAAATCTGATCCTGTTGTTGCATCGGTTTGCTTAGCAAAAGTAACGTTAACATTACTATTTAAGTTATTGGTAGCATCTTTCTTAAAATCTGTTCTTGTGTGTGTAATCGTCCAAGCAGCACCACTATTATCCACAACACCAACATCAACAGCATAATAGTAGTTATTCAGAAATATGCTATTTGCAGCATCCCAGTTCAACGTTCCAAAAGCAACGCCTGCCTGTCCGCTTGTCCAAGAATCATCAGTAGCAACACACGTACCTTTTGAGTCAATCTTTGATATTCCAACATTTAACCCATTTGCTACCGCAGCAACAGTAGCAGTAACGTTAATTGTCTGTGTATTTGCAGCATAACAACTCCCCACAGCAAGAACAAAAACAACTAACATAACTAAAATTACCTTTTTCATCTTAACTTCACCTCCTTTCATTAAGTTCTTTAATAATATTTTTGCGTTCATATTAACCCCCTTTCTACAATTCAACAAGTGAATAAGTGACGCGGGAAGCATAGTTACCCGCGATTGTTCCATTTGGAATATTTAATTCATAGATAATCTTAAATTTATCAGATGATCCTTTTTTATCAGAAATAAAAAGAACAGTATCTCCTTTCTGTACTTTTTGTTTTTGAGTTATATTTAACTTTCCTTTTGTATCAAGCCCTTCAGTAACCACCTGAAAATTATCAAACGAAATTACCCTCCCCTCTAGATCAGTTAGCTCAGAAAGAACATTCTGTGTTACTTGATACGGCTTACCTAAATTAGATTTAATTTCCATATCTACTTCATTGATTTTTGAACCCTCCTTTGCTGAAAGATTCCTAAACTCAATTGCTGCCGTCTGATCGCTAGGTGTAATTAACAATTCAAAAACACGTTCATTTTCTATTTCTAAATCAAGCAGGTTAATTAAACGCGCCGGCTTATTGCCCTCACTAAGATAGTAATTTATCCTAGAAGTGTATTTACCAGCTCTCTGATCCGATAAATCACCCAAACTATAAGTTATTACAAAATCCTGATCTGCCTGCCCATCCGGAGCAGAAGTATAAACTACCTGTTGTCCGGGAATCAATGGCTGACTAATACCTACACCTTTAGAAACATTCTTAACCTCAACATTTACAAGACCTGGCTCAAGCCTGCTGCCTTCAGATGATTCAATACCCCCTAATATTGACTGTGAAATGCTAAAATTATTCTTAAACGTTCCGTTAATCTTCACCGGCACTTCACAAATCTGCAAATTTTCTTTTTTAGGATTCAGAGAAATCATCCTTGAGCCTAATGGACCAGAAATTTCTACAGAAGCTTCGGCTTCAGGGCCAGGCTGAATCGTAACATAAACATATAAATACGTTGTTACTTCAGAAAGACTTGAGTTTGTCGGGCGCAAAATAAAAGCAATTTGCCCTTGATAATACCCAGGAGCGATATCACCAATTTTTTTAATCCCGTAAACTAAAGTAAAGCCATCAGAATCTCCTGCCGTATCAGAAGTATAAAGCCTTTCTCCATCTCTAACTGCAAATCCAGGCTCATTAGGAGGAATACGAAAATCACCAAATTTATTAGTTCCCCTTAAACCATAAACAACAAAATTATCTCCAATAGACTGACTAGGATTATCCCGATTTACCATTGGCTGAACAATTCTCTGAATAACTTCATACTGAGTAGCAGCATCTGTATTTACACTAATCTGAACTCCTTTATCAGAATCATCAGGATCCAATTCTAACCGCGACCCTCCTTCTGTAAGAGAATATGAAATACCAAAAGCTGCAAAAGCTCGCTTACTAAAAACAGCTCCAGCAACAATACAAATTAAAACCACAACCAAGAATCTGCAAAAAATTTTGCTTTTCATTTCTCCACCCCCTTATGGGGTATTATAGATACTGAGTTCTGCATTGTCAATGCTATTTGCCTCAAAAGACAAAAAACCGGACTGACCAATTTTTGTCGTCCGGTAATACTATTTGTGGCATTTCTCAACTTCCTCCAAAAATTGAGAAACCGGCTAAAATTAAGTTACTAAACACTTTAATAAAGTATATTAATTATTCGTTATTTTGTCAAGTTTTAATTTACATCACCTCCTTTTATTTAGCTAAGCCTTGTGCCACTGCTTCCAAGTTAATTTTCAATGTCTGCATATATAAAACCAAGTACAATTCATCTTTATAAGTTACAAATACGCTATTCTTTATTTTACATAAAAACGTTTCTTTTGCTTCACGTGTTTGGCGCTCTTTCAATACATATAAATAAGGAGCAGGCTTAATTACCTTATTATCCTCAACCCTGCGCACCATGCAAACAAAATGGCGACGAATAATAGTACGAATGCCTTCTTTATCTGCTACTTCACAAGTTGAAATTATCTTTCTTTTCTTGTCTAAAGAAGTCAAATTCTTAAATAATAAATCACGCATTATCTTAAAACTCCTTATCTTTCACACTATATATAATAAAAATCCGGGTTGCCTTAAATAAGTTTCCTCCTTATCTCTTCGGCAACCCGGCTATCCCCAATTTTCGTGGCTGGTGGGGACCCATGAGCTTTGCGACCCCCCACTGTTTCGTCCTGCTTTCGCAAAAGCGAAACAAAACAATGGGGGTTAGCTATTTCGGAAATAATTAATACTTTAGAAAACATTTAAAGAACAGCTGAAAAAAAATTCATTTTCCACATTAAGTATAACACTCAAAATTATATGATTTCAAGGCTAAATGAAGTTTTTTAGAAAGCGCTTTCTTTTAATTTAATTAAAACAAACGCTTTTCTTGTCCGGCGAGTATTCGCTTAAGATTTGATTTGTGGCGATAAATTACAAATGCAGAAAGTAAAATAGTAAAAAATATTAAAACAGGAGTTTGCCTGAAAATAATTGCGTACACTGGTAAAGCTGCTGCACCAATTACAGATGCCATTGAAACAATTCTTGCAATCAAGAATACTACTAGCCAAGTTAATATTAACAAGCCTAATATCAATCTTAGACTGGAACTAACTGCTGACAATCCAATTAAAACACCCAAAGTAGTAGCAATACCTTTTCCTCCCCTAAACTGCAAGAACACTGTCCAATTGTGCCCACAAACACAACTGATTCCCAAGATAAGGCGCATGGTTTCATTATCAATAAAATTAGTGCGCGCGGAAATAAAATTACCAAACAAAAACACAGGAATAAATCCCTTAATAATATCCAGAATTAAAACAGTAATTCCCGGGCCCTTTCCTAACAAGCGAAGCGCATTAGTTGCCCCGACATTTCCAGAGCCAAATTGACGGATATCAACTCCCTTTAACACTCTGCCAAAAATATAAGCAGTAGGAATTGAACCCAACAGATAACTAAATACTATTCCTATTATTATCAACAGCATATAAAACTTTAAATCCTCTCATAATATAGTCTACACCTGAAATAATGGTGAAAATAACTGCAACCCACCAAAAAACAAAAGCTGACTTAACCTGAAATAAGACCACAGCAACAGATAGCATCTGAAAAGTAGTGGTAAATTTCCCCCATCTTGTAGGAGAAATATTTAACTTTTGTTTTATCATATATATTAAAACTGTTCCTAGTAAAATAATTACATCCCTGCTAATAACCACAAGCGTTACCCAGACAGGAAACTTTATTCCAAAGCTATTCACCGACGACAGAATAATGAATGCACTCATCAAAAGCAGTTTATCCCCCAAAGGATCCAAAACCATTCCAGCTTTTGAAACTAACTTTGACCTTCTAGCAATATAACCATCCACAGCATCAGAAACTACCCCTAAAACAAAAATCCCAAGCGCAACAAATCGTAAAAACTCTCTTTCCGGAGAATAATAAAGCAAACAAGCAATAAAAAAAGGCACACTTAAAATCCTAAATGTTGAAATTTTATTAGCTATGTTCACTTGATAATCCTGATCCTTGTTAAAGGAAAATAAATCACTATTGCCTTGCCCAATATATTTTGCGCAGGAACAAACCCCCAATAGCGGCTGTCTTTAGAAGAAGCTGAATTATCCCCTAAAACGAAATAGCTGTCCTTTGGAATAACCAGTTTCTGTCCTTCCATTGCAAAATTACCTCGGTTATAATAATATCTTTGATTTAATACAGCATCTGAAACCAGCTTATCATTAATATAAATTGTCCCGTTTCTTATTTCTAAGGTTTCACCGGGAAGGCCAACAAGGCGCTTAATAAAATCCTTTTTAGGATCTTCAGGATATATAAAAACAATCACATCTCCGCGCTTGGGCTGTCTTAAAGCCGGGAGCCTCTTGTTAATAAAAGGAATTTTTGCGCCATAAATAAACTTATTTACCAAAATCAAATCCCCTTCTAACAGAGTCTGGCGCATTGAGCCCGTAGGTATTTTAAATGCCTGCACCACAAAAGTACGAATTACCATCGCCAACAAAAAAGCAATGATAATTGATTCAACCCATTCTCTAATAATTTTTTTCCTAGCCGGGTTCATATTTTTAATACCTCCAAGAATGCTTCTTGCGGAATTTCTACTTTTCCGAATTGCTTTAAACGTTTTTTTCCTTCTTTCTGAGAATCCCAAAGCTTGCGCTTACGGGTAATATCTCCACCATAACATTTAGAAGTTACATTCTTTCCAACAGCCTTGACTTTTTCTGAAGCAAGTATCTGTGTGCCTACTGCCGCCTGAATTGCCACTTCAAATAACTGGCGAGGAATTAATTCTTTGAGCTTATTTGCCAATGTATGCGCGCGCGCAGATGCCTTATCCTTAAAGATTAGCGACGAGAAAGCATCGCATATCTGGCCATTTAATAAAACATCCAATTTAACAAGCCTAGTGGGGAGGTACTCTTTAAATTCATAATCTAGTGAACCGTAGCCTCTAGTCATAGATTTTATGCGGTCATAAAAATCAACAATAATTTCTGAAAGAGGTATATGGAAAAGTATTTTTACTCTATCCTCACCAAGATACTCATTAGACTGAAAAACTCCGCGTCGTGATTTTGTAAAATCGCATACCGCCTCAATAGAATCCGTTGGCACAATCATTAAAAGGCTTGCAAATGGCTCTTGAGCTTCCTGGATATCCTGAGAAGCTGGTAAATCTGAAGGCATATCTACTTCCATCATTGTGCCGTCTCGTTTTAAAACACGGTAAACAACGTTTGGAACAGTCAGGATTAAATTGAGCCCATATTCTCTTTTTAAACGCTCCTGCACGATTTCCATGTGCAATAATCCCAAAAATCCGCAACGAAAACCAGAACCAAAAGACTGCGAGCTTTCCGGTTCAAAAACAAAAGATGCATCAGAAAGTTTTAATTTATCCATTGATTCTCGCAACTCCGGGAAATCTGCAGGATTAATCGGATAGATCCCGCAGAAAACCAATGGTTTAAGCGTCCGATAACCCGGCAAAGCCTCGGCACAAGGATTCTTAACACTCGTAATCGTATCGCCGATAACTATTTCCCTCGCGTCCCTGATGTTAGCCGTAAAATATCCGACTTCACCACAAGTTAAGGATTCAGCTACTTCGTATTTCATAGTAAACACACCCAGCTCCTCAATTTTATAAAGCTCGCCGGAATGCATCATCCGCAATTGGGTGCTTTTATCAATTTTGCCATCAACAATCTTAACAAAAACAACTACACCTTTATAAATATCAAACCGACAATCAAAAACAAGTGCTTTTAAAGGATTTTCTGGGTCGCCTGAAGGAGGCGGGACAATCTCTACAATTTTTTCTAAAATCTCGTCTACGCCTGTTCCCTCTTTAGCTGAAGCACGAATAATATCTTCATGACGAAAACCTAAGATTCCCTCAATCTGCCTCTCAACACGAGGCACATCAGCAGAACTCAAATCAATTTTATTAATCACCGGAATTATTTCTAGATTATTTTCAAGGGCAAGATAATAATTAGCAACAGTCTGAGCCTCAATACCCTGCCCTGCATCAACCACCAAAAGCGCTCCCTCACAAGCTGCTAATGATTTTGAAACCTCATAAGTAAAATCCACATGGCCAGGAGTGTCAATTAAATTAAAAATGAAATCTTTATTTTGCTTCTTAGAACGAAACTTCAATCTTACCATTGAAGCCTTTATGGTAATGCCGCGCTCCTTTTCAAGATCCATGTCATCTAAGAGCTGATCTCCCTTATGTGAACGCTCCACTGCCCCAGTTACCTCCAGAATACGGTCTGCAAGCGTAGACTTCCCATGATCAATATGCGCAATAATTGAGAAATTCCTGATTAATGATTTATCCATAGAAGTTTATTTTAAATAAGTCAAAACTTTTTCTGCAACTTGTTCAATATTTAAGTTTGTTGTATCGATATAAACAGCATCATCTGCTTTTTTAAGCGGAGCTACCTCGCGGGTAGAATCAATTGTATCGCGATTCTGTAAATCTGCCTCTACGGAACAAAGACTGACCTTCTGTCCCAATCCATGCAGCTCTTTGTGCCGGCGGTTTGCCCTTTCTCCAAGATAAGCATCAAGATAGAATTTTTTCTCGGCATTTGGAAAAACTACTGTTCCAATATCTCTACCATCTAAAATACTATTTCCACGATTACCAAGATTTCGCTGCAGCGTTAACATTACATCCCTTACCTCTTTAATCTTAGCAATATCAGAAACGTGCTTAGTAATACGTGGTTCTCTGATTTCCCTGGAAACATCTTTTGAATCAAGCATTACTTTTAACGAACCATCCGGATTATTAATTAGATCGATACTAGTCTTGCGGGCTAAATTAATAATTTCCACAGTATTCCTTATATCAACACCTTCCTCAAGAACTTTAAACGTAAGAGCTCGATACATTGCTCCTGTATCAATATAAAGAAAGCCCAGTTTCTGGGCTATTATTTTGGCAATGGTACTTGTACCAGCGCCTGCAGGTCCGTCAATTGCTATGTTCATTACTAGACTACGCTCTCTCTTTTTTTCTTTGCCGCGTTAAGAATAATACTGAGTTGTTTTTTATTTTGTTTTATTGCCGATTTTATATTTCCTAAATTTCGCTCTAAAACATCAATACCCTTTAACACATTCTTACGATTACTTAAGAAAATCTGCGTCCAGATTTCTGCGTCGGATGCGGCGATACGTGTAGTATCTTTTAACCCGCCAGCAGCAAATCCTAGATACTCTTTTGGAACAGAATTAATTAGAGAAAATGCTGCGATATGCGGCAAATGGCTAACTAGCGACAAAATCTTGTCATGCTTAGATGCAGATAATAAAACCACCTTTGCGCCAATACCTTCCCAAAACATTCTAACTTTCCTTAAAGAATCATTCTTGGTTTTCTTTGTGGGAGTAAGCAAGCAAACTGAGCCTTGAAAAATACTAGCTGAAGCATTAGAAATGCTTCTTTTTTCTGATCCTGCCAAAGGATGCCCGCCGACAAAACCAGGAAAAATCTTCTCTAACAGCCTAACAATTTCTTCCTTTGTACTGCCAACATCAGTAACAATACAATTTTTATCAATAATCTTGGCTATCTTAGGAGCAAGTTCAATGATTACATTTACTGGAGTTGCAAAAATTACCAAATCAGCTTCCCGGATAATTTCTAACGTAGTTGAGCCATCGTCAATAGCTCCAGACTTCTTAGCTAGAATAATGCTCTTTTTATGCCGGCTCACTCCTACAACTTCTTCAGCAAGGTTATGCTTCTTTAAGCTTAGTCCTATTGAGCCGCCAATTAATCCAGTGCCGATAATTGCAACTTTCTTAAACAAACTCACAGTTCTCTCCCAACTACATCTGCCAAAACTTTCAACTCCTGCATTAAATTCTTAAAATTAGAAGGCAGTAATGACTGTGGCTTTTGAAAGCGGAGAAATCAACCCCCATTTACCCGCAGCATGCGACGGATCAATAATAATTGGAAGATGTGAAAGCTGCTTTGAAACCGGGACAGCACTAATATCAAGGGTATTTCGCGTTGAATCCTCAAACGTCCTTATGCCTCGCTCACATAAAATCACATTAAAATTTCCTCCAGCTAAGACATATTCAGCCGACATAAGCAATTCCTTAATTGTTGAAGATAGCCCGCGCTTTAAAAGCACTGGTTTTTTAGTCAAACCCACTTCTTTAAGCAAATTAAAGTTCTGCATATTGCGAGCACCTATCTGCAAAACATCCACATAGCTTGCCACAAGGCCAACATCACGAGGATCCATTACTTCAGTAACTGTAACAAGGCCAAGTTCATCTCCGACTTTCTTCAAAATCTTCAATCCTTCTTCCCCTAACCCCTGAAAACTATAAGGCGAAGTCCGCGGCTTAAATGCTCCTCCTCTTAAAACCGTTGCTCCAGACTTTTTAATCTCAGCTGCAATTTCCCTGACTGTCTCAAGGCTCTCAATTGCACAGGGGCCTGCCATAACCACAATTTTCTTCCCGCCGATACTAACACCTTTACCCAAATCAATAATTGAATTTTCTTTTCGAAATTCCCGGGAAACCAATTTATAAGGAGCCAAAACCGGCATCACCTTCTCAACGCCGGGGAAAACTTCTAAAGGAGTAACTCGCAATATATCTTCAGGGCCAATCACTCCGATAATTGTACGCTCAGTTCCTTTTGATACATGAGGAGTAAGGCCAAGCTTGGTTACTTTTTCAATAATATGCTCTACTTGTTCTTGGCTTGCATCTGGACGAAGTACTATGATCATAAATTTCCTCCCTATAAAACTTTCTTAAGTACCTTAACAAAACGCTCGTTTTCTCTTTTTGTACCAACAGTTACTCTAATGTAATTCTTGAGTCCATACTGGCGCATATGCCTTACAATGACACCAAATTTTAACATCTCGCGAAATACTTCAAAGCCGTCTTTACCAACATCAATTAAAATAAAATTGGCCACACTCGGCACATAAGCAAGGCCAAGTTTTTTTAAATTATCATATAGATAATTTTTTCCCTCGAGAATAGTTCTACGGGTTTTCTGCAAGAAAGCCCTATCTTCAAGCGCTGCCATACCTGCAGCCTGTGCCAGCAAATTAACATTAAAAGGCTGACGTGAGATTTCCATATAAGCAGCAAACTCTGGCCTAGTAACAGCATAACCTAACCTTACACCAGCCAATCCATACGCTTTTGAAAATGTCTTTAAAACAATTACATTTTGGTTACGAATTAGGCTTAAGCTATTCGGAAAATCATCCACATCAATGAAAGCATCATACGCCTCATCAAGAACCACAATCACTCCATGCGGCAAGCCTTTAAGAAAATCCTCCAGCTCATATTTAGTTACATAAGTTCCGGTGGGATTATTAGGATTTGCAATAAAAATGAGTTTTGTTTTACGGTCAATCTTCTTTTTAAGCGCAACCAAATCATACTTAAAATATTTTAAGGGCACACAATTTACTGTACGGCCCTTGACACTCCCAATAATCTTATATTCAAGAAATGTATGGTCCGCAGTCAAAATATGCTCATCTTCCTCTACAAAAGTTTTGATAATTATGTCAATTAACTCATCAGAACCATTTCCCAACACAATATTTGCTGGAGTAAGGCTCAAAAATTTAGCCAGTTTTCTTTTTAAATAAAACCCGCTTGAATCTGGATAACGATTTAGCTCAGATAAAGACCTCTTCATTGCAGCCACTGCCTTTGGAGAAGGCCCAAGAGGATTTTCATTTGAAGCTAGCTTAATCACCTCTTTTAACCCAAGTTGCCGCTTTACCTCTTCAATCGGTTTACCTGCTTCATAAGGATCAATTTTTAAAATATGTTTTCTAACCAGGCTAATCATTTATTCTCCGACGGGATATGAACCAAGAATTTTCAAGAATTTACATTTATTTTCCAGCTCTAAAAGCGCCTTTTTTATACGCGGATCATCCTGATGACCGATTAAGTCCACAAAAAAATAATAATCCCAAGCTTTTTTCTTTGATGGCCTTGATTCAATTTTTGTCAGGTTAATTTTATATTTCTTAAAAGATACCAACATGTCATATAAGGCTCCTACTTTATCCTTAATTGAAAAAGCTATAGAAGTCTTATCATTGCCAGTTTGCGTAACAACGGTTTTCCCGATTACTAAAAAACGCGTAATATTATGCGGAGAATCTTCGATATCACAAGCAAGAGTCTTAAGCTTATAAACTTTAGCAGCCAACAAAGAAGCTATACAAGCGCTATTTTTTTCTTTTGCAGCGATTTGTGCTGCGCGGGTAGTACTTGAAACTTCTATTAACTCAACATGCGGCAAATTTTCCTGCAGCCAAATCCGGCACTGACCAAAAACCTGAGGATTGGAATATATCCGCTTAATTTTATTTTTTGCACAATTAGCCAATAAATTATGCGAAACATCCAAAAGAATCTGTGCGCAAATTTTTAAATCCGAATCCATAAACATATCCAAGGTATAGCTGATTGCCCCTTCAATAGAATTCTCAATCGGCACAACGCCGTAATCTGCATTTCCGCGCTCTACCTCAAGAAAAACTCCCGGAATGCTTTCGCAAGCAACATATTCAAGTTGTGTGCCAAATCTTTTTAAAGCAGCCAAATGCGAAAAAGAAGCCTGCGGCCCAAGATAAGCAATTTTTAAACCTTTCTCCAAAGCAAGGCTTGATGACATAATCTCTCGATAAATTGCCTCCAAAGCATTAACAGTTAAAGGACCTTTATTTTCAGAAGCAATTTTCTTTAGCACTTCTCTTTCCCTGTCGGGAGAATAAATACTTCTTCCGTTTTTTTCTTTTTCTTTTGCAACTGACAAAGTTATTTTTGCACGCAAGTTCAAAAGATCTGTCAGTTTCTTATCTATGCCGTCAATTTGCCGACGCAGGCTCTTTAGGTTCATGCTTTTCCTCCATAGTTTGATCTATACCTTGCCCCTTATGCTCCTCAGCTATTTCTTCTACTTCTGATTCTTTTGTCGTCTGAGAAACAAGGCTTGAGAAATCTTCCATTTTTGGCAGCTCATTTAAAGATTTTAAACCAAAATATTCCAAGAACTGCCGTGTAGTCCCGTAAACAAATGGCCTTCCGGCAATTTTCTTTCTTCCTACCACGCGAATCATATTTTTATCAACCAAGCTTTTCATGACCCCGTCAACATTAACATTACGCAATGACTCTATTTCAAGCCGCGTTAACGGTTGTTTATAAGCAATAATTGCCAATGTTTCAAGCGCTGGTTTTGACAACCTGTCAGTATGGCGTTCTTTAAACAGTTTCTTTAAAAAAGATGCAAATAAAGGCGCGGTAATCATCTGAAAACCACCAGCAACTTCTGTAATACGAATTCCCCGCCCATGAACCTCATAATCAGTTTTTAATTCCTCGAGCACCTTGCGAATTTGAGTTGCATCAATGCTTCCTAAAACTTTTTTAGCCTGATCAATAGTCAAAGGTTTATCACTGGCAAATATCAATGCTTCAAGTGCAGATTTAATATTATCTTCAGCCATAGCTTATCCTGCCTTTTTTTGTTTATAAACGAGGTTCAACAATTCTTCTGTTGAGGCAATCTCAGGAGACATCTCCATCGCTTTTTTAAGCATCATTGTTGCTTCTGGTTTTCTGTATTCAAGCTGCATCAACACTGCCAATGCCTCGGCAATAATGCCAGAATTCTTATCATCTGTTTTCTTCTCCGACGCAGCATCTTGCAGCAAGCCAAATTTTCCTACTTTATTCTGAAGCTTGGCAACAATTTCTTTCGCCCGTTGTTCCCCGATCCCGGGAAGAGATTTCAGAAACTTTAAATCCGCTTCGTCAATTGCTTTTGCTATTAACGATATTGGTTTATTAATCGCCCTTAATGCTGCCCGCGGGCCAATCCCCGAAACAGTAATAAAAGTTTCAAAAAAATCACGTTCAATATCATTTAGAAAGCCAATTAAAACCGGAATTGATTTAGAAGGCTCAACCTGATGATAATGAAACGTGACTAAATTTATATTTCCGTTATTCAATGAAGTTTCGTCTAAACGCTGCATAACTGCCGTCGGTATTAAAACTTCATAACACAAATTACCAACTTCAATAATAAGGCAATTATTTCCTTTTTCAACAATTTTTCCAGATATTCTTGATATCATATTTGCGGCCTTGCAATATAACTATGCGCAATTGCCAAAGCTAAAGCATCAGTAACGTCGGTATATTTAGGTAAATCCTTTAGATCCAGTGTATTTGCCACCATTCTCTGAACTTGAGATTTTGCTGCAAGCCCCTTACCCACAATTGCTTTCTTTACTCTTGTTGCCGCATATTCAACTAGCGAAATCTTTGCCATGGCACTTGAAAGGCATATTACTCCTCGCGCCTGCCCCAGAAGAAACGCAGTTACCGGATGCCGGTAGTGCGAATATACTTTTTCTAAAACTAAAACTTGTGGTTTTGTATCAAGGATCAATTTATTAATAGCCCGGTGAATTTTATCTAAACGCTGCGGCAAAGGATCTCTTGCCTGGGTTGTTATTACTCCTGCCTCTATTAAAGAAATTCCGTCTTTTTTTACATCTATTACACCGTATCCAGTAACAGATAAAGCAGGATCAACCCCTAAAATTATCATTCTTCATTTGCAGCCTGTTCCAAAATCTCATCCGGGATATCAAAATTTGCATAAACCTGCTGTACATCATCATGCTCTTCCAACGCTTCAACTAATGACAAAACCTGTTTTGCTTCATTGCCAGTTACTTTAACTGTAGACGAAGGAACCATGGTTAATTCTGCGTCCTGCCATTTTACGCCCTTGGCTTCAAGCGCCTGCTTTACTTTTTCAAAATCCTGCACTGGAGTGGTAATTTCATAGTTCTCGCCTTCCGTTTTAATATCTTCTGCACCGGCATTAAGAACAATATCCATTAAAGCATCTTCCTGAATCTGGCTCTTCTCAATCAAAAAGTATCCTTTTTTGGTAAACATCCAGCTGACAGAACCAGCACCCGCCATGTTGCCGCCTTTTTTTGAAAGAATGTTGCGCAGTTCTGCAGTAGCCCTATTTTTGTTATCAGTTAATGCCTCAATCATAATTGCAACGCCACCTTGGCCGTAGGCTTCATACGTTACTGTCTCATAAACCACGCCCGGAAGCTCGCCTGTGCCGCGCTTAATTGCCATCTTCACATTATCATTAGGCATATTTGCTTCTTTTGCTTTTTGCATTACAGCGCGTAAACGAGGATTAGTATCCGGATTACCGCCGCCTTCACGAGCAATTACAGTAAGTTCTTTAATGATCCTCGTGTAAGTTGCTCCTTTTTTGGCGTCAGCCGCCATTTTCTTACCTTTATTTGTCTTCCATTTAGAATGACCTGACATCGTGTTACCTCCCTTTAGAATTAATTTTTAATTTTAATTTGCATATCGCTTATCGCAAGATTTTACAACAAACAATATACCATTAGCCTAAACCAATATCGGGGCAAGAAGAATAAGCCGGGTCCTGTTTCAGTACGAATATCCGCACCATTAGTGGCCATTTCTCTAGGCCCTAGTATTACTACCAGGACTCAAGCAGTCTACCCGAGATTAATAACGCGCCGGACCAGCACTCATCTCCTATTGAACCTTGCTCCACGTAGAGATTGCTCGTTTCACTCCCCCGCGCTTAGTTTTGCACGAGCAAAACTGCGGGGACTCGTCTCTGTAGCTCTAATCCTCCCCAGTTTATCACCGAGGGATGGCTATTAGCCATTACGTTGTCCTCCGGAGCCCGGACTTTCCTCCCCCGCGCCAGTTGGCGCAAGGGCAGCCACATTCTACCTACCCCAAATTATCAAAACTACAATTTCTTAAGAGCATTCTTTACCGCTAAAGTTGCTAATTTATCTGCCTCTTTATTGTTTTCACGAGGCACGTGATTAATTGAAAATAATTCAAAACCAGTTAAAAGATGCTCTACTTGTTTATATAAAATCTGAATATTTTCGTTTTTTACGCGATAGACTTTTTTTAACTGGCGATATAGCAATTCACTGTCTGTATATACTTTTATTTTTCGCGCCCTCAAAATTAAGCTTTCCTGCAAGGCATGAATAAGCGCAGTATATTCAGCCACATTATTTGTGGCTTCTCCAATATAATTTGAGATCTTCTTTACAATTTCCCCGTTATGACAAATAACAACACCAACTCCGCTCGGACCGGGATTACCCTTAGAGGCTCCATCAATATAAATCTCTAATTCGCTCATTCCTCTATATAAAGCATACGATTACAAGTTTCGCAAGTAACAATACGCTCATACATTTTTATCAAATTTATTACCTGAGGAGGAACAAGCATGTTGCATCCGCCGCAAGAATTATCTTTAACCAAAGCAATAGCTAAGCCGTCGCGATTCTTAAGTATGCGATCATATTGCGACAATATTTTCAGATCAACATCAGGAATAGCCTGCTTCCTCTGTGCCTCTAGCTGAGCAAGCCTATCATCAATCTCTTTAACGCGAATATCTACTTTCCCTTTTTCTAAGTTAAAACTTTTTTCTTCTTCTTTAAGACGAAGCTTCTCTTGATCCACTTCAATCTTAACCTTATCCGCCTGTTCAAATAATTGTAATATTTTATCTTCAATTACCGAAGAATCGGCTTTTGCATCCTGAATTTGCTGCAGCATCGTAGAGTACTCTTTATTAGTTTTTAAAGAAAAAAGCTGTCCCTGAAGTTTCTTGACATTTTCATCTTTTGAACCTAATTCAAGTTCCTTATCTTTTCTTTGTTTTTGTAAATCCAGAAGTTGTTTCTCAAGCTCGTTTAAATGCTGCTTCTTGGTTTCAAAAATATCCTGTAAAACCTTAATTTCTTGGGGCTTAGCTGACTTTTCAATATTTAAAACGTGTATTTCGCTATCAATAGCCTGAAGTTTAATCAGATTCCCTAACTGAGACTTTAGATCTACTGGCAAGTTAACTCTCCTTTTTTAATAAAATAACACGATGTTCCTGCTTTGTTACCGTCGAGGCTGAACTAAATCATTCTTTTCAAATGGGCGCAATAGGACTTGAACCTATGACCTCTACAATGTGAATGTAGCGCTCTAACCAACTGAGCTATGCGCCCGAACACTTTTCTGGGCCCACAGGGACTCGAACCCCGGACCAAGTGATTATGAGTCACCTGCTCTGACCAACTGAGCTATGGGCCCTAATATTTTTAAATCTGAGATGCCCATAGCGAAAACCTTTTGACCAATCCCGACGCTCGCTTTCATCTCGGTCGGGACCCCGACCGAGGACCGAAGTTATTTCGGTTCGAGCGTCGGGGCTGAGCTATGGGCCCTAATTATATAGTGCTACACAAAAATTTAGCAAATAATTCAGATTTAATAGTTTAACACAAGAAGTCCTTCGCGACAAGCGAAATTTAAGGCACTTTTGAGGTAATTTAAGGCAGATTACTTTAAAAACTGATTCGTGATCTTATTGTCAGGCACTGATTTTTCATAAAAATCCCTACCCCAACCAGCAAGCATACCATCTTTAAAAACAAGAGGAATCATTTCATCCTCACTCGCTTCATCTACAGTTTTACCTGGATTAGCGCAGAAATACAACACCTCTAATTCTGCATCATCATCAAAAACTTCTGATCTATACCTACTTCCATATCCAGAGCTCACATCATCTGCACCCCAAGTATATCCTGACCTAATTGTATCTCGACCTACCATATCAACCACTGCTTTATTACTCATTCCTACAGAAAATCTTACGGGCCTTTCTTTATTTAAAGAGCATCCAACAACAAACAATAAAAATAGAATAATTATTAATATTCTTCTCATTTCGCCTCCTTTTCTTGCTTATTTTATTATATCTAATGTATTATTATTTACAATGCTTTTCTGCTGCCTGACTTGAATCCATCAGGTAAATATGTTATATTTACTCTGGACCTATTGAAAAAGGCAAACTTGGGGTAACCCAAGGGCCTCCCATAATTTTGTTTAGCAAAATAATTATGGGAGCTCCTGTGTATTGATTCGGGGAACGAATCAACAGGAGGCAAAGCTACCTATCCTAAAGAATATACCAAAGGACAGAGGGGCTCCCAAGGAGGTGTGAAATGAAAACAGCACTGCTCTTAGTTGTAATCAGCGCTTTAATTTTTCCCTGCTGCACAAACATTTTGGCTCAACCAGAAGTAATAACGCCTAATCTTGCCACCACAAGCATTAAACCTATTCCTAATGCATTTCTTGAAAGCGTCAATACCGATAAGCTAGAAAAGAATACAGCTGGTTATAAAATGGGAGAAGGTTTAATTAATGTAGCAACATCGTGGGTTGATGTTCCAGATAAAATTGAAGAAAATTCTAGAAATGGCAACGTCATTATTGGTTCAATTGTCGGCTTCGGTAAAGGAATAGTTACTGGAATTGCCCGAGGAGTAGCAGGAAGCATTGATGTAGCAACAAGCGGATTGCCTCCTTATGATAAGCCATTAATGAAACCAAAATATAAGGTCGACAATCCAACTAAGGAAGGATATAAAATACCGCTTTTAAAGTGGTAGGATTACTACCAACCCCTGCTCATTTTCTTAATTGCGCTATCAAATGCATATTCAGGCTCAAGCAGGGGTTTGTTATAAGGCGGTATAATAAAAGTAACAATGTCAAAAACCCCTGTTCCTAGACGCATTACAGAAGTAAGCAATCCATCAAAAAATCCAACCGTATAACCTTTTAGGAAATTCGTCTTAGCCGTAACATCCCAAATTGAAGCAGGAATCTCTAGTAAAAATGTCGCTGAATTAACTGACCCACGCACCAACTTATTAAGAGGAGTTTTTTGAATAGACACATCATCTGTATCAATGCTTGTAGTGACAGGCTTAACCACAGCAGGTTCAGGCGCAGGTGAAGGCAAAACTTCTTTAACATCATCTGCATAAATATTAACAGTTATGCAAAGTGCTGCCAGCAAAACAAATATAACCTTCTTCATTAACCCCTCCTTATTATATTAACACTCTCTCTGATGCGCAATAGTCATGTCTAAGAATGTTCTCAGGCGGCGTGAACGCGTTGGATGACGCAATTTCTTTAATGCCTTCGCTTCAATCTGGCGCACACGCTCTCTGGTAACTTTAAAAATATTTCCCACCTCTTCTAAAGTACGCGAACATCCATCATTTACCCCAAAACGAAGAACCAATATCTTCTTCTCACGATCAGTCAATGTTCCAAGTGCAGTAAACATTTCCTCTTTAAGCATTGAACGCACTGTCTCATTTGCAGGAGAAACTGCTTTCTTATCCTGAATAAAATCCCCGAAATGAGTATCACCTTCATCGCCAATAGGCATTTGAAGCGATATCGGCTCTTGTGCTATCTTTAAAATAGACTTTACTTTATCCTGCGGCAGGCGCATTTTATGTCCGATCTCTTCTGGTGTAGGCTCCCTGCCATTTTCTTGCACGAACACTCGAGAAAAACGAATAATCTTGTTTATCGTCTCTGTCATATGCACAGGAATCCTGATTGTTCTCGCCTGATCAGCTATGGAACGAGTAATTGCCTGCCTGATCCACCAAGTAGCATAAGTAGAAAATTTATAACCTCTCTTATATTCAAATTTTTCTACAGCACGCATTAAACCAATATTACCTTCCTGAATCAAATCCAGAAAAGACAAACCGCGGTTTGTATATTTCTTAGCAATGCTGACAACCAACCTCAAGTTTGCCTCTACAAGCTTTTTCTTGGTGCGGTTAAACTTTAGATGAGTTGAACGAATCAATTTCATCTGCTCTTTTAATTTTCCATACGGCTCACCAAGTTGTTTTAAAATCGCCTTTTTTCTCTGGTTATTACTACGGCTGCTGCGCTCAATATAATCAATTTCCTTAATTAAACTGCTGAGCTTGCGAACTGCCGTTTCAATAACAGAAGTAACGAAATTAAACTGTAGCAGCAAATTCAATGTTTCAGTGCTGCTGCGAGTATACCTAAGGCGACGAGCTATTCTACGAATCTTTCCAGAAACATTATCTTTCTGAACCTTTATGTCTTCTTTAACAACTTCCTCCGGATTAAGCCTTCCTTCTATAATTTCAGTTGCAACCGCAACAACCTCATTACGTACAAACCTGGTAACAAGAGCAGCGCGCTTAAATTTCTCCTCGGCATCTTCTATTTTCTTCGCCAATTCAATTTCATTTTCACGTGAAAGCAAAGAAATAGACCCCATTTGCTTAAGATACATTTTCACAGGATCATCCAAAGGTAATGCGCGCTCTTCAAGCTTAAGCTGCTCTGTAATAGCTTCCTCTCTTAGGGCTTCCTCTCTTAGAGATTCTTCTTTTAAAGATTCCTCCTTTAAAATTGCCTCAGCTTTTTCTTCTGCTTTGTCATCACCGCCATCAACTATTTCAATATCTTCGTTGCCTAATAATTCAAACAAGCGGTCTATCTCCTCAGAAGAAGATACATCCTCAGGCAAAAGCTCATTGACTTCATCATAAGTAAGATAGCCTTTTTGCTTTCCTAAGGCGATAATCTTTTCCATGTCTTTTGATGCATATTCTTTCTTTTTCATATTATTACCCCTTTTTTTTAATTAATCCGTGAAATTCCTGAAGTAAACTCTGCAACTTATCTTCATCTCCTGAATTTTGAGCGATTTTAATTTCCTGCTCAAGGGACTGTCTGTGCAAACGAGACTTCTCATGCTTAAGACGTTTCACACAATCATCAGCAACTTTCTCCTTTTCATCACTACTAAGTTGATCCGGCAAGAAAATAGACTCACAAAGAAGCTGTGTAGAATCGTCGTGGCCCAAATGAGACATTAATAAATTTGGTTCCACCGACCGGCCTTCGTCAAAAAGTTTAAAAATGTGCGTAACTATTTTCGTTGACCTTTCATCAATAAAATCATGTGGATGCAAACTGTTTTTTATCCGCGTAATCAAATCATTTTCTTCGAGCATTAACTTAATTAAGAGTTTCTCAGTCGGGCTTATATTTAATTGTTTTCTAACTTCTATAGCAGAATGATTAACGCTTGGCTTTCCAGTATCGATTTTCTTTAACTCCTGGAAAAGAGCATCCTCTTTTATATCCAAATCCTGCGCAAGCTTCTTTAAATACTCCGACCTTAAAACAGCATCCTTAATCTTAGCAAGGCTCTCAAGCATTGCTTGAGCAATCTTAGCTTTTTCATCAATGTTTCGATAATTAAAACGCGATTTTAAAACACCAAGTTTATAATCAAATAGGTTTTGTGCCTTAGAAATCTTCTCCTTAAGAGAATCAACTCCATTTTTGCGCACAAATGAATCCGGATCAAATCCTGCAGGAAGAGAAACAATCTTTACACTCATTTCCTCTTCAATAAAAATATCTAAACTACGTAAACTAGCAATTTGCCCTGCTGCATCACCATCATAAACAACCACCACATTAGAAGTATATCTTTTTAAAAGGCGCGCCTGTTCCGAAGTAAAAGCCGTGCCAGAAGAAGCGACAATATTCTTTAAGCCAGCTTGAAAAGGAACAATTACATCCAAATAACCCTCAACAATAACAACAAAATCCAGCTCCCGAATAGCATCTTTTGCAAAATTTAATCCATAAAGATTTCTGCCTTTAACATAAACTGGCGTCTCCGGGGAATTAATATATTTAGGTAAAGAATTGTCTAAAACTCTCGCGCCAAAACCAATTACCCTGTCCCTTGCATCAAGAATAGGAAAAATTATCCGATTACGATACCTGTCATAATATCCGCCATTGTCCTTCGGCACAATTAAGCCTGCTTTTTCCATTACGGATAAACTTACATTTTTTGACTTCAAATAATTCAACAGCAGATCCCATTTATCAGGGACAAATCCAAGCTTAAATAATTTTAAAGATTCCTCAGTAAGCCCGCGTTTACCTAAATAATCTTTTGCATGTTTTGCAGGAGGTAAACTTAAATTATTTTCGTAAAACGCAGCAGCTAACTCATTTACTTTATAAAGCTGGTTGACAAAATTAACTGCTGTCTGATCCTGCTTTTTTGTCTCCGGGAGAACCACGCCGGCTTTCTTTGCTAATAATTCTACCGCTTCAAGAAATTCCATGCGTTCATGGCGCATTAAAAACTTAAAAGCATTTCCAGATTCACCACACCCAAAACAATGATAAATTTGTCGATCGGCTGAAACAACAAAAGAAGGAGTTTTCTCCTCGTGAAAAGGGCAACAAGCCTTAAAATTACGCCCTGCTTTCTTTAATGGAACATAAGCCGAAATAACATCCACGATATTAACGCGGCTTAATATATCCTCCAAACAATTATCAGGGATAAGTCCTGCCATAATTTACCTCAAAAAAAACTAATTTCTTTTTATACGATAAAAACCCGAAGAGTTGATTATCTGAAATGATTCTTCCTTCTCCAGCCTGTCCAGAAGCAGGTTGAGCCCTAAGGTGTCAGAAGAGATATGCCCTGCAATTATAGCGTTGAGATTTGCGTCCTTAACTTTCTTAAAATGTTCCTCACTTAAATGCATGGAAATTATGGTGCGTACACCAGTTTTATAAAGTTTCTCAAAAACGTCTTTTGACCCTTCAGTTCCTCCGGTCATCTCAATCATGATTTTACCCACCGGCCGATTAGGATTGCCAATGATAATTGACGGCCCGGCATTAATCTTAGAAGCCTGCTTATACTCAGGAACTTCTGATAAAATATCTACTACATCCTGAACCTTGCGCGGTTTTTTATCATGCATAAGCTTTTCTATAAAGCGATACACATGATTATCCGCCGGAGTATGCATACACATAAACGGCAGATCTAAAAGACGCGCTGCATCAACAGGGCGAGTATGATTCTGAGGCAATATTCTTCTTTCTACTTCAATCATTCTCTCTTCTAGAAGTTTTTCTGCAACTACGCCTGAAATTCCTGCTTCTTTTAACAAATCAATCTGCAAGCGCATCACATCATGAAGCCTGGCAAATGCCCTGCCCTCAGGGTGATGAGCAACAACCAAATCCAATCCTTGTCTCTGCCGAATTCTATCTGCTAGCAATAGCTCTGCAACTTCAATATCAATACCGACCATAATCTTTTTTACTTCTGTGTCGAGATCTCCATAAAGAACAGCAGTATCTGCATAAGAAGTTATGCTCGCTTTATTTTTTCTTGGATCGCGGTCTTTACCAAATTTTACAACTTGGTTATAAAAATGCCTGAGTTTCATTTTTCTTGAAATTTATCCTCAATTTTTATTACAGCTTCATTTATTTTGTCATCAATGAAAAACTTTGAAGTAATATTTTCCCATGACCAGCGATAAACAGACGGAGCCAGACTAAAAATACGCCTGCCTGTATAAGAATTCTGCAAACTCTCCTCTAAATAGCCAAAATTAGAAAGCGCAAATCCAAAAGTAAATAAACTTACCAACAAGAAACTTCTTGCAACACCAACAATTAAACCGCCCCATTTATTCAAATTCTCAACCGTATCCATTTTAACAAAACGGCAGAAAATATTGCGCAAAAATACAAATAATAAATAAACAACAGCTGCTAAAATAAGAAAACAAATGAAATCCAGAAAAACTAACGGCATGCTCTCCAGCCAGAATCTTTCATGCAAGATATTAGCTAAACGAGTATAGTAGTGCAGAGAAAAATAAGTAGCAAGAATGGTTCCGGTAATTTTAAAGAATTCAATCATAATTCCGGTTCCTGCTGCGATGTAACATACTCTCAATAAAAGAGTTATGACAAATAAATCTACCCAATTAATATGTTTGATGAAATTTAGCATTTATTTCCTTAGAGATAAAATCTTAAAGATAGGCTAAAAATTATAACAAGTATAACATGCAGAATACGGATTGTCAAGGAAAGCGCTTTCTTTTTATCTTTTGAACCAATTTATGGTTTCTTGCAAACCATTTTCCAAGGAAATCTTTGGCTGCCAATTAAGCAGGCGCCTTGCTTTTGAAATATCTGGCTGGCGTTGTTTTGGATCATCTTGAGGAAGAGCCTTAAAAATTATCTTACTTTTTGAACCTGTAAATTTAAGAACCATTCTAGCTAACTGCATCACTGTAAATTCACCGGGATTACCCAAATTTAACGGCTCATTAATATTACTGAACAAAAATCTGTGTATCCCTTCTACTAAATCATTAATATAACAAAAACTTCTAGTCTGAGTGCCTTTTCCAAAAACAGTTAAAGGCTTATTATGCAATGCTTGGTAAATAAAATTTGGCACAACTCTGCCATCGTGCATTCTCATGCGCGGGCCGTAAGTATTAAATATACGCACAATCCGGGTATCCATCTTATGGATCCGGTGATACGCCATGGTAATTGCTTCAGCAAAACGCTTTGACTCATCATAACATCCGCGCACTCCCACTGGATTAACATTACCCCAATAACTTTCTGGTTGTGGATGCACTAGAGGATCACCATAAACCTCAGATGTCGAGGCTATCATAAAGGTAGCTTTTTTCTCTTTAGCAAGGCCCAAGGCATTATGCGTTCCTAATGAGCCCACCTTTAAGGTTTGAATTGGATATTTTAAATAATCTTCAGGAGAGGCCAACGAAGCAAAGTGAAGAACATAATTTACCGGGCCCAAAAGTTCAATATGTTTCGTTACATTGTGTTCAATAAATCTGAAATCTTTATTGCTAAATAAATGCTTTATATTATCAGTGCTACTAGTGATAAAATTATCCAGGCAAACGACCCTAAACCCATCTAACAAAAACCTTTCACATAAATGCGAGCCAATAAATCCAGCTCCACCGGTAATAACTACTGTTTTCTTCTTCATTTATTTTTGAAATATTCCACTGTTAGCTTCAAACCTTCAATAAAACTTATTTTTGGAGAAAACCCAAGCATCTTCTTAATTTTTAAAAGGCTGGCATTTGTCTTAAACACATCTCCTTGGCGAGGCTTAAGAAATAGAGGCTTAATATCTTTCTTTAGAATCTGATTTAAAAACTTAACCAACTCCAGAACACTATAGTCTTTCCCTGAAGCAACATTAAAAACATCACCCTTAAGCCCGGGTTTACTCGCCGCAAGCAAATTAGCATTTACAACGTTCTTCACATAGGTAAAATCACGCGACTGTTTTCCAGTACCAAATATGGGAGGATTTTCATTATTAAGCATGCAAGAAATAAATTTTGGAATTACCACTGCATACTCATCATCTAGGGCTTGGCGCTCGCCAAAAACATTAAAATAACGCAAACACGCAGTTTCTAAGCCATAATTCAGGCTAAATATCCGGCAATAATATTCTCCGGCTAGCTTACTAAGCGCATAAGGAGAAATTAACTGAGGAAAAAAATCTTCTTTCTCTGGAAAGCTTTTTACATCTCCGTAAACAGAACTTGATGAAGCAAAAACAAAACGCTTCACTTTAGAACTTAATGCCGCTTGCAACACATTAAGCGTTCCTGTAATATTAACATCGTTATATTCTTCAGGATTCTTCATTGACTTTGGAACACTTCTTAGGGCCGCCTGATGTAAAACAAAATCAATTCCTGCGCAAGCCTTGTTGCAATCGCAAACTGACCGAATATCTCCTTTAATTATCTCAATTTTACCAGAAACTTTCTCAAGATTACTAATTTTACCGCTTGAAAAATTATCTAAAATACGCACAAAATGTTTTCTGGAAACCAATTCTTCAACAATATGCGAACCAATAAAACCTGCTCCTCCGGTAACCAAGAACCTGCTCATAGCCTGATAACCTTTCTATCCTCTGTTCCTTTATATATATTACGGGTATCAAAAATTAATTTTGCATGCTTAAGGATAAATTTATAATCTATGTTAGAGTGGTCAGTAGCAATGACCACACAATCAAAGTCTGCCAGTTCTTTAGCGCTTAACTGTATGCTTTTTAAATTAATCTGATTGATTCTTAAGTATTCAACCAAAGGATCATAATAAGACACAGCAATGTTATTCTTCTCTAAAGTTGAGATGATATCTAAAGGCGGAGACTTTCTTAAATCTTTTATGTCCTTTTTATAAGTAACTCCTACCACCAAAATCTTTGCATCCTTTATTTTACAACCCTTCTCCTCCAAAGCCTCCACTACCCGCTCTATAACATATTCCGGCATTCTACTAATAACATCAGAAGCCAATTTAATAAAACGAGACTTAAATCCAAAATGCTTCGCTTTCCAGTAAAGATACAACGGGTCCTTTGGAATGCAATGTCCGCCAACTCCAGGGCCAGGATAAAATGGCATAAAACCAAACGGCTTTGTTTTAGCAGCATCAATTACTTCCCAGATATCAATATTCATTTTATTTGCCATCATTGCCAATTCATCAATCATTCCGATGTTAATCAAACGAAAAGTATTTTCTAGTAATTTTGCTGCCTCAGCACTACGAGCCGATGAAACCGGAACAATTCTTTCAATAATTATTCCGTAAGTGGACGCGGCTAATTCTGTCGCTTCTTTGCTAATACCTCCTACGATCTTGGGTATTTTATTCACGGGAAAATTAACATTACCCGGATCAATTCTTTCAGGAGAGAAACAAAGATAAAAATCCTTATTATGTTTTAACCCGGCACTCTCTAATAAAGGTAAAATTACTTCATCAGTTGTCCCTGGGTAAGTAGTGCTTTCCAAAATCACTAATGTGCCTTCTTTTATATTTGTTGAGATGCCCTTTACAGCTTCTTTTATATATGAAATGTTTGGATGGTATTTTCTTTTTAACGGAGTTGGAACACAAATAATCACCACATCAACACTTCTTAACTGTTTAAAATCTCCGCTGCCTACAAAATAACCAGTTTTTAAAACATGCTTTAGTTCTTTAGTGGTAACATCTGTAATATAGGAAACACCTTCTTTGATTTGGCTTAACCTGTCTTTGTCAATTTCTATACCCAGCACATGGACTTTTTTCTTGGCAAATTCCAATGCAAGAGGCAGACCCACATAACCTAAGCCGACAACACCAATGCTAATTTCTTTCTTTTGAATCTTTTTCTTAAAATCAATCAGAAACTGGCTCATTTTCCCCCATCCTTACGGCTTGGCCTGCCAATACTAATATATTTAAAACCAAATTTAGACATTTCTTCAGGATCATAGATGTTTCTTCCATCAATAATTAAAGCACAGCGCATCTGCTTCTTTAGACGTTTAAAATCAAGCTCTTTAAACTCATCCCATTCTGTAACAACCAAAAGGCAATCTGCATGCCTTGCAACCTCATAGGGATCCTTGCAAAGAGTAATTCCGTTTATTTCGTTTTTTATCTTTAACATTGCCTGTGGGTCATAAGCACGAACTTTAGCTCCATCCTGCAATAAAGATTTAATAATATCTAAAGAAGGAGCGCTGCGTATATCATCGGTATTTGGCTTAAAAGAAAGGCCCAGAATACCAATATTTTTATCTTTAAGCACCCACAAAGCGTCCTTTATCTTTTTAAGATAAAAACTCTTCTGCTCTTCATTGACGCGCCTTGCAGCTTTTAATAAATCAAAATCATAGCCAACATTTTCTGAGATTGTTACAAAAGCATCTAGATCCTTAGGGAAACAAGAACCACCATAACCAATACCAGCATCCAAGAATGCCCTGCCAATTCTTTTATCTAAGCACATTCCCTTAGCAACCTCTTCTACATTTGCGCCAACCTTATCGCAAACTCTCGACACTGCATTAATAAAAGATATCTTTGTGGCAAGAAAAGCATTTGAAGCATGTTTGATTAGTTCTGCTGATTTAATATTAGTCACAACTATTGGAGCATTAAGGGGCTGATATAAACTTGTTAAAATGTCACGGGCTTTCTTTGATTCAACACCAATAACAATCCGGTCAGGATGCATGAAATCATTTATAGCAGTGCCTTCTCTTAAAAACTCTGGATTAGAAGCTACATCAAATTTAATCTTACGTTTTACATAAGTTGCAATAGTATGTTTTACTCTTTCACCTGTTTCTACAGGAACAGTTGATTTCTCTACGATTAAACGATAACCAGTTAAATTTTGAGCAATACTTCGAGCAACATGCTCAATGCCAGTTAAATCTGCTTCTCCGCTATCAAGCGGCGGCGTGCCAACAGCAATAAAAATAACCTCTGAATTAATAACAGCTTCTTTTATATTTGTTGAAAACTTTAGTCTACCCTTTTTTAAGTTATTTTTTATTAACTCCTCTAATCCCGGCTCAAATATTGGAACCCGCCCATTCTTAAGTAAGGCTATCTTTTTCGCATCATTGTCTGCGCAAATAACTTTATTGCCTAGTTCAGCAAAACAAGTCCCGCTGACTAGGCCAACATAACCAGAACCAATAATTGAAATATTCACCCAATACTTCCTTTCAAATATAATTTTCCAGCCACCCTATCAAATTTTACGATAGAAAAAAGCTGTTCGCTTTATGGATTGGATTGCGAGCCTGATTCTGGGCTCTGATAACTTTGATTAAAACCAAATGCTGTCTCAGGGAATGCTTTCAGTCTAAACATAAAATAAACAGTTGAACCTTCATTTTTTGTGGTCCTAAAGGTTACATCCATCAACCAACAATGCAAATCCCTAGTAAAAGTATACTGCTGCTCCTGCAATCCATTTGTTGAGTCGGGCCCGCCATTAATATTAAATCTATGATATGTGCTAAATTTCCACTTAGGCGTCAGCCTCCAATTAAATGACTCAGTAATCTGATTGCCGCCGCTGCGTTGGTATCTCTGCCCTAAACCAAATGAACGTTCTTTGCCCAGGTCAAAACTAAAATCATAATTTACGTCGGTAAAACTATTTTCCCTGTTATTAAAAGTAGCGTCAGATTCAAACCTAAGCCAAGAATAAGGAAGAACTTTTAATCTAAAAAATAAATCCGATAAACCTCCTCCTCCTTTATATGTACTACTGACTTGAGGGCTAAAATTATACGCACTCGTAACCCTGAAATCAATCAAATCAACGCTTATCCCATTTCGCTTAGTCTGCAGTTTATTGGCAAGGCCAAAACTTGCAGTACTGCTGGAGGTAAGTGCATCCACAGAATCAATCTGACGCAAATCTGACTCAGGTATCGTTGGCGTATGATTATAGGTATAATCTATAATCGGAGACAAAACATGCCTTAACTCATTAATCTCCATACCTAAAAACCTAGTTGTAATATCAAAATTACGGTAAAACTTTGTACTTAAACCGCTGCCTGCGGTAAAAATCGTCCTCGCAGGAAGCGAAGTTCCATCAAGCCCTCTATCGTAAATTGTTTCTCTGCTTCCTACAAAAGGGGTAAAATCAAAAATCGCAATCTTTACCGGGACAGAAAACTTGTTAGTTGTATCTAAACGAGTAAAACTCACCTTCTCCGGGGATGTTGGAGAAACATCTGGCCCTTTACTTAAGCTTGACAAAGTGCTATTGTTTTCAAAATAAAACATTGAATCCCCGATTTGATAGCTCGGCAATGTAAAAGAAAGCTCAGGAAGCTTATCTAATTGATTATACCAATGATTAATATTCTTCTGCATCAATAAATCTAAGCTGGCAGAAGGAAAGCTATGATGGAATAATGCGTAGGTTAAAGGCTGAGAATCCTTCTCGTATTCACGGAAAAAGAAATCTTTAAGTATATTCTTATTGGGGTCCAAGATCTTTCGTTCTTCATCTTTTATTTTATAAAACTCAGAAGTAAAATTAGTCTGCTCATCTATTGCCCACTGATGACGCCAACGAGAAAGATAGCGCTCGTAGCTTTTTTGCTTACCATCAGGAACACTACTCG
>JACROS010000039.1:6065-16605 GCA_016214325.1 Candidatus Omnitrophota bacterium | reverse complement strand
AGAAGAAGTTGATAATATTCTAAAAAGAACTGAGGAAACTCAGGTTAAACCAAGCCCCAAGATTGTTTTTGAAAAAGGCGAGCAGGTTAGGGTTACTGAGGGTCCATTTTTAAATTTTAACGGAACAATTGATGAAATTCATCCTGAAAAAGGAAAGATTAAAGTAAGTGTTTCAATTTTTGGAAGGTCAACTCCTGTTGAGTTAGAGTATTGGCAAGTGGAGAAAGTCTAAAATGGCAAAGAAAATTACCGCACAAATTAAATTACACGTTCCAGCAGGTTCAGCAAATCCCGCTCCGCCAGTCGGTCCAGCATTGGGCCAGCATGGTGTAAATATTATGCAGTTTTGTAAGCAATTTAATGACCAGACCAAAGGCAGAGATGGTTTAATTTTACCAGTTGTAATCAGTGTTTATGAGGATCGCACCTTTTCCTTTATAATAAAGAGCCCTCCATCATCTGTTTTGTTGAAGCGTGCTGCTAATCTTGCAAAGGCTTCTGGTATTGCTGGTAAAGAGATAATAGGTAAAGTAACAAAAAAACAGGTTGAAGAGATAGCTAAACAAAAAATGCAGGATTTAAATACTTCTGATTTTGAGCAGGCGTTTAAGATTATTTCGGGAACTGCTAGAAGTATGGGTATTGTAGTAGAGGGGTAAAAATATGAAAGCTCACAGCAAAAGATATAGCGAATCAGAAAAGAACTTAGATAGAAATAAGCAATATCAGCTTAAGGAGGCTATTTCTGTAATAAAGAAAATGATTCCTCCCAAATTTGATGGATCAGTAGATCTTCATTTTAATTTAAACGTCGATACAAAAAAATCTGATCAGATGGTAAGAGGTACAGTAGTTTTACCTCATGGAACCGGAAAGAAAATTAGAGTTGCGGTTTTTTGTAAAGGAGAACACGAAAGACAAGCAAAAGAAGCCAAAGCAGACTTGGTCGGTGGGCAAGAGTTAATTGATAAAGTGGCTGGTGGATTCATGGATTTTGATTGTGCAATCGCAACTCCTGATATGATGAAGGACCTGAGTAAACTTGGTAAGGTTTTAGGCCCGCGTGGTTTAATGCCTAGCCCAAAAACAGGGACTGTAACAAATGATATTACTAAAGCAATTGAAGATGTCAGAAAAGGTAAGGTTGAGTTTAGGGTTGACAAGCAGGGAGGAATTCATCTTTCCGTAGGAAAAGTTTCTTTCGAGGCAGATAAATTATATGACAATGCTTCAAAGGTAATTGAAGCACTCAATGAGTCTAAACCCGCATCAATAAAAGGCAAATTTGTCCGCACTTTGTCAATTTGTGCTTCAATGAATCCGGGCCTGAGGCTCGTAATCTAAAATGAAAAAAATAAGCCTGATAGTTAAAGAAAATTCAGAAAACAGAATTAAAGATACTTTAAAAGAATCAGAAGCTGTTTTTGTTATAAGATATTCTGGTTTGTCTAGTCCTGATGTTACGGCATTAAGGCAGAATCTTAAAAGCACAAGGGCTTCATTCTATGTTGTAAAAAACAGTGTTGCTCGCCGGGCTTTAAAAGATGCGGGACTTGAGGGTTTAGTGGGCTCAGTTGAGGGCCCGTGTGGTTTAATTTTTGCTAAAGATGAGCCGGTAAATGTTTCTAAGGCAATTTGTGCTTTTGCAAAAGACCATGAAAAAATGCAATTTGACGCAGGATATCTTAAAGATAAGCTTTTGGCAAGAAAAGATATCGAAGCAATGGCAAAGCTTCCTTCAAAAGAAGTTTTAAGGGCACAGGTAGTTATGGCTTTGAATGCTCCTATATCAGGATTTGTAATTAGCTTAAACCAAATTTTACGCAACTTTGTTTATTGTTTGGATCAGGTAAAACAGAAAAAGACAACTTAAAAAGTTTAAAAGGAGGAAGAAATGGCTGAGAAGTTAGAGGAAATGATTAAATCAATTGAGACAATGACAGTTTTGGAATTGTCTGATTTGGTAAAGGCACTGGAAGAGAAGTTTGGGGTAACAGCAAATATGCCAATGATGGCTGCTCCTGCTGCTGGTGCCGGCGCTGGTGCTGCAGCTCCTGCTGCAGAAGAAAAGACTGCTTTTACTGTTGTTCTAGCAAGTGCTGGAGCAAACAAAATTGCAGTAATTAAAGAAGTCAGAACAATGACAAATCTTGGTTTAAAAGAAGCCAAAGATTTAGTTGATGCAGCTCCAAAACCAATTAAAGACGGTGTTCCAAAAGAAGAAGCAGAAGATATGAAGAAAAAATTGGAAGCTGCTGGTGCAACAGTTGAATTAAAATAATTATTAAAGCAAAAAAGCTGAATTAAAGAAACTCAAAATAATAGGAAAAAGATGACAAAAAGAAAAAGTTTCGCCAAGTTAAAAGATACATATGAGCTTCCGAATCTTTTGGATGTTCAGTTAGAAGCTTACCGCGAATTTCTGCAGATTGATATTTCTCAAAAGGAGAAAAAGCATCAAGGGTTGCAGGAAGTCTTTGAGGAGGTCTTTCCTATTGAAAATGCTAATCGTTCTGTAAAGCTTGAGTTTATCAGTTATTCGCTGGGTAAGCCGAAGTACAATATTTCAGAATCAAAAAGACGTGCTGTAACATACGCTGCTCCGTTAAAAGTTAAGTTTAGGTTAACTACTCCTAAAGAAACAAAAGAGCAGGATGCCTATTTCGGAGAGATTCCTCTAATGACAGAAACCGGCACCTTTATCATTAATGGTGATGAGCGTGTAGTGGTCAGCCAGCTGCAGCGTTCACCCGGAGTTTCTTTTGAAGAGGAAATGCATCCGACCGGCAAGAAAATATTCCACGGAAGAGTTATTCCTTATCGTGGAGCCTGGCTTGAATTTAAATATGACTTAACTGAAACAATAATTGCATATGTTGACCGCAGAAGAAACTTTCCCGCAACTCAAATCTTAAGGATTCTTGGTTTTTCCACCGATCCAGAAATAATGTCTGCTTTTGGAAAAGAATATCCGGAGATCTCCAATACCCTAAAAAAAGATTTTACAAAGAATAAAGAAGAAGCATATTTGGATTTCTACCGCAAAATGCGGCCAACTGAGCCGATTACAAAAGAAGCTGCAGAAAATTTATTTTATAGATTATTTTTTGACCCGGCTCGATATGATTTGGAAAGAGCGGGAAGATTTATTTTAAATCGTAAGCTCGGAATGGATGTTTCACTTGATAAAAGAAATCTTGACTCTGCTACCATAATTAAAGTAATTGAATATTTGATTAGGTTGAAAGAAGGTGTAGGTAAGATTGACGATATTGACCATCTTGGCAACCGTCGTGTGAAAACCGTCGGTGAATTAGTTCAGAATCAGGTGCGTATCGGTTTATCTCGTGTAGAAAGGTCTATTCGTGAAAGATTAAGCATCCTAGGTGAATTTGATAATCTTAATGTTCACTATCTAATTAATTCTAAATTGCTTTCAAATCAAATTCGTGATTTCTTCGGAAGAAGCCAGTTGTCGCAATTTATGGATCAGGTTAATCCTTTAGCTGAAATGACCCATAAAAGAAGGCTTAGCGCACTTGGTCCGGGCGGTTTGTCGCGTGAGCGCGCAGGGTTTGAAGTAAGAGATATTCACCCGTCGCATTATGGCAGAGTTTGCCCTATTGAAACACCTGAAGGCCCGAATATCGGTTTAATTGCTTCTTTGAGTAGCTATGCTCGTGTAAATCCGTTAGGGCTTTTGGAAACTCCTTATAGAAAAGTTGAAGACGGCCGTGTTACCAAGAAAGTAGATTATTTAACTGCAGATATAGAAGAAGATAAAGTTATAGCTCAGGCAAATGTTCCAATTGATGAAAGCGGATACTTTGTTGATAAAGAGGTTTCCTGCCGCTATAAAGATGATTTTCCTAAAGTGCCAGGTAAGCAAGTGGAATACATGGATGTGTCGCCGAAACAATTAGTATCAGTGGCAGCTTCATTGATCCCATTTCTTGAGCATGACGATGCAAACCGTGCTTTAATGGGTTCAAACATGCAAAGACAGGCTGTTCCGTTAATGATTACAGAACCTCCTTTAGTTGGGACAAATATGGAGGAAAAAGTTGCGCGTGATTCTGGAACGGTTGTTATTGCTGAGGAGTCAGGAAAAGTTACTAGTGTTGATTCTTCTTCCATTAGCGTTGGAAAAAAGATTTATCATTTGATGAAATTCTTGCGCACTAATGCAGATACATGTTTAAACCAGAGGCCGATTGTGAAACTAGGTGATCATGTTGAAAAAGGCCAGATTATTGCAGATGGAATTGCTACAAGAAATGGTGAGTTGGCATTAGGAAGAAATGTGTTGGTAGCTTTTATGCCTTGGCGTGGTTATAATTTTGAAGACGCAATTTTAATCAGTGAAAAACTGGTTAAGGAAGATGCGTTTACATCTATTCATGTTGAAGAATTTGAAATTGAGGCTACAGAAACACGTCTTGGAAATGAAGAGATGACTCGTGATATTCCTAATGTAAGCGAAGAAGCATTGAGAAATCTTGACGAAAGTGGAGTTATTAGAATTGGCGCAGAAGTTGAGCCTGGTGATATTCTCGTCGGAAAAATTACTCCTAAAACTGACTCGGAACCATCTCCTGAAGAAAGGCTGCTGCGTGCAATCTTCGGCGAGAAAGCCGGTGATGTAAGGGATACTTCTTTGATTGTTCCTCCTGGTGTTGAGGGTTCGGTAATTGATGTGCATGTTTTTGCACGTAAAGATCGTGGTAGGAAATCAAAAGAAGAAAAGAGTAAAGAGATTTCTGCAATTAGAGAGCTAAAAGCATACTATAAACAGGAAATAGAATTTGTTCAGGTAGAGAAAATCAGCCGTATGGCACAGCTTTTGGGAATTGATAAGAAAAAAGCTGAGAAGATGGATTTAAGCGACAATGAAGAAGCAAAAATTCTAGCTGCTTCTTTTGACGAACAGATTCAGGAACTTTTGGCAGAGCAAGAACAGGAAATTGAGAAAGTCCGTCGTGGCGATGAATTGCCAGCAGGAGTATTAAAAAGAGTGGTAGTCTATATTGCCACTAAGAGAAAGCTTGCTGAAGGGGATAAATTAGCTGGACGCCATGGAAATAAGGGTGTGGTGGCAAGGATTGTGCGTGAGGAAGATATGCCGTTTATGCCGGATGGTACACCTGTTGAGGTAGTGTTAAATCCGTTGGGCGTTCCTTCTCGTATGAACGTCGGGCAGATTCTAGAAACACATCTTGGCTGGGCTGCAAAAGCACTTGGTTTACAGATGAGCTGTCCTGTTTTTGACGGTGCAACAGAATCAGAAATTAAAGAAATGCTTAAGAAAGCCGGGCTTTCCGAAGATGGTAAAACCGTGCTATATGACGGTTTTAGCGGAGATGCCTTTGATCATAGAGTTACAGTGGGTTATATGTATATTCTGAAATTAATCCACTTAGTAGATGAAAAGATTCATGCTCGTTCAATCGGACCGTATTCTTTGGTTACCCAACAGCCATTAGGTGGAAAAGCACAATTTGGAGGACAGAGGCTTGGTGAAATGGAAGTTTGGGCGCTTGAGGCTTACGGTGCAGCGTTTACTTTGCAGGAAATGCTTACTGTTAAAAGTGACGATGTTGTTGGCAGAACAAAGATTTATGAAGCAATTGTAAAAGGGGAACAACGTTTAACGCATGGAACACCAGAGTCGTTTAACGTTTTGATAAAAGAATTGCAGGGCCTAGGATTAGATATTCGGACAGAAAAGGCCAAATAACCGGGAAAATAAAATGGATGAAATAGTTTCCTTCGATAACATAAGCATAAAGATCGCTTCTCCTCAGGTGATAAAGTCTTGGTCAAAGGGTGAAGTTAAAAAGGCAGAAACTATTAACTATCGTACGCTCAAGCCAGAAAAAGATGGTTTGTTTTGCGAAAAGATTTTTGGTCCGGTACGTGACTGGGAGTGTAATTGCGGCAAATATAAAGGTATTAAGTTTAAAGGTACAACTTGCGACCGTTGCGGGGTTGTAGTGGATCATTCTTCAGTGCGCCGCGATAGGATGGGGCACATTGAATTAGCAGCTCCAGTTACACATATCTGGTTTTTTAAGGCAGTCCCCAGCCGCATGAGTGCTTTGCTTGATATCGGCCTAAGAGACTTAGAAAAAATTATCTATTACGAGGAATATGTAGTTGTTGATCCAGGAACTACTGCTTTAAAGAAAAGACAGCTTTTAACTGAAGAGCAATATCAAGAGGCCTTAACAAAGTATGGAACAAACTTTAAGGCGAAAATCGGTGCAGAGGCAATTAGAGATCTATTAAAAGAAATTGACCTGGATGCTCAATGCCGTAAGATTCGCCGAGACATGGAAAAAACAAAGGATGTTTTAAATAATAGAAAAGGAATTAAGAATTTAAAAATAGTTGAAGATTTTAAGAAATCTGGCAATCATCCAGATTGGATGGTTTTGGAAATGTTGCCGGTTATTCCGCCGGATTTAAGGCCGTTGGTTCCATTGGATGGCGGAAGATTTGCTACTTCAGATTTAAATGATTTATACCGCAGGGTAATTAATCGTAATAATCGTTTAAGAAAACTTATTGAGTTAAGTGCTCCAGAAATCATTATTAGAAACGAAAAACGCATGCTTCAGGAAGCAGTAGATGCGTTGATGGATAATGGCAGGCATGGTAAGCCTGTAATGGGTGCAAATAATCGTCCGTTAAAGTCCCTTTCAGATATGCTTAAGGGTAAGCAAGGGCGTTTTCGTCAGAATCTTTTAGGTAAGCGTGTTGATTATTCTGGGCGTTCAGTAATCGTAGTTGGCCCGGAATTGAAATTGCACGAGTGCGGGTTACCAAAACAAATGGCGCTAGAATTATTTGAGCCGTTTATCATAAAGAAATTAAAAGAAAAAGGGTTTGTGCATAGTGTCAAAGGTGCTCGCAGAATGGTGGAGCGTGGCAAGATTGAGGTTTGGGATATCCTTGATGAAGTAATTAAAGATCATCCAGTAATGTTAAACCGTGCACCTACTTTGCACCGTTTAGGTATTCAGGCATTTCAACCAGTGTTAATTGAAGGAAAATCAATTAAAATTCATCCTTTAGTTTGTACAGCTTTTAATGCGGACTTTGACGGTGATCAGATGGCAGTGCATGTTCCTTTGTCTCTTGAATCTCAGCTTGAAGCAAAAATCCTCATGCTTTCAATTAATAATATATTTTCTCCTGCAGATGGAAGGCCGATTGTCAGCCCTACTCAGGATATTATTTTAGGAACATCATATTTAACTAAAGAAAAACCCGGTTCAATCGGTGAAGGCAAGGCTTTTGGAAGCGTGGATGAGGTTTTGGTAGCTTTAGAAGATAAGGCAGTAGTTTTGCATTCCAAGATTAAACTGCGCGTAGATTCAATTTTTGATATGGATGAGAAAACAGTAGTTTCAGGAAGGCAGTTAATTACAACTACAGTTGGAAGGGTTATTTTTAATCAGGTTCTTCCTGAAGGTTTTGGTTTTGTGAATAGAGAATTAAATAAATCTAAAGTTGGGGATATTGTGGTTGAGTGTCATAAACGTTTTGGGCATAGCGCAACTGTAAAACTCCTTGATGATATTAAGCGCCTTGGTTTTGCCACTGCAACCCAAGGTGGGATATCTATTGGTATTAACGATTTAGAGGTTCCTGGTGCTAAACAAGAAGTTTTAAAAGAAGCCAAGGGTGAAGTTGCAAAAGTTGAGGATCAGTATCGAAAAGGTATCATTACCAGCAGTGAAAGAAAATCTAAGATAATTGATACTTGGACCCATGCCACAAATAGTATTTCTGATTTATTGTTTAAAGGTATGCCAGCTTTTAATCCAATTTTCTTAATGGCTGATTCTGGCGCTCGAGGATCCCGCGATCAGGTTAGGCAGTTAGCTGGTATGCGAGGCCTTATGGCAAAGCCTTCAGGTGAAATTATTGAGAGCCCTATTACCGCAAATTTTAGGGAAGGCTTAAATGTTTTGGAGTATTTCTTATCAACACATGGTGCTAGAAAAGGTTTGGCTGATACAGCTTTAAAAACAGCAGATGCTGGTTATCTAACCAGAAGGCTTGTTGATGTTGCTCAGGAAGTAATTGTAGTGGAAGATGATTGTGGAACTCTTAATGGTATAACTGTCGCTGCAATTATTGAAGGTGACGAAGTTGTGGTTAGCCTTAAGGATAGAATTGTTGGAAGAGTTGCTTTGGATAATGTTGTAGACATTATTACTGACGAGCAGATTGTGGAAGCTGGAAGTATTATTTCTGAAGAAAAAGCGGATATGATAGAAAAGCTGGGAATTGAAAAGATTCGTATTCGCAGTGTTTTAACTTGTGAGTCTGGCAGAGGTGTTTGTGCAAGATGCTACGGAAGAAACCTTGCTTCAGGAAGATTGGTTGAATTGGGAGAGTGCGTTGGCGTAATTGCTGCACAGAGTATTGGTGAACCTGGAACCCAGTTAACCATGAGAACGTTCCATATTGGAGGAACTGCATCAAGAGTTGTTGCGCAGTCTTTCTTGAAGTCAAAGAATAAGGGTATTGTTAAATATCACAGCTTACGTGTTACTGAGAAAAATAAAGAGTTTATTGTTTTAAATAGAAATGGGTCCATTAGTATTAATGATAAGCAAGGAAGAGAACTTGAACGCAATCCTGTGCCTCAAGGTTCTTTTATTAGCATTGCTGATGGAGAGGAAGTTAATAAGGGTATTGCTTATGTTCGCTGGGATCCGTATACTTTCCCAGTTTTAACTGAAGTCGGCGGTGAAGTTAAATTTGAAGATTTAAAAGAAAACATTACCGTTAAAGAAGAATTAAATCCTGTAACAAAATTAATTGAACGCGTTGTGGTTGAACACAAGCAGGATTACCATCCGCAAATCGTTATTTTGAACCAGACAAAAGAAGTTATGGGTATTTATCCGATTCCAATTGGTGCTCATATTATGGTAAAAGACGGGCAGCAAATGGGCGCAGGTGAACTTTTGGCAAAGATACCTCGTTTGGTTATGAAGACAAGAGATATTACTGGAGGTCTTCCTAGAGTTGCAGAATTATTTGAAGCAAGAAGGCCAAAAGATCCTTCAATTATAAGTGAAATTGACGGTTTTGTAGAGTTTGGTGAAACTAAAAAAGGCCAGCGTGTCATTATTGTTAAATCTACAACAGGTATGCAAAGAGAATATGTTATTCCTCATGGCAAGCATCCTAATGTTTATAAAGGAGATAAAGTTTCGGCAGGCCAGCAGTTAACTGATGGCCCAGTCGTTTTGCAAGATTATCTTCGTGTTTGCGGAGATAAATTCTTGCAGGAATATCTTGTAAATGAAGTTCAGGAAGTTTATCGCTTACAAGGTGTACGTATTAACGATAAGCACATTGAGGTTATTATTAGGCAGATGTTGAAGAAGGTTAGAATTGAGGATCCGGGTGATACTGAATTCTTGGCTACTCAACAGGTTGATAAATGGAAATTTCAAAAAGAGAATTCTCGTGTATTAAAGAAAGGCGGTAAACCTGCTCAGGCAACTCCGTTACTTTTAGGTATTACCAAGGCTTCTTTAACTACTGAGAGTTTCATTTCTGCAGCAAGCTTTCAGGAAACAACAAGAGTGCTTACTGAGGCAGCTACATCCGGAAAACATGATGAATTATTTGGATTAAAAGAGAATGTAATCGTCGGGCATCTTATTCCGGCGGGAACTGGTTTCTCTGACCATAGAAAAATAGATGTGGTTAAACAAGCTTCGCAAAAAGATCAGGCAAAAACAATAACTGAAGAAACTGAAAAAGTAACTGTAAAGGAATAAAATTATGCCTACAATTTCACAATTAATTAGGTTCGGAAGGATTTCAAAAAATAAGAAAACTAAATCACCTGCATTAAAAGGTTGTCCACAGAGGCGAGGAGTTTGCCTGCAGGTGCGTACAATGACTCCAAAGAAACCGAACTCAGCCTTAAGAAAAATTGCAAGGGTAAGGCTTACAACAGGAATTGAAGCAACTTCGTATATTCCTGGAGAAGGGCATAATTTACAGGAACACTCTATAGTTTTGGTTAGAGGCGGAAGAGTTAAGGATTTACCCGGTGTTAGGTATCATATTGTTAGGGGAACATTGGATGCAGCGGGAGTTAATCAACGCAGAAAGTCCCGCTCGAAATACGGAGCAAAGAGGCCTAAATGAGAAGAAGAAAAGCGCAGGAAAAAGAAATTTTAGCAGATCCAAAATTTAACAGTAAAATTGTAGCTAAATTTATAAACATGGTTATGCTTAAAGGTAAAAAATCTACAGCAGAAATTATCGTTTACAATGCCTTTGAGACGGTAAAGAAACAGCTTAATGAGCCAGATATCTTAAAGATTTTTCATAAGGCTCTTGATAATGCGCGTCCTCGTCTTGAGGTTAAGCCTCGCAGAGTAGGTGGAGCTACTTATCAGGTTCCAATAGAAGTAAGGCAAGAGAGAGGTACTTCAATTGCGTTGCGCTGGATCAGGGATTTTGCTAAAACCAAAAAGGGCAGATCCATGCAGGATAGGCT
>JACROS010000039.1:0-6026 GCA_016214325.1 Candidatus Omnitrophota bacterium | reverse complement strand
TGATGATACGCACAAAATGGCAGAATCAAATAAAGCATTTGCGCATTTCAGGTGGTAATTTAAAAAATTATTCTAACAGTCTGAAGTATTAACTTAAGGATAAAATGAAGAAAATAGCATTAGACAAATTAAGAAATATTGGAATCATAGCACACATTGATGCAGGAAAGACAACAACTACTGAACGTATTCTTTTTTACACTGGCCGTACATATAAGCTGGGAGAAGTTCATGACGGAACTGCTACTATGGACTGGATGGTTCAGGAGCAAGAAAGGGGAATCACAATTACAGCTGCTGCTACAACTTGTGCATGGAAAGATATTCAAATTAACATAATTGATACTCCCGGCCACGTTGATTTTACTATTGAGGTTGAAAGATCTCTAAAAGTGCTTGATGGAGCAGTGGTGGTTTTCTGCGGCGTTGGAGGAGTTGAACCTCAGTCAGAAACGGTTTGGCGTCAGGCTGATCGCTATGAAGTACCAAGGATTGCATTTGTAAATAAAATGGATCGTACTGGAAGCAACTTTTTCGAGGTTATAGACCAGATGCACAAGAGGCTTGCGGCAAATGTCGCTGCAATTCAGCTGCCTTTTGGCAAAGAAAATGATTTTAAAGGAATTATCGATTTAGTAGAGAATAAACTTTGCCTTTATCAGGATGATCTGGGAAAAGATTTTGAAACTGTTGATGTTCCTGCAGATCTGACTGCGGAAGTAGATAGATTGCGCAATGTTATGATTGAGAAGATTGCTGAAGTTGATGATAAAATGATGGAAGATTATCTGCATGGAAAACAAATTAGTGTTGAGCAGATTAAATCTACAATCAGAAGCACTACCATTGCAAACAAATTTGTGCCTGTGCTTTGTGGGTCTAGTTTTAAAAATAAAGGGATTCAGTTGGTTTTAGATGCTGTGCGTGATTATCTTCCTTCCCCGTTAGATTTACCACCTATTAAAGGGACTAATCCCGATACAGGTGAGTTTGAAGAAATCAAAACCTCAGAGAGCGCTCCTTTTTGCGCGTTGTGTTTTAAGGTTGCTACAGATCCTTATGTTGGTAAGCTTAACTATATCAGGGTCTATTCCGGAACATTAACAGCTGGTTCATATATTCAAAATGCTACAAAAAGAGAAAGAGAAAGAGTTACTAAAATTGTAAAGATGCATGCAAATAGGCAGGAGATTGTGGAGAGTATTACTTGCGGAGAAATTGCTGCAGCTGTTGGTTTAAAAGAAACAAAAACTGGAGATACGCTTTGTACAGAAAAAAATCCAATTTTAATTGAAGCCATGCGCTTTCCAGAGCCGGTTATTCAACAGGCAGTAGAACCAAAATCAAAAGATGATCAGGAAAAGTTGGGTATGGCTTTACATAAATTAGAAGATGAGGATCCTTCTTTTAGAGTTGTATATAATCAAGAAACCGGCCAAACATTAATTGCTGGTATGGGGCAGTTGCATTTGGAAATAATTATTGATAGAATTTTACGCGAGTTTAATGTGGCTGCTCAAGTTGGTACACCACAAGTTGCTTACCGTGAAACTTTGAAAAAGAAAGTTACTATTGTTGGAAAATTTATTTCACAGTCTGGTGGCCGCGGACAATATGGCCATGTCGTTTTAGAAATGGAGCCGCAAGAAACTCCCGGAACAGGAATTACTTTTGAAGATAAAATAAAAAGTGGTGCAATTCCTCGTGAATTTATTCCAGCAGTAAAACAAGGAATTATGGGTGCTGCAAAAAGCGGCGTGTTAGCTGGATATCCTGTAACAGATGTAAGAACAATTTTAGTTGATGGATCGTATCATGATGTTGATTCTTCTGAGCTTGCATTTCAGATGGCGGGTTCACTTGCATTTACCGACGGAATGAGAAAAGCAAATCCAGTTTTATTAGAACCAATTATGGACATGGAAGTTATTGTTCCAGAAGAATATATGGGCCAAGTTATTGGTGATTTAAGCAGCCGTCGTGCAAAAATAATTTCTCTTGCACAACGTTTTAATTTGCGTACAATAAGGGCCAATGTTCCACTGGCTGAAATATTTAATTATGCAACATCATTAAGAAGCTTGACACAGGGCCGTGCTTCGTATACAATGGAGCCTTCGTTTTACACAGAAGTCCCCGGGCATGTTGCTGAAAAAATCGTTGCAGGTTTTTCTACTGCAGGTGTAAGAAGAAACCTTTAAACCAAACAGGAGGTGTGTAGAAATGGCTAAAGAAAAATTTGTAAGGTCAAAGCCGCATGTTAACATTGGAACCATCGGACATATTGATCACGGAAAAACAACTTTAACAGCAGCGATTACAAGTGTATTGTCAAAACTTGGAAAGGCCCAAGCAAGAGAATATGCTGACATTGCAAAAGGTGGTACTGTTAGAGACGAAACAAAAGTTGTAACTATTTCCGTAGCTCACGTTGAATACGAAACAGATAATCGTCATTATGCTCATATTGACTGTCCTGGACATGCTGATTATATTAAGAACATGATTACTGGCGCGGCTCAGATGGATGGAGCTATACTGGTAGTTTCTGCTGCTGACGGCCCTATGCCTCAGACAAGAGAGCATATTCTTTTAGCCAGACAGGTAAATGTACCAGCAATGGTTGTGTTTTTAAATAAAGTTGATCTCGTTACCGATGCAGAACTTTTGGACTTAGTTGAAATGGAAGTCAGAGAGTTGTTAACAAAATATGGTTATCCAGGAGACAAAACTCCAATTATTAGAGGTAGTGCTTCTAAAGCGATGGCTGCAACTGATCCTAATGGTGCTGATGCAAAATGCATTCTTGACCTGATGAAAGCAGCGGATGACTTTATTCCTATGCCTACAAGAGAAATGGACAAGCCATTGTTAATGGCAGTTGAGGATGTATTTAGTATTGAAGGTAGGGGTACTGTTGCAACCGGAAGAATTGAACGTGGTAAGGTCAAACTCAGCGAAGAAGTTGAAGTAATTGGTTTGAGGCCGGATGTAAAAAAGACAGTTGTAACTGGTATTGAAATGTTTAGGAAATTGCTAGATGAAGGACAAGCTGGAGATAATGTTGGTTTACTGTTAAGAGGTATTAACAAAACCGATATTGAGCGCGGCATGGTTATTGCTGCTCCAAAATCAATTACTCCACATACAAAGTTTAAGGCCCAGGTTTATATTCTGACAAAAGAAGAAGGTGGAAGGCATACACCATTCTTCAAAGGATACCGCCCACAGTTCTATTTCAGGACTACGGATGTAACCGGCGCGGTTACACTTCCTCAAGGCGCAGAAATGGTTATGCCCGGTGACAACGTGGGTTTAGAAGTAGAGTTGATTACTCCTATCGCCATGGAAAAAGAGTCCCGCTTTGCTATTCGTGAAGGCGGACATACAGTAGGTGCAGGTGTTGTTACAGAGATAATTGCGTAAAGAAAATGCAAAAAATTAGAATCAGATTAAAAGCATACGATCATCGTCTGTTAGATCAGGCAGTTGAAGAAATTGTTGAGACGGCAAAACGCACAGGTGCCAGAATCTCTGGCCCTGTGCCGCTTCCAACAAAGCGCGAGCTTTATACTGTGTTGCGCAGCCCGGTAATTGATAAAAAGTCTAGGGAGCAATTTAGTTTAAGCACGCATAAACGTTTGATTGATATTTATGAACCGACAGCAAAGACGATTGATTCTTTGAGAAAACTGAATCTACCAGCTGGGGTAGATGTAGAAATTAAATAAAAAGGCAAAGATAAGAGGGTAATTTGTTTGCCTTTTTATTTTTGAGTTTTGACTTAAAATGACTGGAATATTAGGAAAAAAGATTGGAATGACGCAGGTTTTTACGGACGATGGTAAAATGGTGGCAGTAACCGCCATTGAAGCAGGGCCGTGTCCTGTCTTGATGGTCAATGATAAATCAATTCAGATCGGTTTTGATGCAGTAAAGGACAAGCATGTTAAGAAACCGCAAGCTGGTTTATTTAAGAAGATTAATGTTAAACCCTGCAGATTTATCCGTGAGGTTAAAAAAGAATCCGGCAAAGAGTACAAGGTTGGAGATGAATTAAAAGTTGATATATTTAATGTTGGTGAAAAAGTTGATATAATTGGAATTTCTATCGGAAAAGGTTTTCAGGGAGGTATGAAAAGATGGCACTGGAAAGGCGGCCCTCAAACTCACGGTTCAACTTCGCATCGCAGAATCGGATCTATTGGATCATCTACAACTCCTGGAAGAGTTTTTAAGGGACATCATTTACCTGGCCATATGGGAGCAGTACGCAAAACCATTCAAAATCTGAAAGTAATTAAGACAGACCTTGAGAATAATGTAATTCTAGTAAAAGGGGCTGTTCCTGGATATAAGAATAGTTATGTGATTATAAACAAAGCAAAGAAAGTTCGGATTCCTAAGGCGCACACTGCAGTTTCTTCCGCCACAAAGAAACCGGCCAAGAAATAGAGATAACTAATATGGAAGCCATTACATTACCTATATTTAACACTGAAGGCAAGGAAGTTGACACTATTAAATTGAACACTACTGTATTTGATGGTGTAGTAAATGAAGCAGCAATTTATCAGGCAGTAAATGCTTTTAGGGCAAATCAAAGAAAAGGCTTGGCTGCTACAAAAACTCGTGGAGAAGTTTCCGGTGGTGGCCGTAAACCTTGGAAGCAAAAGGGTACTGGAAGAGCAAGAGTTGGTTCAACTCGTTCGCCTCTTTGGCGCCATGGTGGTGTAGTGTTTGGCCCGCATCCAAGAAGCTTTTATTTAAGCATACCTCAGAAAATCAGGGCTCTTGCCTTGAAATCAACACTCAATGCTAAAGTAAAAGAAAACAATTTTATTGTTTTGGACGATATAAAGATTGAAAAATCAAAAACTAAAGAAGCTGTAAAAATATTGAACAATCTCAAGGTGTTAGATAAGAAAGAAAGTTCGATTTTAGTGGTGATTGAGAAAATAAACAACAACTTAAAATTAGCTGCGAGAAACATTGATTTTCTCGATATCAACATTGCTAATGACACACATGCTTATGAAGTTATGGCGCACAAGAAGTTTATTATTACAAAAAGCGGTTTACAAAAATTAACAGATAGGCTTAAAAAATGATTAACTCATATGACATTATAAAGGCGCTTATTCGCACAGAAAAATCTACTTTACATGAACCAGAAGGAAAGTATTTATTCTTGGTGCATAATGGAGCCAATAAAATTCAAATTAAACAGGCAGTTGAACAGGCTTATAAAGTTAAGGTAAAAGACGTAAATACCTTTATCTCAATAGGCAAACTCAAGAGAGTCAGGCATCAGCTTGGTAGAACGCCGAGTACAAAGAAGGCAATTGTAACTTTAAAAGCTGGACAAAAGATAGAGAGCGCATAATGGGAATAAAAAAGTATAATCCAACTACAGCCTCAAGGCGTTTTATGACAGGGGCAGATTTTGCAGAAATAACTAAAGATAAACCGCAGAAATCATTGTTAATCCCAAAAAAGAAAACAGGCGGGAGAAATTCTTATGGAAGAATTACAGTCAGGCATCAAGGCGGCGGACATAAGAGAATGCTGCGTTTAATTGATTTCAAACGTAATATTTATGATCAGCCGGCTAAGGTTATTGGAATAGAGTACGATCCAAACCGTTCTGCTCGGATAGCTTTATTGGAATATCCAAATAAGATTAAACGTTATATGTTAGCACCACTTGATCTTAAAGTCGGAGATATAATTATTTCTTCAAACCAAAAAGACATTGAAATAAAAAATGGCAACAATCTTTTGATTCGATATATTCCTTCAGGCACATTGGTTCATAATATTGAGATTAATAAAGGCCAAGGTGGACAGATTGTAAGAAGCGCTGGCGGTTCTGCTCAGATTATGGCCAAAGAAGGTGATCATGCACATATTAAGCTTCCTTCTGGAGAAGTGAGATTGGTAAGTTTAGATTGTCATGCTACAATTGGCCAAATCGGGAATGTTGAGCATGAGGCTATAGTAGTTGGAAAAGCCGGAAGAAGCCG
>JACROS010000044.1 GCA_016214325.1 Candidatus Omnitrophota bacterium | reverse complement strand
CGTATCTTGTAGAGAGGCGCATGATATCGTAGGCAGGCTAGTCAGGGATTGTTTAGATAAGGGAAGAAAACTTTCTGGTTTAACTTTAAGCGAATTGAAGAAATATTCAAAAAAGTTAGGACCAGAAGTAAGAAATATTTTAAAAATGTCTTTTATCGTATCCACGCCGCTAAAAAGCGGAGGCTTATCTAACTGCAAATCACGATTATAAGCCAAAGGAAGGCCCTTCATCAATATTAAGATGTTTGACAAATCCCCGATAACTTTTCCAGTTAATCCACGAATAAGCTCTAGCACATCGGGATTCTTTTTGTGCGGCATAATACTAGAACCTGTGCAAAATGAAAAATCAATATCAATAAAATTGAATTCCTTAGTTGACCAAAGGATTAAATCTTCAGCAATCCGCGATAAATGCACTGCGGCAATTGATAGATCTGCTAAAACCTCAATGACAAAATCCCTGTCGCTAACACTATCAATACTGTTTGCGGTAACCGAATTAAAACCAAGCTCCTTACGCACAAATTCCCGATCAATATTCAAACCTGTCCCAGAAAGCGCACAGCTGCCCAAAGGCATAGAATCAATACGCTTACCAGCATCAATAATCCTTTCTTTATCACGTTCTAAAAACTCAATATAAGCAAGTAAATGATGCGCCAATAAAACACACTGCGCTCCTTGTAAATGTGTATAACTAGGGATAACAACATTGGAATTATTCTTTGCAAAAACTAGAATTGATTTCTGCAAACAAGAAATTGCGCCTAAAAGCAACTTAATCTCATCCTTTAAATACAACTTAATATCTAAAGCAATCTGGTCATTACGAGAACGCGCAGTATGTAGCCTCTGGGCAGCTTGGCCAATTTTCTTTTCCAGTAACTCCTGAATGTTGGAATGTATGTCCTCTGCTTGCAAATTAGGCTTAAACTTACCGCTCTCTACATCTTTTAAAATTATGCTCAAGCCTTTAACAATACTATTTGCATCAACAGTAGGAATAATTTTCTGTTTTCCAAGCATCTTGGCGTGGGCAATACTGCCCAAAATATCATATTTTGCTAACCTGTGGTCATAGCTGATACTTGAAGTAAATTTATCCACCAAAGCATTAGTCTTCTTTTGAAACCTTGTGCCCCATAATTTCTTCGCCATTTTTTCTACCTACTTTCTATAAGGCATTCCCCAGAGCCGAATAAACCCTTCTGCCAGCTTCTGATCAAATTTATCTTCTTTGCCATAGGTGCTTAATTCTTTTTTGTATAAAGAATTCTCTGACTTACGGGAAACTGCAACACAAGTTCCCTTAAAAAGCTTAAGCCTTATTTTTCCAGATACTTGTTTCTGAGTAACATTCACAAAACCATCAAGCGCTGTCTTTAAAGAAGAATACCAAAGCCCATAATATACCAATTCCGAATATTTCAAAGTAATAATTTCTTTAAAATGCGCCAATTCCCGGTCGAAAACAAGGCTCTCTAATTCCTTGTGGGCAGTGTAAAGAATTGTTCCTGCAGGAGCCTCATAAATTTCACGAGACTTGATTCCCACTAAACGATTTTCTACCAAATCTGCCCGGCCAACACCATAACATCCTCCAACCTCATTTAAATAAATGATAAGGTCCTTTAAACTATAAGCTTTTCCGTCTATCTTTTTAGGAACGCCTTTTTCAAAAGTTATCTCTAGATATTTGGGATAACCGGATGCATGATTTTGCGATTTAGTAATTAAATAGGCATCTTCCGGAGGCTCCTGCTCTAAATCCTCTAACACGCCTGCCTCAATGCTAATTCCCCAAATATTGCGGTCAATGCTATAAGGCTTCTTTTTGGTAACATCAATAGGAATATTATTTGAAAGCGCATATTCTATCTCCTCTTCGCGCGATTTGAATTCCCATTCACGCACTGGAGCCAAAATCTCTAGTTTAGGATCAAGAATATTTACCGTAACCTCAAAACGCACCTGATCATTTCCTTTTCCAGTACATCCATGTGCAACTGCCTGAGCTTTTTCTTTATGCGCAATATCAACCAAGTGCTTAGCAATTAGCGGCCGGCCCAACGCAGTGGCCAGGAGATATTTACCCTCATAAATTGCGCCTGCCTTTAATGCTGGAACAATAAAATCATCAATAAACTCATCCTGTAAATCCTTAATATAAACCTTAGAAGCACCAGCTGCTTTTGCCCGCTCTTCAATCTTTTTTAAGTCTTCACCTTTACCCAAGCCCTGCCCAAGGTCTGCGACAAAACAAATTACTTCATAACCCCTGTCAACAAGCCAACGCACAATACACGAGGTATCTAATCCACCTGAATACGCCAATATTACCTTCTTCATGACTCCCCTCCTAAAAACGTAATTCGTAATTGGTAATTCGTAAATCGTAATTATTGTTGCTTCTCAATAGAACGAATTAATCCGTTAATTAATTTAAGAACCCTTTCCGAATTATCCAAAAGTTTAAAATAAATATCTTTATTCAAATAATTCAAATCAAAAGCAAGTATAATACAATTACGCACTTCACTTAAAGAGCCCCTGCTATTATAATAAAACTTAACCTTATCGTTAAAATGAAACCTACTAAAACCCTCGGCAATATTTGAAGTAACTGACAATGCGGCCCTACGCAACTGACTAACTATGCCATACTGTTCTTCTTTAGGAAATTCTACGGTTACTTTGTAAATCTCAAGAACTAATTTATGAGAAATCTGCCAAGCTTCTAAATCTTCAAACTTCTTGATTTCCTTACTTCTTAACAAATTACAATTTACCATTTACGAATTACGATTTACGTGTCTAAACAATTGCCGTTTACCTAATAACTTAATAAGGATAGCCTTCTGCACATGCATACGATTCTCCGCCTGATCAAACACTACAGAATTCTTACTGTCAATTATCTCATCAGTAATCTCTTCCCCGCGATGCGCCGGCAAACAATGCATCACTAAACAAGACTTCTTAGCAAAACGCATCAAATTAGCGTTAATCTGAAAATCCTTAAAGATAATTTTCCTTTTTTCAGTTTCTTCTTCCTGCCCCATACTTGCCCATACATCAGTATAAATAACATCTGCATCTTTAGCTGCCAAAAATGGATCAGTAAATAAATTAACCTCAGATTTACTAAGCTTAGCAAATCCCCTCGACTCCTCAACAACTTCTTTGTTTGGCTCATAACCCTTAGGAGTAGCCACATTAATATTAATACCTAATTTAGAACAAGCATAAAGCAAAGAATTGCAAACATTGTTTCCATCACCAACATAAACTAAAGTTATATTCTTAGATTTCTTAATATTTTCCAACACAGTAAAAATATCCGCCAAACCCTGACAAGGATGCGAGAAATCCGACAAGCCATTAATCACCGGCTTATCGCAATACTTAGCCATTTCAACAACATTTTTATGCTCAAATGTGCGCAAAACTACACCATCGATATAACGAGAAAGAGTCTTTGCCACATCTTTTATTGACTCTCTCACTCCCAAGTTTATTTCGCTAGGAGATAAATAAATAGAATTTCCACCCAGCTGATACATTCCCACTTCAAAAGAAACACGCGTCCTATTAGACGGCTTTTGAAAAATAAGTGCAATGGTTTTACCCGACAAAACCTTGCTAAATTTATTTTTCTTTATTTTAGCAGTAAGCTTGAATAAATCTTTGATTTCACCCGAACTTAAATCCTTTATACTTATTAAATCTTTTTTCATATTTTTCCTAATTTTATAAATTACTAACTGTTTTTTCTATTATCCAAACCGCCCTATCGATTTCCTTTTTCGTAGTATTTAACGCCGGCATAACCCTCAAAACTTTTTCATGCGTGCAATTAATTAAAAGGCCTTTCTCAAAACATTTCTCAACTATTGATTTCCCTTCAATACCAAGCTCTACGCCAAGCATCAAGCCCAAGCCCCTGACTTCCTTAATCACCGGATATTTATTTTTTAATTCACTAAGTTTATTAAATAGATAATCTCCCATTTTCTGCACATTAGAAAGAAGCTTCTCTTCTTGAATTACCTTTAATACCGCAAGCGCGGCCCGGCAAATTACCGGCCCGCCACCAAAAGTAGAAGCATGCATTCCCGGGCCCAAAGTATCAGAAATCTCTTTCTTAACAACCATCATTCCAATCGGCAGGCCTCCACCCAAAGCCTTGGCTAAAGTCATAATATCAGGAATAATACCATAGTGCTGATAACAAAATAATTTTCCTGTGCGGCCAACACCAGTTTGCACTTCATCTACAATTAAAAGCAAATTCTTCTCTTGGCAAATTTTCTTTAACCCTAGCACAAATTCTTTACTTGCTACATTAATTCCGCCCTCACCCTGAATAAGCTCAAGCATAATAGCCACGGTCCTATCACTAACTGCGTTTTTTACTGCCTCT
>JACROS010000043.1 GCA_016214325.1 Candidatus Omnitrophota bacterium | reverse complement strand
TGACTGAAGATGCGTTGCAATCCCAGTTGCTTTCTCTTTTTCCTGAAACTGGATAATAGTATCTTCAGTGCTTTTTAACTTTTTTTCTGAAAGCTGTAGTTGTTGCTCAATAAACTCTCTAACTTCACGACTGCGCTTACTGCGAGATAGTTCATTTTCCTTCAAATAAGCCTGCGCCACGGCATTAGCAATATCCGCAGCTTTCTTTGCTGAAATATATTTAATAATAATTTGAATTAAATTAGTATCAGAAAGTGTTTTTGTAGAAATACTGTCATGAACTCCAGAAACAATCTCTCTTGCTTCAGGTGGCGAAGTTTTTGAATCAATTAAATTTAAGGTTTTCACAGCTCTTTCTGCAACCGGCCAACTTTCAATTACTTGAGATTCAGTAGTAAGAATGTCTCCCGGGCCCCACTGCATAACCGATTCCAACAATAACCCAGCAGCAGTATTGGTCCTTTCAATCTTAACAACAGCAATTGCTTCATAAATCTTTGGCTGATTTAAAGTATAAATAATCGTCACAAGAATAATCGTAAACGCGCTCAAAAAAATTATACCTTTTCTGCGCGCCATTATTCTCCAGTAATCCCTTATATTAAGTTCGTATCTAGCCATTTTATTGGTGAATCAGCATTACCACATCTTATGAGTTCTATATTCAATCGCCTTATCCGGGCTTGCATTAGGTATAACATTTGTTATAAAATAACGGTAATCCGAAATAAAGTTCCGGGAAACAAATACAACATCATTTGGCAATAAATATGCCTCTTTAGTAAATTTACCCGTCCTTATTAATTTAATAACATTAATAAATTTTACATCAGGTTTTTTATACATGCCTCCGCGCATAATCACAACCTTGGTTGTTACCGCATCCTCGGTAAAACCTCCTGCCGCAGTAACTGCCTCAATAATATTCATTTCCTGAAGATTGTAAACACCAGGGTATTTTACTTCTCCCAAAACAATTACCCTTCTTCCTCCCAGCCTTTTTAAAACAACAGACACCTGAGGACTCTTTACATACTCGGCGATCTTTTCTGTTACAATATCAGCAAGTTGCTTTACAGTAAGGCCTTCAATGCGCAATTCTCCTAAAAGAGGAAAGAAAATATTTCCATCTGGCGAAACAGTAACTGTCTGCGTCAAGCCTTCTGCTTGCCAAACAGAAATTTCAATTTCATCATAGGAATTAATTTTATACGACAAGGGAATTTGCTTAGCTCCTGACCCGGCGTCACTTTCAGTTATTTTTTTAACTTTACGTGCCTCATTAAAAGAAAGCGTAATATCGCCTTCCTTATTATAAGTCATTTCAACATTAGCAATACCATCTATAAAAGAAGATGCGCCAATATAAGACGGCGTAACGCTTCCTGCAGTATCTGAAGTAATCTCAACGCCTTTTCCCCACGAACTATAATCTTTAAGTATGTTACCCTGATTATCAACTACTTTTATGGTGGCCCTAAAAGGAATGTTTGCCTGAACTTTCTGAGGAGTTTCAATTGAAAAGCTAAAAATTCTCTCTGCGCTCTCTTCAACACCAAAACAAAGAGACCATGAAGCGAAGATTACTAAGAAAAATAATAAGATTTTCTTCATAATTAAAGAAATTATAACAGGTATAACTTTAATTTCAACAATAATTTACAGAAAACATAAAACTACAATTAATTTGCTAATTCTTTCTTTATAACGGCAAGAGAGTTAACCTCATCAGAAGAAATAATTGTCACAATATTAGACTGAGCGTGTCTTCTTAAATCTATCCTCTTAGGAACATCAAGAGTTTTTCCTGTTGAATAAAATAAAATCAGAATAACCGGCCTCAAGGGGAATTTCTTATCAACAAATACAACCTTGCCGATATGCCCATCATCCAACTTCACCCAGCTTCCAAGCGGATAAAATCCAACACCTCTGATCAAAGCATCAACATACTTAGGATTTATTCTTTCCTGCTTGGACTGAAAAATAGTCTTAAATGCCTCCAAGAAATTTACCTGATTGCGGTATGGACGAGGATGAGTCAATGATTCAAAAATATCAGCTACCGAAATTATCTGGCCAAATTCGCTAATTTGCCCTTTTTTTAATCCGTTCGGATAACCTGAGCCATCCAGTTTTTCATGATGATGTAAAATTCCGTTAATTACTTCCTCAGAAATTCCTGCTTCATTGTTGAGTAAATCCATAATTACGCGAGGATGCCCTTTTATCTGATTTACTTCATTAAAAGTAAGCGACCTCGTAGAATTAACCAGATTTATCATTTTCCCTAAACCCATATCATGAAAAAAACCAGCAAGAGCCAGTTTCTCCAGCTTTGATTTATTAAATCCAAGCTGGATTCCTATCTCAAGGGCAAGAATTGCTACATTTACTGATTCCACAGCAAGAAAATTGTTATTTTTAACCTCATTCATTAAAACCAAGAAATACTTATCACCAAAAGAAATATTCTCAGTTAGTTCAAGAATCTTTTTGTGAATAGCTTGAAAATCTACTCCCTTTGCCTTCTGAAGATTATTTATCGCATCCTCTGCCATTGCAAGGCATTCAAGATAAAACTGCCTTGAGTTTTGAAAAACGTTCTCGTTAAAAGTGGTGTCTTCCTGGCTGAAATTTATTTCAGAAAATGAAATACCTTGGCTGGCTTGATTTCCTGAAGATGAAAATTCTCCTGGAGATTTAACAGGCTCTTGCGGAAGATTATCTAAAGGCTTATCTGTTTTCGCATCCTTCAAATTATCTTTTTCATTGTTTTGGGAATTATAAAGATTTGAAAAATCAAGCATTGATTTCTCTTATTATTTCAGAAGCAACCTGATCAATAATTTCTTTATTAATAGTCGTTCTACTCTGAGCCTTTCCAATCGCAAGGCTTATATCGCATAAAGTGTTAACAAGACGGGGCACTCCTTTAGTTACTTCAAAAATAACACTAAGAGTTTCATCATCAAAAATTGTAAATTTTGCACCCGCCACTCTCAGCCTGTAATCGACATACTCTCTTGTCTCTTCCTCAGAAAGATGGTTAAGATGATGCACAAGGGCCAATCTTTGACGTAATTGTGGAAACTGATAAGCCTTGTCTTTTAACTGCGGCTGTCCGACGAGAATAATGCTTGACATAAACTGATGCTCAAAAGTAATATTAGAAAGCAGTCTAAGCTCTTCAAAGATGTTTAAATCTTCTATCATCTGCGATTCATCAATAATAATAATCTTTCTCAAATGAGGGTTCTCTAATAACCCCTGCCTGAGAGAATTTAAAATTTCAAATTTTGACATCCCTATTGCAGGATCATTCTTTAGTTGATAATGTATCTCCCGTAAGAAATCAATCAAACTAAGACAAGGATTTATAATCAGAATAATTTTATAATCTAACTTTTCTTTATATTTTGAAAGAATCATCATGTTCACAAGAGTCTTGCCGGCTCCATATTCTCCTGTAAACATGGCCATTTGTTTACGCTGCTCAATTACATACATAAAGCGAGAGAGGATTTCATTATGCTGCCGACTTAAAAAGAAAAAACGAGGATCAGGAGTGTTTTCGAAAGGTTTATCTTTTAAATTCCAGTAACTTTCATACATAATTTTTAGGCAAAATATTTACTTGCTTGCGGGCCGCAATTTAAAAGCAAATCCATCACAGACAAATTACTTTCAAATTCCCCGAATTGCTGAGGATATTCCGGATGCTTAAAATCCTGATAAATCAATTTTATTCCGGCAGAAGAAAACTTTTCTTCCTTTAGATAAGCTGTTCCTCCTATGCCGGATAGATACGAATCACAAGTTAATTTACGGCAAATATTTACAATCCTGTCAGTAGCCTGGCCATCAGCCTGAACCTGAGATTCTAAGTATATCTTAGTACCAATTCCTAATTCTTTCAATACAAATTTTATAATAAAAATGTTTAAATCAACTAAGTTTACCCATTTCTTCTGAAGATAAATTTCTTCTAAAAATGGTAAATAATTCTTAAAGTATGCGGCCTTGCCATAATTAAACTCAAAAGCTTTGTAATGTTTCTCCTGCCATCTTTGAGCATTATCAATTAAAACATCGCTTATTTTCTGAAAATAAGCGCCTTTAGTAATTACCGGGACAGTCAGCCAATGCGCCCCAGCAGAAGCCTTGATTTTATTGCGGTTCTCATACTCTCTTTTCTTATATTGCACATCATCAAGAAAAACAAAACAATCGCTTTTTTTTATTTTATCAAAATAGCCAAGCCAAGGAATATACTGGGGCTGATGAACACTTACAATCATAAACAAAAACCACTTTCTTTTTAACTCTGATTTTTACAGGAAACCCTACTGCCCATAATCATGAGGATAGAAATAATAACGAAGATAAAAAACGACTGTACCAACATAAAATAAGCATCGGTTCTTTCAGAATTATACAAAACTATACCAGAAATACCCAAGATTATACTTGAAGCACAAATTAAACACACAACTCCGACTCTATTTAACCCTAAATTCATCAAGCGGTGGTGAAAATGATCCTTTCCTGCATATTCGAGCCATTCAATAACATCATGTATCTTATCTTCTCTAATGCGCATTACAGTAGTAAAACACATATCAAAAATCGGAACTCCCAGTATAAAAACCGGCACAAATATTTTTACAACACTATCCTCTGCCCATGTGCCCATAATTCCAACAGCCCCTAAAATAAACCCAATAAAATTACTGCCGCAATCTCCAAGAAAAATTCTTGCTTTAGGGAAATTGTATCTCAAGAAACCTAGCAATGCTGCAGACAAAGCAACAATTAAATTTAATAACCAGAACTGATTAGATATAAAACCTATATAAGTAAAACATGCCAATATTGAAATCGCCAGCAAAGTAGCCAAGCCATCTACCCCATCTAAGTAATTTACAGCATTAGTAATACCCACTAGCCAAACTACAGTAATAAAATAATTAAAAAAGTTAAAGGCAGCAGGAAAAACATCGATATAAATACCGGAACTTATTAAAATTGCTGAAGCGATAATTTGTCCAAGTAATCTTGAAGAAGCAGAAATATGCTTAATGTCATCCACTAGCCCCAGAACAAAAATCAATGTCCCCCCTAGAAATATTGCGGTTAATTTAGCTGAAGAGAAAATGCCAAAAGATAAGGATACCACGGTGGCCAAATAAACTGCTACTCCTCCCAACCGAGGCATGGGAACATTATGAATTTTTCTTTCTGCTGGATAATCAAGAACTTTTAATCTGCGGGATAACTTTATAAGAAAGGGAGTTAAAACAAAGCTAATTATAAACGAGGACAGAAGAATTAAGCGCAGCCTCATAATTTGTCAGATTCAAAATCAAGCATAAAACGCACTGCCTTAAACCCCTCGGCAAATTTTACTCTAGCTTGATAGCCCCTGAACATCGCGCAGGCCAAGGCGCTCTCTAAGATGGTCAGCTTTGGCACACGAGTCCTTTTGATTTGTGATTTATGCAACTTAAGCAAAGAAACCTTTTTCTGCATTACACTGCTTGCATCCATAAAAACATCCGGCTCAAAATTCCTAGTGGTGGGAACTTCATAAAAGAGAGCTTTTTTCACATATCTAGTTGCAGAAAGCGCACAATTTGCCACAGCGCGATGGTCCTGATGAGTATCATCAGAAAAATTAAAAAACACAATATCAGGCTTCACTTCTTTAATCACTGCCTCAATTTCATCAATCAACTCTTTACTAGTGGGAACATTAGTGTCAACACATCCACCCCACAATACTTTTTTAGCGCCCAGAAAACGCATCGCATTCATCTCTTCTTTTCTTCTTAAGCCTTCTTTTGCGCCAACCTCTCCCTCAGTAGCCACGAAAAAAAATACTTTATGCCCGCGACGGGAGAATTGCAAAAGCGTAGCCCCACAGCCAAACTCTATGTCATCCGGGTGCGCACCTATCGCCAATATATTCAATCCACCCTCCTTCTATTTTCTACTCATTACTTAAATCACAAAGACTATAGTTTTATTTTACAAACAATTTATTAAATGTCAAAAGAAATCCATGATTTTATTAACAAACATTGACGCAAGATTTGTTTTCTGTTAGACTAAAATCCAATGGAAAATTTTGTAGAATTAAATCATATCTCTAAGAATTTCACCCCATCCCTATCCTTTTCTCAAATAGTAAGCCTTAAATTTCAAAATAAATTATCTACTCATGCCATTACAGACCTTTCTTTTTCTTTAGAGAAAGGAAAAATTCTCGGCATTCTTGGCCCCAATGGCGCCGGAAAAACCACGTTATTAAAAATTATTGCCACTCTTTTATTTCCCGACTCAGGCACCATAAGCATTGCAGGTAAATACATTGAAAAGGACAATCTTAATATTCGTTCACTCATAGGATTTTCTTCTCTTCAAGAACGCGGTTTTTACTGGAGACTAACGGGAAAACAGAATTTAGAATTCTTTATGGCACTGCACAACATTGATTCCAAAACAGCTTTCAAAAAAGCAAATGAGCTTTCAGAATTATTTAGATTTTTAGACCTAAACAAAAGATTTGACAGTTATTCAGCTGGAATGAAACAGGCCATATCATTAATTAGAGCCCTAGCACACGATCCAGAGCTACTCCTGTTAGATGAACCAACGAAGAGCCTCGACTACCTTTCAGCACAACGGTTTATGCAATTTGTCCTTGACGAATTAGCCACCAAAAGAAACAAAACAATAATTTTTACCACGCACCACTTAGAAGAAATATCTAATTTCTGCGACAAAGCAATTATATTAAAAAATGGCCGATTGCGCGAGACACTAACTAAATCTACGTTGAAAGCTGAATTTAATTCTTTAAAAGAAACATATGAAAAAATAGCGTTAGAAAACCAATAAATATGAAAAAAATTATCGCCTTCTTAAAAAAAACATTTTTAGTTGAATCATCATATCAATTTCCCTTAGCCTTAAATATTGCCAGTATCTTTTTAGGACTCTTAAGCTATTTTTTTATTAACAAACTCTTCGGACAGAAAATCACAACTCACCTAGAATTATTTGGAGTAGATTATTTTTCTTATGTATTAGTAAGTACCGGCCTTTTTGGCTATATTTCTGTCGGAATAAATTCATTTCCTCAGAAAATTGCCGACGAACAAATGGAAGGAACATTAGAAGCAATCATTTTAACTCCAACCAAAACCAAGATTATATTAGCAGGACTAGGCATCTGGAACTTTATCGTAGCCAGTGTTGACTTTGCTATTTATGCCATCCTTGGCTTATTTGTTTTTAGGGTTAATTTAGGCTCAGCCAATCTTGCCTCAGTAGCATTAGTGCTTATATTAAGCATTCTTTCATTCACAGGCCTTGGAATAATTTCAGCAAGTTTTGTAGTGATTTTTAAAAGAGGAAACCCTTTAGCTTGGGTGATTGGAGCTTTTGAAGGAATCGTCGGAGGAATTTTCTTTCCGATCTCTGTGCTTCCAGGATGGTTACAAATAATCTCCATGCTTTTTCCAGTGACCTATGCAGTAAAGGCAATGGAGCTTGCAGTATACCGCGGCTACACCATCTATCAGCTTAAAACTGAATTAACTATTCTTGTGATATTTTCTACAGTACTGCTTCCGACAGGCATAAAATTCTTCGGTTGGGCAATTAATTATGCAAAAAAACAAGGAACATTAGCTTCCTATTAGAAAACTTCTTTCATGTGAAAGCACCATATATTCTGATTCCGGAAAAACACCCTTAGCCTGCACAAGAAAACCGGCTTCCTTAGCTTCTAAAACAACTTCTTCATCACTTGGAAAATACCTCATGAAATGCAAAGACGTAGAAAATGTATCTCCGGGAGAATAAGTAACATTCCCGCGAAAAAAAGAAGCTATTTTCTTCTTTGCTGTGTGCCAACGGCTATTAACTTTCTTAGAATCAAGCAAAAAATGAATAATCAAAATTCCTTTATCCTCAAGAACATTCCTAATCTGCCTAAGCATGGCTACGCGCATCTGGCGAGAGGGAACAGAACTATACATAACACAAGACAAAAGACAGTAAGAAAATTTGTCTTTACCTGTATCAGGCGACAAAAAATCTCCTTCTCTAAAATCTACAGCTACTTTTTCACGCTGAGCATTAACACGGCCAATCTCCAGCATCCCCAAAGATGAATCTATCCCCACAACAGAAAATCCCATTTTTGCTAAAGCAACTACTTCTCTGCCTCCACCACAACCAAGCACAAGAAACGAACTTTTCTTTTGGCAAAAACGAGCAACTGCTTCCTTTTCCCAATCCACCAGGCCTGTTCTAATCGTTTCTTCTGAACCAAACTGTTCAGAGAGTCGATTATATGCTCGACGCCCTATATCCGCCATCTCTTCTGGCGTCAAAACAGCTACATTAAAAGCATCAAACATAGCTATAAGCCTATATAATCTTTCTGAGATAAAATAAAGACCCCTACTAATAGAAAATGAAATACAAGAAATTAATCGCATAAAATAATGAGATTATTTTGAAGGAGTTCATCAAGGAATGCATTCAAATCAGTTTCAATAACAGAAAGGTTCTCTGTAAACTCTTTTTCAACAATACCAGCAATATCTCTACCAGTAAGCTTGCCATCTATCAGTTCCCAAATACGCGTACATATTTCATCAAGCGGAGAAATAATGTTTGTAGAAGGATGCACCAACAATGCTTCACCATCAATAATTCGCCAAGCGACATTCTTGTTGCGTAAGAATTTCTTATCCAGCAATTCCATCAATATACCTCCATAAATCTTTTGAACGGTTAAATCCAAGTTCGTAACAAGACACGTTTTCGGCAAATGAAATAAAAGTATTAAAAACAGTTTCAATTATTTTCTGATCTAGCGCAGTAAAAATTGCATTTCTAAAAAGCTCCTTCACAACTTCTTGCTTTTCTAAGCGTCTATGCCAAAAAGAATTATCTTTTCTAATAAAAAATAAAGCCTTTAATTTTGAACCAGAATTAAATCCAAGATTACCTAATTCTCCAGCAAAAGGAGTAGCATGCGCTTCAAATACAGATTGATTTTTAAAGATTGCCGTTGTCTCATCGGTTAAAACACGCATATTTTCCTCTGCCATCCGAGCAATAGTAGTTTTGCCACTTTCTGAAACTCCGCTAAATACATAAACACCTTTAACAGTAGTTAAAGAACTAGCATGCAATAGAAAACCATTATTACGAACAAGATGCATTGCAGACAAAAACCGAAGCAAACCAAACAAGCCGATATATTTTCCTGTTAAAACAAACACATTTCGACGCACAAAATCAATTTCTACATCACAAAAAGATAACCCAATTTTAAGCGTATCTTTATTCCATTCTGGCAAGGTTTGAAACTCTGAATCTTTAATCTGCCACGAAGCATTCCTATTGATCTTAACTGTATAAACAACATCTGAGTCAGAAAAACCCATAAAGCCATCTAAAAATTGACCGGTTTCTTCTTTAAGATCAATACCTTCTATTTTATACTGAATTCCTGCGAAATTAATTCCGATTGTTGAAAGCATAAAGAATCTTCTTTGTTTTAAAATAAACCCGGGCTAAAAAAGGAATGCTATAGCCAAGTAAATAACCAAAAATCCTTATTGGAAAAGAATCAATTTTAAAATAGACCTTTCCATATTGCACAGAGATTATTTTGCCTACAATTAAGCTATTATTTATCAATGGATCTGCTAAGAAAGAAATGTCTGGTTTTGTCCTCAAGATAACCTGACTATTACGCTGTAATATTTTTATTACCCGATGACAAATAAACAAGCCTTTTTCTTTAAAAACTGCAATATCTCCCAAACAAAGCTGATCAACTCCACAAAACCTTACTATTGCAAAAGACCTGGGAAGCAAGAAAGGCATCATGCTTTTACCCTGTATTGTAATCTTAAATTCTTGCACTGAAGAAATTACGACTGAGTATTATATTTACTACTTTTACCGCCAGTTTTATTAACCATACTACAATCAGGAACAGCTCCATTCCTCCGGCAACAAACAGCTGCGCTTACCTCCAGCATATTCAGCTTTTTTAACTGCGGTTTCACATATTTCTTTTTCTTATCACTCATCTCTCCCCTCCTTGTTTACAATATACTTGATAGCCTTTTTCCAGTATGGCACGCTGCGTCTGATGGCAAGCGCACAAATCGCCAGTCTCCAAATACACTGTCCCTAAACATTTCTTACATACACCCACAAATTTACAATCCCTGCAATAAGGCATATCCGCGTATGTGCGAATAGAATCGAGTTTATCCCGAATTTCTGATGATGAGCGCCAGATTTGGGCAAAGTTTTTCTCGCGGATATTTCCCATTGAAACCAAAAGCTGGATACAAGGATAAACTTCTCCATAAGGAGAAATATATGTCCCTAATATGCCGCAACCGCATATCGGCCTATCCTCTGCTTTTTGCCCTAATGCCTGATCTGCCCCAGGTAGCGGATCTGGATCATCAATGAGAAGTTTCAGTAAATCTTGTTCAGATAACTGAAATCTTTTGGGATCATTTGAACCATCATTTTTAACAGTAACTTCCAAAGTAGAAATATACTTATCTGCACCCATAGCTAAGGCTGCATCTTCTATCTGGTGGGCCTCATGCATATTTTGCTTCATAATTACCGACTTCAACATCACCCACAAACCAGCATCTTTTAAGAAACCAACTGCCTGTTTAAGTTTTTCAAAAGATCCTATTTTACCAGTAATAGAATCATGCACTGTAGCACTGGCACCATAAATACTCAACTCAACACTTTTTAAAGACAGCCCCGCTAATCTCTGTGCCATATTTTTATCAACCAACATTCCGTTAGTAAGCACTGTAACAGAAAAATTGCGCTTCCTTGCATATTCGGCAATTTTAAAAAAAGATGGATGAAGCAATACTTCTCCTCCGGACAAGGTAAGAAAAAGCGAACCAATTTCAGCAAGCTCATCAATAAGTTTTAATATTTCACTATCACTCATTTCTGGTTGGCCCCTTGAGAAACTAGGCGAGAGATTTTGACAATAGCAATGAACACAATTCAGATTACAACGATAGGTAAGGTCAATATGAGCATTAAGCGGTATACGGCTATGCTCAATTTTTGCAACTATAGCATCGAAAAGTTCAGTTGAGCTATTCATTAAAAGTATTATATTCTAAACTTATTGCTAAAGCAAGTTTTTAAAAAACGTGTCTTGGAAAACAAAGGTTTCTTCTGTAAAAAATATAAAAATGGATATTCATACTCTTTAAGATAATCCTGTTTAGCAACTCTTCCTAGAAGATACTGCTCCAGCAAAGAAAACCCCTTCGGACAAAGCTGACTCAAAAAATCAGCTTCTATATTTGTACCAAAGAATAGTCTTGAAAGATAAAGCCCTTGACAAACAGGAACCTTAATTGACCAGCTAACAGATACTCTCTTAACTTCCTGCCAATCCAAGTTATTCCCTGCGTAGCCAATAAATTTATGAATATCATAAAGTAAGCCCAAGCGGGCAAAACCATGCCTAAACCCATGCTCGCACAGGCTTATTAGCATGTGTTCATTTTTCATCAATAAACCAGCATCTTTACCAAATAATGGCGCTGCAACATTGGCCGAGCTAAAAATATCATCAAGATTAATACTCGTCAAATCCTTATCCATAAATTTTTCCGAAAGATTAACTATGTGTGTATGTAAATGAACAGCTAACTCAATCCCAGTTTCACTTTTTTTAATAAACATCCGTGTAGGACGAGCATTTGTTAATGATTCAAAATACTTGTAACCAAGAACAGTTATAATTCTAGAAGCACTCACTAAATCATCTTTTTTAACCAAAATATCAATATCACCTATTGCTCGCGCCCCGGAATCAAAACTAAATGCCGTATTCAAGAGATGAATTCCTTTGAGCAAAATAAAGCTGATATTTGTTTTTTTAAATTCAAACGAGACTCTTTCAAAATCTTCTAACTTAATCTGATTTAAAAAACTACAAATAGTATAATCAAGTTTTAATTCCTTATATATTTCGTCAGGGACACAAAACTTTTTCTCATTATGCTTAGCAGCCAAATATAAACTAGGGGAAACACTCGAGTGCCTGGCAACTCTTAACATTTCGGGCCAGTTTAAAAAAGAAGTTAGCTTGATATTTCCTGAGCCTAAAATAGCACAAATATCTTTTTTGTTATCACTAAGATCACTTGAATCAAAATTAAATACATTTTTTTTCATCAAAATTTACTTTTCTTTTCTCAGCAAGCAAGCATACCAACCTTTAATTTTATTAACATTCAAGAATAAAATTTGTCTGCTTTTAAAATATTCCCTAAAGCGTTTGTAATTATCTTTATGAATCCCGGAAACAGCCAAATACCCTCCAGGATTCAATAAAGCCACCAGCTTTGTTTTAAATCTTAATAAATCATCTGTGAGCAAATTTGCGGCGATAAAATCAAATTTTCTTTTTGGGTTAAAGTTGCCAAAATCAATTGCCTTAATATAATCCGGCTCAATGCAATTTAGGAAGAAATTGTTTTTTGCGGTTTTAATTGCCTGCTCGTCAAAATCAATAGCAAATATTTCACCTGCCCCACAACAAGAAGCAACCACCGAAAGAATCCCTGAGCCTGTGCCAATATCAAGAAAACTAAAAAACTTTCCTTTCTTAGAAGTAATAAACTGCGCCACCATCTTGGTCGTCGGATGAGTCCCTGTTCCAAAAGCAACAACTGTATCAATATGAATTCTTTTAAGTGTTTTATTCTTATCAAAATCTCTTCTTCCCAAAGGAATAACCCTAATATTTCTGGTAATATTAAAAGGCTTAAAATATTTCTTCCAACGCGTCTTCCAATCAGAGTCCTTGAGCAGGATTTTCTTTAAATAAATACCTTTTAAGCCGGAAAGAGAGATTTTTCTCTGTAAGCTGACGGCCTGTTTCGTTGTTTCAGGAAAAACTGAAAGATAAATTCTATTCTTATGTTTTTTCTCCACTATTCTCTCCTGCTTAACACCGCAATTTAAAAGCACAGAATTCAAAAGCTCCAGGGCACCAGAATTATTTTTCCTCAAGCTTAGCCTTAATTCAATCATTCTTATTCATATCTCAATGCCTCAATAGGATCAAGCCTGGATGCCTGCTTTGCAGGCCAGAGCCCAAACACAACACCCACAATAAGTGAAAATACCGTCGCAAGAATCACAGAAGATAATGAAACAATCATGCTCCATCCGGCAATAGTAGTAACCAATGCCGATACGCCGGCTCCTAATAAAATTCCTCCCACGCCTCCAAAAACTGACATTAACACAGCTTCAATTAGAAATTGCACCAAAATATCCCGATTATTTGCCCCAATTGCTTTACGCAGGCCAATTTCTCTCGTGCGCTCTGTAACAGAAACAAGCATAATATTCATAATACCAATTCCGCCTACAAAAAGAGAAATTGCTGCAATTGCACCCAGCAATAAAGACATGGTTTTTGTTGTAGCCTCAAGAGTTTTCTTAATATCCGCCATGTTACGAATTTCAAAAGAATCCTCATTATCTTTTCTTAACCGGTGTAATTTTATAATCATTGCTGAGATTGAATCTGAAAGAGCATCCATTGCCTGGGGATCGCGGCATTCAATAAAAATAGCATCAACATACTGTTTGCCAAATACTCTAAACATCGCGGTTGTCACCGGGATAAGAATAACATCATCTTGATCGCGAAATGTAGTGGCCCCCTTTTCAGGTAATACCCCAATTACCTGAAAATTAATTAAATTAATTTTAATTACTTCTCCTATTGGGTTAGCTTCTCCAAAAAGCTCCCTTGCCACAGTTGTGCCTAGCAATGCTACTTTTTCACGCATCCTCACTTCTGATGCACTAAAAAACCTGCCCACTTCCGGGGTAAATGAACGCATATATTCATAATCAACATCAACGCCTTCAACCTGAGTATTCCAGTTTTTATTGAAATAAACAATCTGCCCCCGCCCGGATACTGACGGGCTCACCCGGACAATTTCATCTGATAAATTACGCAAGGCATCCACATCCTGAAAAGTAAAACGGGTAACTGTGCCTGATTCAAGTGCAACTCCATGCAATTTAGGTGATCCGGCTCTAACTACTAAAAGATTTGAACCAAGCCCTGTTAACTGCTTCTCAATTGCCGCTTTTGCTCCCTGGCCCAAAGCAAGCATAGCAATTACAGCGCCTACTCCAATTAATATACCCAAGATTGATAAAAATGACCTTAATTTATGCGACCATATTGCAAAACATGCCTCGCGCAAATAATCAATAAACTTTGCTCCTGTAGATGCCGTAGATTTATTCTCAAACTCAACGCCATCGGGAATATCCGGGCTTACTATCAACGGATTAACATTATTTTTTTCATCAGAAACAATTTCTCCATCGCGCATAAAAATAATTCTTTTTGCATGCTCGGCAATTTCTCTTTCATGCGTAACAATAATTAAAGTTTTACCTTCTTGATTGAGCTGCTTTAGAATATTTAAAATTTCTTCTTTGCTTTTAGAATCAAGATTTCCCGTCGGTTCATCCGCAAGGATAATCGGAGGATCATTAACCAATGCTCTGGCAATAGCAACACGCTGCTGCTGCCCACCAGAAAGCTCATTAGGACGGTGCGATATACGATCTTTTAACCCAACAAGCTCAATCTTCTGACGCGCTTTTTCTCTAAGATGCCTTTTTCCGGCGTAGATTAAAGGCAATTCTGCATTATCAAGCGCCGTCAACCGAGCCAACAAATGAAACTGCTGAAAAACAAAACCAATCAACTGATTTCTAATAATAGCCAGCTTCTCTTCGCTTAATCCATTAATCTCTCTTTTGTCTAAAACATAATTGCCTGCATCCGGCTGATCCAATAAACCAAGCACATGCATTAATGTTGATTTACCGGATCCCGACGGCCCCATAATCGCTACAAATTCACCTGCAGAAATCTTTAATGACACATTATTAAGGGCGCGCACTTCGGTGTCGCCCATTTTATAGGTCTTAAATACTTCTTTTAGTTCAATCATATTAGTTTTTCGGCTTATCTTCCTTTTTCTTTGCACCAAACGGAGTAAATGGGCTAGAGGCAGAACTACCCTTAGGAAGCGAATATTTCTTCTCCTTAACCAAAACAATATCATCAGGATTTATTCCAGAGATAACCTGAATATTCTTTTCGTCGGAAATGCCCGTCTCTATTAGACGCTTGACTGGCGCATTCCCATTAGATTCTTTAATAAGCACATATTCTTTGCCATTTTCCTTTACCATCGCCTCACCAGGAATAAGCAGCGCTTGCTCAACTGACTTATTAACAAAATAAATAGTAGCATTCATCCCAGAGCGAAAGAATTCCGGAATCTCTTCCGGGAGTAAATCAACTTCATAAGTGGTAACATTATTTACTGTTTTTGATTCATAATAAATATGGTCCACAACAGCCTTTATTTTTTCAAGCGGATAGGCATCAAGTGACATAACCACCTGTTGGCCAAGTTTTACTTTACCGATATCGGTTTCATCCACCTGTGCTCTAACAATCAACTTATCCGAAAGAACAATCACTGCATCACTAGTAACTACTGTCTGGCCCGGCTGTGTCTTTGAAACGATCACTTCGCCGTCTATCGGAGAAATTAAAGGAATCCCCTTATAAACATCTTTCCAGTATTCTAAAGATTTTTCTCCCTGTCCGCGCGCTGCATCCAACAGAGCTGCCCGCTCAGTAGAACTCATCCAAGCTAAGGTTTCTCCTGTTTTTACCTTTTGCCCTTCTTTAACCAAAATTTCTTCAACTCTTCCTCCTACCGGAGGCTTAATCTCCAGCCTGTTTTTCGGCAATACCGAACCAACAGTAGAAAATGTACTCTGTACACTACCAGAAAAAGGCTTAATCTCTTTATAAACCTCATCGGGTTTTTTTGTCCGATGCAACATTGAAAACAAAAACCAACCCGCTGCAAATACAACCAAAAGAATAAAAATCAATTTAATCTTTTTATTCATATTCAAGAGTTTCTCCTTTCGCCTGAATCCAATTTGCCTCAGCCAAAAGCGCATCTGCCTGAGCCAATAAATAATTCTTTTTTGCCTTCACCAAATCATCTTCAATAATGATCCAATTATCAAAAGACATAAAGCCAATTGAATACTGCGCCTCTGCAATCTTTGAGCGCTCTTCTGTTGCATTCAATATTTGTTTTTGCACATTAACAAATTCCAGGCCATCCTGTAACAAAACCCAAGACTGCTCAAGAGCTACTATTGCTGTATCCTTAGCGCTTCTTTCATTTTCTCCTGATTGCTTCAAGACTGATTTTGCCTGAGATACTTGAGCCAACCTTAAGCCTCCTTCAAATATAGGCATACTTAAACCAAGGCCGGCGCTCCACTGATTGGTATTTGGCGGCCATTGAGAATTAGCCTTATCCACAGAAGCAGAACCAATAAGCTGGGGGCTGAAATTACCGTAAGCCGACCTGAGGCTATAAAATGCAGCTGCCTTTTGCGCAGACACCTGCAATACTGAAGGATTATTTTTAACTATCAATGCAAAATCCGGTTTAGGCTTAGCAGTATCACGCACAACAAACTCTCCCTTAACAATCATAGGAACAAATTCCTTACGCCCCATTTCTTTAGTTAACTGACGCTGATAAAACTCAACATTTCTCTTTGCCTGAGAAAGTTCAAAATTAGCCTGGCTAAGATTAGCCTGAGCAGTCAACAAAGCACCTTTATGTTCAAGCCCTGAATAATAACGCATAGTAATTAATTCTAAATTATCCCGCCGTATTTTTATAATTTCCTCAACAACCCTGACTAATTCCTGTGCCTCTAGCAATTTAACAAAGGCATTACGCAAACTTAGCCTTATCTCTGAAGAAGCAAAACGGTAACTTTGTTTTGCAACCTCAATATTTTGTTTAGCTGTATTAACTTCATTAAGAGTTTTAAAGCCATCAAAAATTAACTGTGAACCTGTAGCGCCATAAGAATATGAATCACCTGAAGTAGCTGACGAGCTTCCTGTAGACGTAGAAGAAGATTTTCCTGTTTTAGATGTAGAGACATTAAGATCAGCATTAATTTGAGGATAGAGAGAACTTGCTGTAATTGTCTTTGCTGATTTCTGCTGGCTGATATTCTCAACAGAAGAGATTAAATCAGGATTGTTTTTTTTTTTTTTTTTTAAACAATCCTGCCAGCTAAGCAGATCATCAGCACAAATCCCTTGCGCTGACAGAACTAGACTGATAATTAATCCTAATAAAAATCTTACAGCACTTTTCATTATTTATAGTTATGGTTTAGCTTGCTTTATCTTTGAGAGCATTTTAGTAGCATGCTCTAAAAAATGAGTAAATTGATCGCTTGGTATCAAACCGATTGGCCCGCCGGGCTTGGCAAAAACTATTAATTTATCCCCAGTTTTAATTTCATATTGCTTGCGAATTTCAGCAGGGATAACCACCTGCCCTCTCTCTCCTACGGTTACAGCTCCATACATCTTTGGCATGGGAAATTTTTCCATATTTACCTCCTAATAAAAGTATGATTTACATGATTTGTATGATAAGTGTATCATATCATACAAATCATGTCAAGAGAAAGTTGCATTAGTTGCAATAATTTCATCAGTTGTGTTGGTTAAAAAATATAGACAAAGAACAAACGACTGATATAATACCGCTAATACAAATCGTGGCTAAAATGAAAAATAAAATCATCAACTTTATAAAATCACCTCTTCGCCTCTTAAAGGCAATGTACAACTGGACCCTGCATTGGGCAAAAACCAAACAAGCGCCTTACGCGCTTTTTTGGCTTGCTTTTTGCGAAAGCTCATTTTTCCCGATACCTCCTGATGTACTGCTTATTGCCATGGTTATGGCAGAAAGAAAAAAGTGGGCGCTATACGCTACAATCTGCACGATTGGTTCTGTCGCTGGAGCACTACTTGGTTATTTTATCGGATGGGGCCTTTATGAAACAATCGGAAAAACTATTATCAACACCTACCACCTAAATGCAGCGGTTGAATTAGTCGGCAGAAAATTCTCCGAGAATTCATTTATCACCATATTTACAGCTGCTTTCACTCCTATACCCTACAAAGTAATTACAATTGCTGCTGGTATCTTTAATATTTCCTTAATAACTGTGGTTGTTGCCTCAATATTTGGCAGGGCAGGAAGATTCTTTTTGGTCGCACTCGGCCTGCGCGTATTTGGGAAAAAAATCGCCGACTCAATTGAAAAATACTTTGATATTCTCTCAATTGTATTTGTAATCTTACTAGTGGGTGGGTTTTGGATAATAAAACATTTCGCTAAATAGCTTTAATCCCTCGACAGAAATCCCCAGACTTTAGCCCGAGGGATGAAGGCAAATGCGATTTCTGCTCGGGAGGAAGCCCCGGTCTTCAGGCCGAGGAGGCTTCACTAGCAGCCTTAAATTCAATTTAAACCTTGATAATAATTATACGCAAGTAATGTTACATCAGATATAAATTTTTTAGTAGGTTGAGCAAGTTTGTCTTGATGCCTAACCAAAACACAAATCAAAAAATTACCCTTATCAGTAAACACGATCCCCGCATCATGGCAAATATAATTTTCTAAACCTGTCTTATGAACAACAAAAGTTCCCTTCGGAAGTTTTCTAGGAATTCGGTCATTAACCTTCTGCTGGCCCAACAATTCAAGGCATCTTTCAGAAATATCCTTATTCAAAAATTTCTTATAATAAATCCTCTTTAATAGGTAGGCCATTTCTTGCGCAGTTGTATAATTTTCTTTTCCTTCTCTTCTTTCTGCAAAATCCATCATCTTACGGGAAATATTGGTATTCTTGAGGCCAATTTTATTAAAATATGTATTTAGCAAATCGAACCCTAAGCTATCAATCAACATATTAGTAGCAGTATTGTCGCTTTGAGTGATCATAGGATCTAATAGTTCTTCTAGTGTAAAAACAGAACCCGACGGCTTATCGCCCAATACTTTCGACCCACCCACTTTTTTAGAAGACCTAAGAATGACAGTATTCTTCAGATTGATCTTGTTATCCTGTGCCGCATAAAAACAAGAAAGCATGATGGGAACTTTCACCAGGCTTGCTGAAGGCAAAAGCTTCTCCTGATTGAAAGCAATCTTCTGCCCAGTTTCAAGGTCTTCAACCACTAAAGCAACTGTGCCCCTAAAATGCTTAACCTTGCTTGCTAGATCCTTCTTTAAATGCAGCCAACTTTCTCTTCTTTTCTCTAAAAGAATTTGTTTTCTTATAATATTTTGGCGTTCTTTAAAGAAGAATAACGAAACAACTGAAACAAAAGAAAAGATAAATATTAAAAATATTATTTTAGTCTTCATAATCCAACCTGCTCTTTAACTAATAAACCCCTGCAAGCTCATACTTTAAAGATCCTTCTTTTTGTTATGATTAAAAGAAGGATTTATGTCTTGTTTTCGTATCTCAATCTCACTACGAAGTTGCTTAGAAATAATCCGCTCGGTTTCTGCCTTTGTATTTGCAATCCTAATAATTTCCTCCTGCAGCCTTATGCGCTCCGCAGTTTCCTTTTTTAACTCAAACCATCTGCGCCAGGCAAAAAAAGCTAAGCCTATACTTAGAGCTAAAAGCCCAGTCACAATTTCATCAACATAGATTATATCTTGAGGATGCCGCTCCAGGAATCTTACAATAAAAACAAACACATCAAAGAAATATGAAAGAATACCTACAAAAACAGACACCACAACAACCATAGCTAAATCTTTGACAGCATTTGAAACTTTAGGCTTAAGATCTTTCTGCTTGCTTGATAACATATTAATTATTCTTCTCCATCTTGCTCATCCGACAATTTAAAGAAATAACCAAACAGTGCTTAATATAATTATAGCTCTAAGAATAACCTGGGCAATAAATATTATTTAGAATTTAAATATGCTTTTCTTTTTGATTCTGGAAAACGCTCAATTGCATACCTAAGCATTGTTCTAGGCATAGCTTTATAATATTTGTTTAAGAATTTCTCCTCGAAATTAATATTTCTTTTGCCTACTTCCCGCAGCATCCAACCTACTGCCTTATGAATCAAATCGTGCTCATCTTGAACAAGAATTTCTGCTATTTTTAGAGCATCCTTAAAATCATTATTTCCAATAAAATGAAACGTAGATAAAACAGCAATTCTTTTTTCCCACAAAGAATCAGAGTGAGCTAATTTATAAAGAGGCGACCTGTCTTTATTTTTTAGAAAATCCCCAACAATATGCTTTGCCGTAACATCCACAAGATCCCAATTATTTATATATTTAGTATGATTCAAATATATTTTATATATCTTTTCTTTCCCCGTTAGATCAGATTTATTATATTTTAGGATAAAAATAAATAAAGACAACAGCCGCTCTTCATGAATCGGAGATTTAAGTAACTGCAGAGTTTCAGCAAACGATAAATCTTGATACTGCCTGGACAAACTTCTTAATACCGGCACTATAATTCCAATAAAAATATCCCCTTGGGCATATTCACCAGCGCCGGTTTTAAAGAAACGCTGTAATATTTCAGCCTTTTTCTTATCGCTGTGTCTTTGTAAATCAAGTTTTAAACTCATAATAAATACTAAAAATAAACTACCTAAGTTACTTAACAACTTCTTTATTTTGTCGGAGACGCTGGTTTCGTTTATATTTTTTATATAAAACCGTGAAAATACTACCCCCTAACATAGTGGCTAGGCTAATATCAAAATAAAAACCGCTAGAATACACATGAGGCCTAAAAACTCTAAAAATAGATACCAATGTAGAAAAAGTTAATATTAACGCCCAAACAATGGCTATAAAACGACAGCTTTTTAGAACTCCTGGATCATCCCATCTTTCTCTAGGAAGATCCGATCTTGCATATTGCAGTGTAAAGGGTTTTCTAATTAATATTGTTACCCAGACAATACTTGCAAGAAATCCATTTGAAACTATCCCCATGTTTTCTGCAACAAACACTAGTTTCATCAAATTAATAGTTATCAAACAAGTTATAAAGAAAAATAAAGTTCCCCATTGCAAAATGAAACCTTTGCACAAATCTCTAAAACCTAATAAAAAACTAACCAAGAAACAAATAATAATAGCTCTTTCCAGGCTGGCTAATGTATGGCCGGATATAAAAAGAAACAAAAGCCACGGGGAAAAACCAAGAAGAAACTTTATTAGCTCTTTAAAATCTTGCATCATTAATTCTTGTCCTTTTATTTTAATTCAGCGCTTACATCAATAACACTCTGGTGCGCGTCGTCAATAGCAATTGAACGCTCTAAAGCTCCGGGCATCAAGTCAAAATACTTCAAATCAACCTTCTTTAAGGAAGTGTTGTCATGTGTTTTGTAATAAAGAACCTTATTAGTCAAATCCTTGATCACCACCCACTGCGCATAACCTTCAAGCGTAATTAAAGGAGCAGGATTTTCTTTAATTACTCCTTTAGGGATATCCACAATATTCAAAATATGCTGCGCTAGATTAATTGCTTGCTCTGAATTTTCCGGCCGCAAAGCTTCATTAACACTTAGTGCCAAACGCACAAAACGAGAAGGCGGCGACCAATCACCCGGCAAACCAAGCATTCCGCTACCCACTCCTGTTGGCTCAATCTTAACTCCGAGAATCATCTTAGCCTTCTTGTCGTAGGCATCCAGATTAATATAATTGCGCAGGTTATCTAAATGATACGGAAATTCTGGGCGGTTAGTCATCACCCCCAATGGATTATCATAAACCTTTACCTCTCCTTCAATAAATTCAATAACAAGGTTCTTCCCTGCGGCGTCATGCAGCGCAATATGTAAATATAACTCGCCATTTGCTTCTTTTAATTTTATTCCTGCAACATTAATTTTAGGTAAAGCTTCTTTTACTTCTTCAACATTCGCAAAATTACCCATAATCCAAGAGCCGAAATCACTTATGGTTACGAATTTGCCGGGCACTGCTGGCTGATATTTAGCTCCTGTAAACATTAAGGCATCAAAAGCAAGGCCTTTTTCATTAAAACCTTCTAAGTAAGAATTCTTGACATTAAAAGCACCAATACCCAAGAAACCATATTTATTAGTCCAACTAATCCCTTTTACGCCTTTGTCATTAATACTGACAAACTGCCTACCCCGAGGGACAATCACTACACGAGAATGAAGATCAACAGGAAACTCCATTGAACGCCCGATTATAATACTGTTATCTTTTGCCTTAATCTGAAAATCGCTGCAGGCAAAAACTGCATTATCCGAGAAAGCTAAAAACAAAATTAATGCTAACCAAAGCTTTGTTGCAAGTTTATTTGACATTGTCGCCTCCTGTAAAATTTAAACAACCAAGACAATTATAGCTCTACCAAAAAGTTAGGCAAGCCATATTGCAATATGGCTTTAAGTGCCTGGTAATCAAACTCCCCCTCCAGATAAAAACCCAACAGCTTATTTTAAACACACTATTCTTATCCTAATCCCATTCATAAACAATTTTCGTAACTGACTGCGTTTAACAAGAGCGGAAGATTTACTCGAAGAATGGACAGCGATCGGTTGAATTATCGTTTTTTAACCTAGCGTATAATTACTTTAAGGTATGTTTAGTTGAATCTCCAGGCATCAGGTTCTCATTAATGCACATGCTGTTAAACAACTGCCCATTTTCATTGTAACGCAGTTGAATAACCCAGCAAAAAACATCTGCCGGCCATTTTCCCTGAGGCAGAAGCCGATCAGGATCAACGCCAAGCGCATTTAAAAGCAAAGGAATCCTTCCGTGATGCCAGCAGATTAAAATATGTTTGCCGTGCGGACGCAATTGGATTTCTCGAGCTAACTCTGAAAACTCATCATTTTTGAAACGGGTATCGATTTTGATGCCAAGCGCTTTGCTAAGAGGCTCAATGGTAAGACGTGGACGATGGCTTTTCTCCGAATCAGCCGAAGAAAATAAATAATCTATGTGTAGAGGCTTAGAATCAATCGTGTAGTTCTGAAAATACTTTACATAAGCCTGGGCTCGCTCCTGGCCTTGCGGCGACAGAACATATCCACTCTCCGGTTTTTCGGCGTGCCGGATGATAAGAATGACCGCATTTTTGAGCGCAGGCAAATTATCAGTTCGAGATTTATCCTGTTGCGACCCGGCAAAAACCGCCGTAGCCGCTAATATTACCGGCAATACAAAAATTAATGATAAAATTTTAATTTTTCGCATCATAGAATTAAAAAATTAAGCTCCTCTTTAGAATTATTCTATCAAAAATTTAACTCTATACAAGATTTTACTTGCATATCAACATTTTAGAGATGAATTTCTAATTTATTTTGAAAAGATTTTGTTTGACTGAGTCGCTATTTAAGGTAAAATATTTAAACTATTCCCCCTTAGCTCAGTCGGTAGAGCGAGTGGCTGTTAACCACCAGGTCCGAGGTTCGAGTCCTCGAGGGGGAGCCAAAATACCCAGTTAAAACTATTAATTAACTGGGTATTTTTATTTAAACAGCACCAAACTAATCCTAATAAAAAATCTTTCTCTTGCCTAGAAAAGGCTTTGTGCTAAAATGAATAAAATACGAAACTTTGTTAAAAATGGAGCTGATATGTACGAAGCATTTCTTTACACCCCGCAAAAAGAATTAAAAACAAATCTTACTCCTGAAGATATCCGAGAATCTTTAAAAGACGAAAAAAACCTGCTTTGGGTCGACATGCGGGATATGGATGATACAGATATAGATATTCTTACTGAAATCTTTAACCTCCACCCGCTAACCATTGAAGATTTTATTATGGTAAATGCCCGCCCGAAAATTGAAAACTTTAAAGATTACATCTTTCTTGTCGCCTTCTCTATGGAATCCCATGACAAAGCAAGAGGAAGAATCAAGACACAAGAGCTTGACTGCTGTTTAGGGAAAAACTTTCTAATTACCACTCATACCGACAGCCTCAATGCACTAATTACAAGTAAAGAAAGAATCAGAAAATTGTCCCCAATCATCATGAATGGAGCAGACTTTCTTCTCTACTCCATCATTGAATGTATTGTAGACAGCTATTTCCCAATTATAAATGAATTTGATAATATGGTTGATGAAATGAGCGATGAATTATTCAAGGACCCGACAAACGAAACACTTAAAAAAATCTACGGCTTAAAAAATGAAATTATGTACCTGCGCCGCACTATCGGCCCCCAAGCAGACGTCATGGGATTGGTTGCCCGCGGAGATTTTCATCTTATTTCTCCTTCAAATGCAGTTTACTTCAGGAATATACACGACAATCTGGTTAGGCTCAATGATATCGTCGGAACTTCACGGGATATTGTAACAGGCGCAATGGAAGCTTATGTTTCTGTAGTTTCAAACCGTTTAAATGAAATCATGAAGACCTTAACAGTAATTGCTACTATTATGATGCCCTTAACGCTTATTGCCAGTATCTATGGCATGAACTTCCGGCATATGCCTGAGCTTAACAGCAAATTCGGCTATCCTGCTGTCATCGGCTTTATGCTCATCTCAACCATAATTATGCTAACTTATTTCAAACGCAAGAAATGGATTTAACTACCCCTAAAGCATCCTGCCTTCAAGCTCACTAATTTTAGCTGTAATCTCAACAATAATTCTTCTTTATTTTTTCTTTCTTCTTCCTTCTTCTTATTCTTTTCTTCTTCTATTTTTGTTTTCTCAGGACTAACCTTTGGTTTCACCCCGGGCGAAGAAGCCTCTTGCCGATCTCTCGCCTCAAGATAATATTCAAATGTTCCAGGAAACTTACGTACATTACCGCTTTTAACCTCATAAACCACATTTGCCACCTGGCTCACAAAATAAATATCATGGCTGATAAAAACTACTGTCCCTTCATACTCATTAAGCGCCTTAACCAATGCCTCAACAGCATCCACATCCAAATGCGTAGTTGGCTCATCTAATAAAAGAAAATTTGGAGGATTAATCAAAAGCTTAGCTAAAATCAGGCGGCTTTTCTCTCCTCCAGACAACACCTTAACCTTTTTCTCCGCATCATCACCAGAAAATAAAAATGCTCCTAGAATGGTCCGGATAGTTTCTTCAGACATATACCCAGGGGCCGCAGAATAAGCCTCGCGTAAAACTGTATTCTCCGGGCTCAACACGTCAAGGCGCGTCTGCGAAAAATACCCAACACTAACATTATGCCCAGCTACACGCTGGCCGCTGTCAATATCAACTACGCCAGCCATAATTTTTAAAAGCGTAGATTTACCTGCACCATTCTCTCCAGCCAAAACTGCTTTCTCTCCTTGAGTAATTTCAAAATCAAAATCTTTATAAACCTGAATCTCGCCGTAGTTCTTTGAAATTTTCTCAAGCTGCATCACCCGGTGGCCGCTTCTTTTAGTAGGCGGAAAATGAAAGCTCCCAATACTCTCGCGTGTATCCGGAGGAAGCTCCACTGCTTCCTGAGCCAAACGCTCAAGTGCCGTGCGCTTAGAGCGCACCGCAGCAGCCTTATTTGGCTGGGCATGAAAACGAGCCACAAACTCTTCAAGCTGAGCTCTTTTTTTCTCCTGTTCTTTAAACTGTTTCTCTAAATGAATACGCCTTTCTTTCTTAACTTGCTCATAATGCTCGTAATTACCCCGCACTTTAAAGATTTTACCGTGTTCAAGAATCAAAGTGTAATTAGTAACTTCTGTTAAGTAAGCCTTGTCATGGGAAATCATGATAAATGTGCCGTCAAAAGAAGCCAAATAATCCTTAAGCCATAATGCTGCATTTAAATCCAAATAGTTTGTCGGCTCATCTAAAAGCAGCAAATCATACTGAAAAGTCAAAAGCTTTGCCAACAAAGTACGCATCTGCCATCCGCCGCTTAATTGAGTAATTGGGCGATTAAAATCTTTTTCCTTAAATCCAAGCCCGGAAAGAATCTTTTTTGCTTTATGCTCAAGCTCAAAATATCCAAGGGTTTCTAGTTCATGCAAAACCTCGCCGTATCTGTGGCTGTCCGCCTCATTTTTCTCTTCAAGCTTTTCTTTCTCATTTTTAAAGCGCAGAATTCTATCATCACCCTCAGTCAACTCCGCCAGTACTGTTCGCTCTGAATGGAATTTTGACTCCTGGGCAAGATAACCGATATGCGTATTTTTGTTTAATTTAATTTCTCCTGAGGAAGGTTCAAGCTCACCCAGGATCAAAGAAAACAAAGTACTCTTCCCCGACCCATTAGGCCCGATTAAACCAATCTTTTCTCCTTGATTAATGCTTAATGAAATTCCTTCAAAGAGAGTTCTTTTACCGTAATTTTTTGAAACGTTAGATATGCTAATCATAGATTAAAGTGCGCGGCGGGCCTCAAGAGACTTAGAAAGAGTGGTAGAATCTGCATATTCCAGGTTAGAACCAACTGGAAGCCCAAGGCCAATACGGCTCAAAGAAACTCCCGTAGGCTTAATAAGCTTTGTCAAATAAATTGCAGTGGTTTCGCCCTCAGTATCCGCATCAGTAGCAATAATAATTTCTTTAATGTTATTTTGTTTAATTCGATTCATCAGGCCGTCAATCTTTAAATCACCCGGCCCCTTTCCTTCTAAAGGAGAAATTGATCCTAATAATACGTGATACACTCCATGATATGTTCCTGCCTTCTCAATAGCAGCAACATCACTTGTTTTCTCAACAATACACACCACATCTTTGTGCCGCCGGATATCCGAACAAATCCTGCAAATTTCTTCTTCGCTCAAATTATTACAAATAGAACAAAAACGCACATTTTCTTTTACGCGCGTAATTGACTCAGACAAATCTTTGGACTCCTGATTTGAAGCTCCTAAAATATGGTTCACTATGCGCTCAGCACTGCGCCTTCCAATTCCAGGAAGCTTTACCAGGCTTTCAATTAATTTTTCTATAGATTCAGTATAATTTGCCATTACCTATCTTCTTTCACCACTCTACCGTTAAACATATCCAAAGCAGATTTAACAAAAGGATGATCCATGCCTTGCTCTTCCCGGATTACTTCTTCAGAAAGATTAAAATTAATACGCAAGCTCACTTTTAAAACATCAAAAAACGCCTTTTCAATTATTACCCTGTTATCTTTTGACTCAAGCGACTCTTTATGTAATGAGCAATTCTTCGGGAAACTCACAGTTAAAACCGCGCCCTTTAATTTTGTCGGCTGGCCCTCATCTAAATAAGTAGCCAGAGACATCTTTATCGTGCTAAGAGCTGTTACAATATTTTTCCAGCCTGATTTTATTTCTTCTAAAGTTATATTTACTGTTTCCGGTAAAGAAGCTGGCTCTGGCAGAATTTCTTTTTTAGGCTTAACTTCCGGCTTAAGCTCCATCGGAGAGCTTTCTTGCTTTAAAGCTGGTTTCTGAATTTTTAACTCCTGAACAGGCTGAGATTTAACTGTATTATGCTCCTGCTTTCTCTCACAGCTTAAGCGCACTAAATTAATCTCCAAGGGTATCCTCGGTGAATCAAAACGCTTGGCCATTTCTTGAGTATTAACCAAAATATTAAAAGCACTAAAGATTTCTTCTAAGCTAATAGCCTGGCTTTGCTGCAAAAGCTTTGCGCATATATCCTCAGGTAAATCAATAAGTTTTGCATCTGCTTTAGTAACTTTAGCAATCATAAGATTACGAAAATGCTCAATTAAATTAGATAGAAAAACAAACACATCTTTGCCCTCATCAATCAACTTATTAAATAGCGCCAAAACAGCCTGCGGGTCCTTTTTAATCATCCTGTCAGTAATTTCAAAAAGCGCTTCCTGCTCCACCAGGCCCAACACAGAAATTACATCTTTTAAAGAAATTCTCTGTTGCGAAAATGAAACCAGCTGATCCAAAACTGACTCAGCATCCCTTAAAGAACCATCACTAGATTTAGAAATAGCAAATAAAACTTCTTTTTCTACATTAATTTTCTCAGCAGCAGCGATCTTTTCAAGCTGAGAGGCAATCTCGCGGGCAGTAATTCTACGAAAATCAAAACGCTGACAACGCGAAAGTATGGTCGGTAGAACCTTATTTGGGTTAGTAGTAGCAAAAATAAATTTAACAAACTCTGGCGGCTCTTCAAGCGTCTTTAAAAGCGCGTTAAATGCCTCAGTTGTAAGCATATGCACTTCATCAATAATATAAATCTTGAATCTACCCGAGGTAGGAGCAAACTTAACATTTTCCCGCAAAACACGGATTTCATCAATCCCGCGGTTCGAGGCGCCGTCAATTTCAATCACATCCAAACTACGGCCATCGTTAATTTCTTTGCAAGATGAACATTCCTGGCAGGGGTTCGCTGTAGGCCCAGCCTTACAATTAAGCGATTTAGCCAGAATCCTGGCACAAGAGGTCTTACCCACCCCTCGAGGCCCAGAAAACAAATAGGCGTGCGCCAAACGGCTCTTTTGGATAGAATTCTTTAAAACACCGGTAACATGGGCCTGCCCGACAACTTCATCAAAGTTCTTCGGGCGCCATTTTAAGGCAAAAACTGTGTAAGACATGGCTTAATTATAACAGAATTGAAGTTAAAAAGTAAGGTATTTTTAGGCAGTGTTACCAACTACCCCATAGCGCAGGTACCGCCGCCTAATTTAGTTTTATAAAGCTTTTTATTATATGGCAACTTCATCAACAACATCGCCATAAAACAGTTGTCGCTTAACGCAGAATAAATTAACCCACAGCTAACAAATATGGATATAATTATAAAAGCTACATGGACAAACAAAGCTAGCAGTACTCCTGCTAAAACCAAACTTCCAGCTGCGAGCCTTACCTGGCGTTCAATAGAAACCCCGCCTACGCCTTTTATAACAGGCAGCTTTTCTTTTTCCCAACTCGTTAACCCGCCATCCATAACTTTTATCCCATGAATACCAGATTGTATCAACATATCTGCTGCCATGGGAGAACGATTTCCAGTCCGGCAAAGCACAACATAACCATGAGCATCTTTACCTAATTCGTTAATCCTTGCAGAAAGCATATCAATTGGGATATTTATTGAATCTTTTATATGCAACTGCGCAAACTCCAAGATAGAACGCACATCTAACAGCCTTATATTCTTATCATTATTAACAAGATTAAATGCATCACGCGGAGAAATCATCTCTAAAGAAACTGCTTCTCCTTTTTGATTAACGCGAATAATGTTGTCGATATTAAACGGCTTTGGAATATTCTTTTGACGCATATTTGTAACAAAAGCCTGTTTATCTGTTTCTTTCAAGAAAACATTGTTTTGTTTTTCTTTACCGATAGTAGAATAAAATTTACCATGATAATCGTGTCCCGGAAAAATAATTGTTTCATCAGGCAAAGCCTTTATTTTCTGCAAAGTATCAAACATTGCCTCCGGAGAGCCATTTTGAAAGTCTGTTCTTCCGACGCTGCCAATTAAAAGCACATCTGCGGTAAACAACCTTCCTTCTCCATAAATACTCACCGCATCATCCGTATGTCCCGGGGAATAAATTACTTTTAAAGTAACTGAACCAATAACCAAATCATCTCCGTCCTTAATGCGCCTGTCTACCACAGAAGATACAGCATTATCATGCATATAAACCAAAGCACCAAATTGCTTTTTAAGCACTGCGGCAAGAGAAAAATGGTCAGCATGAGTGTGAGTATCAATTATTATTTTTAAGGACAACTTTTTCTTTTTGAGATAATTTGAATATTCCCCGAATAAACTAATATGAGGGTCAATAATCAAAGCCTGATTCTGAGAACTTAAGACATAAGAATAACAACTTCCAGCTGAAAATTGCTTTACCTTTAGCTTCTCATCCATTACGCACCTCCTTAGCTAATAATAATTTCAACTTCAGGATTATTTTTTATTGTATTATGCACCGGACAGTTCTTAACAAATTCATGCAAAGCCTTTAACCTGCGCTCATCAAGCCCAGCACCCTTTAAATCCACCTGAACATTTATCTTTTTAAAACATACCGGAGCATCTTTAGATAAATCAGCTTCAACCTTAACACTAAATTTACCAAGCCCAAGCTTTGCACCATTTGCATATTTACGCACATAAACCCCGATACAAGTCCCTAAACTTGCAAGAAACGCATCAGGAGGCGTTACGCCTTTTCCATTAACATCCACACTAAATTCATAATCTTTTGATTTTACATTAAATAAATAATCGCTGTTATTAGTAATATCTACAGAATACATTTTTCCTCCTTTATTTTACCTGCACAAATAAAAAAATGGACAGTAATGACAATACCGTTGATTAGTTTCATCAGCCTTAAAACAAACCTCAGGGCTGGTAATCTCTGCTAGAATAACCTCCATGGCCTTAAGGTATACCTCCATTATTTTTTCTATATTTACAAAGTGCTCTTCTTTTCTAAAAAGCCTCTCGAGGCTTAAATTCTTTAATGAATAAAGCCCGGCATTAATTCTTGCTCCCTGAAAACGCTTATCGCTGGAAACTAAATAAAGATAAAGCGGAAGTTGAAATGATTTTAAGGTATCTTTTAGTTTTTCCCTGGTAAATCCTGCCTCAGCAATTCTTTCTGCATCAAGCGGGAGCACTTCTCGGGTATATCCAGTTTTATAATCAATGACCAGAAAACTTTTGTCGCTTAAGCAGTCAATGCGGTCAATCTTGGCGGTAAATTTATATTCGTTGCCAGACAAATTTATCCTGGCATCAAAGCGCTCCTCAACACAAATCAACTTTCTAACATCGCGCTCTTTTTCATTCTTAATAAATTTTTCCATCCGGTAATCAAGCACTGCCTTAACCAAAAAAGAATCTGATTTCATTTTACGGACAAAATCATTTTCAAATTTATCATTGAGACTGTTAAAGAAATTATCCCGGAACTTTTTGTCAAACTCTGGCTTTCTGCTTAAAAATGGTTCAAATGTTTTCTCAAGCAGTTCATGCAAAAAATTACCAATATCCACTGCTTCCGGCTCATCCGCAAGGCCTTCTTTTTCTTCTAGGCCCAAGCAATAATGATAATAAAACTTAAGCGGACAAGAAAGATAAGTATTAAGGCTAGAGGCAGAATAAGATTTATTTTTCAGATAATTAATAATCTTTTCATCTTTTTTTATCTCTAATGTTTTGGGTAAAACCTCCACCTTAAAGCTTGCCTGAGGGATAGTAACAACCTCAAGAGAATTTTTGTTTTTCTGCTCCTGCCAGATTAATTCTTCAACAAAACGGCTCTTTTCTTTTTCTGGGCGTTTTTGATAAATTAGATGCACTGTTTTTGCCCCTGAGATCAACCTACGAAACTGATAACGCTGGATCTCTTCTTCTTTTTCAAGACGGTTTATCCCCAAACCAATCATTACCTCGCGCGGAATAAGCGGTTCATATATTTTCATGCTCGGTAATACTGCTTCATTGACATCAAGAATTATTACATTCTCAAAATTTAAAACTCTAGTCTCAAATAAGCCCAGAATTTGCAGGCCCTTTAAAGGAGATCCAGAAAAAGAAATTAGCTCAGCATCTATTTTGTTATCAAAAATCTTAAAGATTTCCTCTTTGTTAAATGGCTCACGGTTAAAACTAGCATTAAATAATTCTTCTTTAATATCAAATATTTTCTCGGCCATCTTGAGGTTTAAAGGATATGCTGCCAAATGGCTCTTCTCAACTAAACACTCCATAAATTCGTCAAGGCTCAAAGAAAATTCATAAAAATTACCAATATTCTCCCATAAGCCAAACAACAGCTTATGCAGTTTTTCTAAAGCATTTCTTAGTTCATCATACGTCACATATATTTCCATGCTTTTCATGGTAACAAGCGCTAAATCAAAAAGCTCCCGCAGTCTTTCAATATCAGCTAAATTCACAAAAAGACTTCCGCCTAAAGAGGTATTTTCTGCCCCGATAAGCACCTCTTCTATTTTATGCACCAAAACCCTGGTAACAGAAGCCTCTTTAAACAACCGCAAATTCTTTACCAAAGGATGAGCCATTAACTTCAGATAATCTTTAGAATAATACTGGCCATCTTTTTTTGTTTCCTGAGCCTTAAATACACATTCAAACAACGAATACAATGCGCTTCTTTTTAAAGGATACCCCATAGAAACATTAAAACTATCCGTACATGATGTAACCTCAGATAATAAAGGAATTAAATTATCCGGCTGAGGAAGGACAATTACTGTATTATTCAAATCTTTTATTCTTTTAAGCGCCTCGCGGGCAAGCCCAGCTTCAGAATGCACGTCAAAACCGGTTTGAATGGAAATGCGCGGCATACAGCTTGCAGCATGCGGCTTGCAGCATGCAAGACCTGAACTAATAGGAAAAGCAATCTCTTTAGACAAACTTTCTAGAACCTGCCAATTCTGGCTATCGCCTTGGAAAAAACAGATTGCTTTCTTGGCATCCAAAAGCGTCTTTATGATTGTTTTCTCAGTTTTATGAAGATAAAAAAATCCACAAAAACAAATATGGTCAAACTCGCTAAAATTAATCCCTGAAATATGTTTTGAGGCCAACAAATAACTTAATCCGCGGGAATATAATTTATTCTTAATTTGCCGCTTATGAAATTCTTGCCTTATAGCAATGATGCTTTCTAATAAACGATTAATATTTTCCGGAACATCAAAGCCAATTGCAGCCTTTAATTCAACATTCTTAAGCGGTTCATAAGAGATGTCTTCCAGGTCCAGTTGTTCAACAAAAGACAACACCTCTCTTGCCCAGGGTAAAAACCGCGCAAAACTATCACGATCTTTTAAAATATCTGGTGAGATTTCCTGTGCCAGTTTAAAAACCATAAAAGCAGCATCTAAATCAGAGATTTTACCGCAAAATGATTCTTTTTCTAAAACATACTGAATAAATTCGTCAATAGAAAAAACTGCCGGTGAAACAAAGCCTTTCTTTAAGACCTTCCCCAATTGCCTCTTTAAGAAAAGTCCCGGGCGCTTTCCGCCAAAAACAAAACAAACTCTTGAGATATCTTTCCCGCTATCTAAGAAATTCTCTCTAGAGAAATCACAGATTTTTTCTATAAAGTTATCTTCTAAATTATAAGTAATTACCCTGTCCACTTAAGCCTCAACCTCTTCTATGGTTAAATCATCCAGATAAATTAAAACTCCGCGCACGATTAAACTCGGATAAATCTCTTTGATAAGCTCCATATACTCTTTTACCTGTTTTTGATAATCTTGGCCAAGCATCCTGGCACTTTTATAATCAATAACAACGGCTTCGTCTTTTTTTATAATCAAACGGTCTATTCTTTTTGTATCGCCTGAACGAGAAACAATCTCCTTTTCCTGATACACCTTGGCATCTTTAAGATAAAAATACTCTAAGAAGTCCTTATCACTAAATAGCCTGCGGGTAATCTTTTCACAGCCAGGAAAGTCATCAAAATTCAAAAACCTTTGCTTTGCCTTTTGAAACGCATTTCTTATGAATAGATCGCCATCCTGATTATATAAATTACCGATGCAGGATAAAACAAAATGCAAAACATCGCCCTTTAAAATCTTTTCTCTTTGAATGAGGGCATTCTCATCAATAAACTCATCCTGCAAAAGATGTATCCAATCCTTATAAACACAAACCGGTATTTCAATATTAGATAAATCTTTACGCTTAATTTCTTTTAGAAAATTACGTTTTTCTCCAATCTCAAGTTTATTATTCTCAAATAATAAACTGGCAAAATTGAGTTTATTCCCTACTCTCGGAGAAACATAAACATATAATTCATCCCGGGCACGAGTAAGAGCAACATAAACACTATTTAATTCATCAATAAAAGATTTCAAATATTCTCTTTCTAATATTTGGTTAAGCCCTTCAGAAAAATCACCAAATCTCTGCTTGATATAAAGCAGTCTTAAAGTGCCGTCCTTAACATCAACTACATCTGAATTAAGCTTAATATCCATTTCAAGAAAAGGAATTACCACCGCAGAAAACTCCAGGCCCTTTGATTTATGAATTGTCATCACTCTCACTGATTCATCAGAAGTAACATTAACAAATAAATCCTCATCTCTAGCGCTATCAAAGAACGCTATAAAATCAGATATTCCCGGATTTTTTTCTTCCTGCTCCTTAACTAACTCCAAAAAGCGCATAAAAAAACCCTGGTAACGCTCAAAATTACCAAGAATTGAGAATTTATTATAAATAGTAACCACAAACTCATAAAGCGGCACAAGGCCGACACTACGAAAAAAGTCTTTTAACAAATTATCCCATACATCCGGAAAGGCTAGTTGGAATTTACGGTATAGATACACCTGATTATCGGAGTTATTGTTAACATTAAAAATAAAATCTCGGATTTTTTCCTGAGAAATGCCGGAGGCCTTACAAAAGATACTGCCTGAAATAAAAGAGGCAAATGAAAGATTATCAATTGGAGAATTAAGAAACTTAAGAAATGAAATAAGCTCCTTAATATAAGCATTCTCGCGAATATTAAGTGTTTTCTCCGATTCAACAGGTATATTTTTTTCTAAGAGCCATGAGGTCACTAATTGAACGTCTAGATTAGTGCGGGTAAGAATACCGATATCTTTTGCTGAAAACCTTTTTCTTAAATCTTCCAACTGACAAATAAACTTTTCTTTAAGCACACTGTTTCTCTCATTCTCGTTCTTATTGCCAATGAACTCACACTTGACATACCCTCCGGTTTTATGGCGCATACCCTCTTGCTTAGCATCCTTAAAAATATGCAGCACTTCATCAATACACAAGAGCGATAATTCTTTTTTAATTTCATCTTTTGTCAAAAAACGCGTTAAATTTTCTTTTGAAAAAACAGCATTGTTAAATTCAACAATTTCTCTAGCACTACGAAAGTTTCTTTGCAAGGTATCGCTAATCACTGGATAGCCCTTAAACTGCTCTTTTACAGTATCAATTAAAGAAACTTCTCCTCCTCTAAACCGGTAAATCGCCTGCTTTTTATCGCCAACGTAAAAAAGCGATCCTGCTTGAGAAAGCGCCTCCTGAATCATTGTTACCAGATTTTCCCATTGCAATAAACTTGTATCCTGAAATTCATCAAGCAAAAAATGCCTAAAACGCGTGGCAAGGCGAAGATACAACTCTGGCAGCTCCAGTGACTTTTCGTCAAATAAAACTCTCGCTTGCTTATTTAACTCCTCCAAGAATAAAACATCTTCTTTAGATGCCTTAATCTTCAAATCCTCAAGCACCCGATTAAATATATCAATATAATAATTAAACTTTGATAAAGCCTCCAGTTCACAAAGCTGTTTTAATTTTACTCTAATTTTCTTCCAAAGAACTTCAATTTCAGAAGAAAGAACGTATCCTTTATTTAGCGGAAATCCCTCCCGGTTAAAATAATTAGATAATTTTGCAATATCAAAACTGTCTTTATCATCACTTGAGAAATCCGACAGGTAATCAGCAAACCTCTTATCAGTACCTTCAGGAATATTTTGTGCAAGTTCTTCAATTAACCCAAGAGCTTCATTCTTACAAAAAAGCAAATCTTTAATTTCAATATTACTGCGTAGAAATTTACCGTGATACTTATTACTGCGAGAGTATAAATCAGCAATAATAAGAGCAATATCCTTCTTGGGGAACCATCCCTCTTTGTTTTCAATATAAAGATATTGTTTTAAAAATCCGCGGAATAACTCTAAAACATCTTTATCAGAACCAGCTTTATCAATTAATTTATCAAGGCTATAAGAAAGATACTCCTTGTATTCAGTTTGCGTCTTAAAACCAGCAGATAAATCCAGTTTAAAAGCACAGCCAGACAATATGGCATTAATGAAGCTATCAATAGTCTGTACCTGAAAAAATTGATAATTAGACAAAAGCACATCCATAATCAGAAAAACCTTCTTACGCACAGCATCCTCAGACACTCCTAGAAACTTAATAATTTCATTTTTTTCTTCTATGGTAGGAAATTTATCAAGAGCGATTTTCTTTAAAAAATCAAGTATCCTCTCTTTCATTTCTAACGCTGCTTTATTTGTAAAAGTAATGGCAAGAATTGTCTGAAGGGGAATTTCTTGTGCGGCCAAAGAAGGATTAATTAAGAGCCTAACATACCTTTTGGCTAGAGTATACGTCTTCCCGCTTCCTGCGGATGCCTCGGTAACATAAATACAAGGAAATGTTTCTTTTGATATTCTTTGAACCATGGAAAAAACTAATTGGAGGTGCCACTAAAAACGATAAAATAGATTGTCACTACAATAACAGCGACCACTGCAACAATATGATAAAAATATTTATGCTTCAGAATTCTATCTAACATATTTGTTCCTGCTAAGAATTATGTTTAGGTTTATAAAACACCAGGAATTATTTTGGTTTTCTTGTTTATGCTAATTTGATTATATCGCTTCTGATAACGAAATCAACATATTAAACCCAAATTGTACATTAGAAATATGCTATCGTCGACTTACGTTGTAAGAAAGAAATACAGGTAAAATTTGGGTTTACCCCACCATTCTTGATTAAATCTCTTTGAGATTTAATCAGGCGGCCCTACGGGCAGATTTTGCTATTGCAAAATCTGGGTTAAAAAACAAGGGGCGCTTCTAATTTCTTGAAACGCCCCTACTTTACTATTATTTTTATGCCTAATACGCCAAGCTACTTCTTAATGAAAATCATAGCTAGGCTCATTGTTAAAAACAATACCCCAAGCCCAAATCCCCACCACGCCATACCTTTGCCTCTTAAAGGGATTTCTCTTTTCTTATTATTATAACGAAAGGTCTCAGCTAATATTATTGCAACTAAGGGTGCTGGTTTAAGTATTATACCTAGAATTCCAAAGATGAGTGCTGCCACAGCCAATTTGCTAATTCTTTGTTTGCCTTCTTTGTTAAGATTCTCC
>JACROS010000048.1 GCA_016214325.1 Candidatus Omnitrophota bacterium | reverse complement strand
GATGAACACAATTGATGCGGTTTTGTTTCTTGGCCGGGCTTAACAACTGCATGTGCCAGGCTATAATTAAAGGCGAAATTGCCCTTACCGGCGCTTATTAACTCACGCAAGATTGAACCATCGCCTGCGATAAATTCCTGACAATCAGTTAATTGCCTTATAAGCATAGCGAATTAATTATATCATTCCTATACTTAAAAGTTAAGAATAATAAATTTTATCTTCTGCCCTTGTAATGAAGAATATAACGTGTATACTTTAATTAGGAAGGATGGGTAGAATAAAGCTGTTTATAGTTAACCATCCTGCCGTGCAAGAGCTGGGGCTGTAGAAGTTAAACAGTGAACCCTGACTCTTGCTTCTTTTTTTATACCACTATTAAGACTATTTTTTATTAGGCTTTGAAAGATGATATGCCGCATAAATCGTAAGCATACCAATAAGCAGGATTATTCCCCAAACATGCGCCTGGTTTAATCTAAGAGTTAAAACCTTATACACACCGACAAGGCCAAAAACCATAAAAATAATTGCAGAAATCCATTTTATTGTCTTATCTGGAATGTGCTTTCGCATCACAACCCCAATAACAATACCAAAAGCATCTGCTATCACCATGCCCAAAGTAGTGCCCATTAAAACAATAATCATATTTTGATACTTAACTGCAAGGCTTATTGTAGCAAGCTGGGTTTTGTCTCCCATCTCTGCAAGAAAAAATGCAATACCAACCGTCAGAATAGGGCCAAACCTTCTCTCTTTTTTATCCTCGCCTTCAAGTTTATCGCCGCGAATTGTCCATAAACCAAAAATAATAAACGAGCAAGCCGCTACAAAAGAAATAATACTTATTGGTATGACCGTAGTTAAGAAATGTCCTGCAACTACCGCAAGGGCGTGATTAATAAGAGTCGCTAGAAAAACAGCTAAAAGCACTTTATGCGCACTGTATCTTGTGGCAAAGGCCATTGCCAAAAGCTGGGTCTTGTCTCCCATCTCTGCTAAAACCACAAATATTAGTGATGCTATAAACGCTGCCATTATAAATTTATCCTAACCAATTTCACTACCAAAAATCACTTAAACTGCTCCTTTACTCTCGGGCGAGTAAAATAATATATTAAACATAGCGAAAAACCAATATCAATAGCATAGTTTATTGCAAACAAAATCCATATTAACGCGTTGGGTGTCAATGGTACATCAGGTGTAAACGCTCCCTGAGCTGATAGAGAATCTACAACATTTCTAAAACAAATCATAGGATGTTTCCAATAAATAGTAGCTATAGTAAAGAAACTAATAAATAATATTATTTTCCGGAAAATATCTTTTAGGAATAAAACACCTATCCCTGAGATAAACAGAACAATTCTTAGAGATAGAGAGAAAACATAGCGGAGTAAAATTAATTTCTCAGACAAAGGCTGAAGTAAATGATAATAACGACTAAAACTAATATTAGTTTTAAAGTCCCATAATGAAAGTAAGCAAATTAAAATACTAAAAATTATAATTCCTTTAGACATTTTCTTTTGCATATTTAATTTACCTTTTATAAAGATTGTAGTTTTCTCGATATTGTACGAATTTTATGCGTACAAGCGCTATGAAGACGAGTAACGCGCTAAGAGTTAAAGGAGAATAAAAATACAGCTTATTCGTAAATGCTTTACCAAAAATTGAATACATGGTGCTGATATTAAGCAAATATGATGCCCCAAGCAGAAAAATTAATAATTTTTCCTTAAACCCGGTTTTGATTAAATAATAACATATCACCATGTACGCAAACAAGAGAAATATAAAAGTAGGTTTCCACGCATTCAAATTAAATAAAACCACGCAGATTGAAAGCAATCCGTAATCAACATAACAACAAAAAGGAGTATCTTTTTTATCATTCTTCTTACGATATTTTAGGACAGACAAACCATAGAGTATCACCGCCAGAAAAATAAATATTAATTTTATCTGAGCCTGATTTAGATTAAATGATTCAAACGGCATCGCAGGGGAATCAACCCAGTATTTCTTGCACCCAAGAGTAAATGAACGCTGGCATAAACTAAGTAGTGATTGATTCCTGGAGTCAAGAATAGTAGTTTCATCCAAAATAGTGCTTTGCGTCAAGAAGGGCACCCAATCCTTAACATATTGTAAATTACTCTTCATCCCTATAAATACACCTGGCAACAAGAAATAAACAACCATAAAGCAAATTATTGCACCCGTTAGTTTAAATTTACGTTTAAGAATAAAATACGGAAGAAATATTATGGGCGTATATTTTATCATGATGGAAAAGGCAAAAAACGCAGCACCTAATAATTCCCTTTTCTTTGAAGCGTAATACAATCCAGCGATCATACTTGCGAGCATAAGTATATTTGACTGGCCACTGTCAAGATTATGCAGAATGAATCTAAAGGTACCCAAAAGGCCAAGCAGGTAGAGCAAAAAAATATCTCTATAACTTAAAACGGCTTCACGCACGAGCATCCTCTTTAGCAACACGAACATAAGAATGCATAATATAAAATTCACACTAAACCAAACAGTATCCGTGTCCGGTAATATAAAAACAATTAAAGTCGCCGTATTTACGCGTAGAAACGCGATATTTATGACTAGTAAATAATCCCGTAAAAAGAATAATGAAGAAAATTATTACTGCAACTTTGTATTTTGGCATGATTTTATGCAGGATTTAATTCTCTTTTCCTGAAGCCGCCTTTAACTTATCAATAAATTCCCGGTCGATCTTATCCCCATGCCCCAACTTCTCCACTTTATGCACATCATCCCAGGAATTGACATAATCCTGTTTGTGATAATACGCCTCCGCCCGTCCGACGTAGACAGCATACATATCGGGATTTTTGAAAATTTCCATAATTTTTAATGCCTTATTATAATCAGAGATAGCCCGGTCATAGTCACCTTTTTTAGCATAGGCGTTCCCTCGTTTGTAGTAGCCATCAAAGAAACTAGTGTAAACTTCAAGAAATTTAGTATAGTCGGAGATGGCCCGGTCAAAATCTCCCTTAGCATAATACGCCTCCGCCCGGTCGCGGTAGACACCAGCAGAAAAATTCGGATCAAGATTTAATTCCATAGATCTGGTAAAATCAGCAATAGCTTGATCATAGTCGCCTTTTTTAGCATAGGATTGCCCCCTATAGGCGTAGGCGTAACCATAACCAGAGTCTATTTTTATAGCCCTGTTGAATTCTGTTATTGCCGCATCATAGTTACCATTCCGAGCCTGATCCACTCCTTTATCAGTGGCTTCTTCGGCGGTTTTCTGGGCAAAGATATTACCAAAAGCTAGAAATACCGCCGCAAAGACCAAAACGATTATTTTTCTCAACTCTCTGTTATTGATAAACATCTCTTCCTCCTCTTGCTTAATTGTATCACTCCCATTTTAAAAACAACCAAAAACCCTCTGTGACATATTTTATCACAGAGGGCCTAGAAATCTACGCAATTACAATACCACAGGATCATGGACCTTCTTCAGAATCTTTTATCATCTTCCAAACACCATCTTCTTTTGTAAGAGTAACTTTGCCCGAAAAATCAGAATGTCCTTTTCGTCCGTAAATTATTGTAACAACTTCTCCTTGAGTGTTAACATTTTTAATTTCGAGCTCAGATATATCAAAATATGAAGACTTCATCATTTTAAACATATTGTCTTTAAACTCTTGCGTAAGATTTTTTAATTCCTGCTGTCCTTCAGGCGAATCTAATTTTTCCAAATTTTCTTTTGTTCCGATTGCCCTATTTAGATTTATAACTTCATCATAATTAGAACAAGCATTTTTCTTCTGAAAAATAGATTTGTAAGCCTCTACAGCCTCATCTTCCATTGGGGTAGCAAAAGATAATGCAAATAACCCAAATACGCAAAACCCAATTATTGCCTCAATCAAAAAATTATTCTTCATACTTCATCTTTATCTTGCTTTGCGCGATTTCTATTTCAAGGCCTACTCTTGGGCCCCGGCTGCTATGAGTATATCAACTATATCCTCGTTACCATTAACGGAGGCTTCCACTAAGGGTGAACCATTACCGTTATCAGTTCTAGCATTCACATCTGCGCCTGCAGCTATCAATACTTTTACGGTGTCAGCGCGGCCGCATTGTGCTGCAAACATTAAAGCTGTCCAGCCTTCATTCTTTTTAGCATTTACCTGGGCGCCCTTATCAATCAGGAGTTGCGCAATACCAGCATTACCTTCTCCACACGCTGCTTCAATCAAAGCTGTGCTATTGTCATTATTTCGAGCATTAACATCTGCGCCTTTATCAATCAGAAGCTTTACGATATCAATATTCCCTCGATCTGCTGCTACCATTAAAGCTGTCCAGCCGAGATCGGATTTAGCATTTATATTCGCTCCTTTATCAATCAGGAGTTTTACAATATCAGCATAACCCATCGATGCTGCTGCCTCCAAAGCTGTCCTTTCGTACTTACCCCTAGCATTCACATCTACACCTTGCAATATTAATTCTGTGGCTCTCTGAGGATTCTTATCGTATATGGCCTTAATCAATTCCGGGCTTTCATTAGTGCTTGCTGAACAAAATGCGGGGCTTAGTATTATTCCTATAACCAGAGCAAATATAATCCAGACTAATTTCTTCATCGCTTACCTCCTTGGCTAATATCCCTACTCTTTTAATATTTCTTTAGGAATATCAATCTGATACTTTTTGCCATTTTCGTTATTTACTACTAACTTATCCTTTTCAATAGATAAAAAGGTAATGAATACCATTTGAACGTCGTGTTCTAGAGAATTGTCTATATTGATCCTATAAACTTCTTTTTCCCAAACCTTTGAATTATTTTCAATGTCCCATCCTTCAACATACCAAACATCAATTTCTTTTCCGTTTAGCTTCTCTTGTTTGGGCCACTGTAAAGCAGTAAATTTTATTCCTTTATAAATAACAGGCGAAGGCTCTAGTGGAACTCCCCGTTTTGCTTCAGCGATATTTAAATTAAAGAACAAAAAGCTAACTACCCCTAGAATAATCCCGAACCTAAAAATCTTCAGCATTTATGTCTCCTGGGATAAACTCACCGTCCCACCAAAAGCCTTCTGGATTTTGGTGAGGTCTCGCCATAATTTACGCGCAAATCTGGCGGACTATTCAAGCCCAAAATTGCATTGCCTCTCGACGGAATGGTTCACCTAAAAAACATTTCCTTTATTCTTCGCCGTCCAGTCGTTGATTTATAGAACTTTTCTTTTTGCCGAGCTTCGCTCAATGTTTCAAATGATTCCGTATGAATGACCTTATAAGGACGATATGGACTTGAAGATTTCACTCTGCCAGCATTATACTCTTTTAAACGTTTTTCAACATCGTCAGCAACACCTGCATAGGTTCTATTCTTCGCTTCATTCAACAAAATGTAAAGATAATACATAATCCCCTTATAGCGGAGACGCTGTTTAACTTTTGAAAATATACGGAGAGTCCGCCCTCCAAATTTGTTTTACAAATTTGGCGGGCGAGACTTCTCCGTTTTTTGCTTTGCAAAAAACGGGCAGTCGTGGACGGTAGGCGAACCTCACAACCCCTTGAAATAAGCCTACTTATAAAACTCTACCACAAGCGTAGTATGGGATCGTTGATATCCTTGGGAGAGCCACTCGACACTACCCTGCCGTATAATAAAGGTATTTTATCAAAATTTAGGCAAAAATCCAGCAAAATTACCGTCTTGGCAACCAATTACCGGATAACTTGATCTGAATCTTCCGCCTTCAAGCTGAATAACGTGCATTTAAATACCACATTAGAATGGTCAATGTGGCCTGCGCATCCTGAAAGGCAGAATCCTTCTTCAAATATTTATCGTAAATCTCTTTGCCCTTAGTGATAATATATTTTCGCTTCTTAAAATCCCACTCATGAACGATCCTGCTTTTATCCGGTGCGCGGGTTGAAACCTTGACTAAGGCTTTCTTCAAGGCTTTTGCCTGTTCATTCTCACTGCTTCCGTCTTTCCTGCAGGGCTTGGCAATAAACCTCTCATGCAGATCAGCTACGATATCACTAATTTCCTCCTCCGTACTAAGAGGCTTAAAACCGGGAGGGAAGATATCATCCATGGTCTTCCTTTCGCTGACAAAGCGATGATATTCAGTGACATTGTTCTGGGAGATCCACTTATCCAGATCCTTCCTATGAAAGACGATGGTTTGATTTGGCAGCCTGGAAAAAGGCATTTTCTTAAACTTTACCCATTCTTCTATAGTATCCCTTGGCAACCTTAGGTAATCGGCTGCCTCCTCCGCATTAAACACCTGCCGGTCAGTTTTCTTAGCCAGAATAAGCTCCTGCAGGGATTTCTCATCAAGGAACTCCCCGCAGTGCCTGCATTTAACCGCCTCATCCTGTATTTCTTCAGAGCAAAAAGGACACTTTTTCATAAATGAATTTTTATTTTGGGAGATCGGCGATCTTGAGTAAGAAACAAATTCCTGGCTCACGGGCAATATCAATATCTTGCGCGCTTTTCGCTATACTGCCGACATCCCCATACACCTTTTCCATTGCTTTAAAAATGTTTTCCGGGCTAGGATTTGCAAAGCCTTTAGCTATAAAAGGAACCCAGCTTATAGCCTTACCGAATATTTTTATCCAAAACTTATCTTTTTCAATTTCGATTTTCTTTTTAATCTCAAAAATGGCAGGTTCAATTTGGCTTTCCGCAATATATTTTGCTTCCGATTTTATTACATTAATATCCCGGCTGTCTTTAATTGCAGTTTTAAGCTGCATACTCAGTTTCTGCATTGCCATTCTAAAAGGAATAAGCAGATCTTTTAATTTCTCTCTTGCAATCAAGATGTCTTCTGCGTTTAAGCTAATGCTTTGAGGCAGGCTGATTTTAATACACTCTTCTGCCAAGACCGAAGTCAAAAACCGCACCGTATTCATCCTGTCAGATAAATACGGAACAGGAACTTCGGGGTCGTCTCCGATCAATATCCAATCGTTATCTTCTGCTAATTTCATTGCCGTAGAAGACGACTTAAAAATAAAACTGTCTTTCAAATCGGGATATTTTTCTTGAAATGTTTTGATTGTTTCCAATTCAGACGTTTTCCCAAGAATAAAATTAAGCAGCTCTTCCTGAGTCAGATTTCCTGACAACAGCTTGGATGATATAGTATTAATTGCCGTATTCAAGAGGTGCGGATGATAAAAAAGAGTATCTCCTAGGAGCTTTTGATTATTTAAGACAAACTGATAAAAATTTTTTACTCTTTCTGATTCCTCATTAGAGAGTTCTTTGCCTATTACCTGGATAGAGATCTTTGGCGGAAGATTTCTTAAATAATCTGTGGGGTCTTTAGCGGTGTCTGAAACTGTTACCAAATGAACTTCATCAAAGAATAAAGAAAACGTGGTTAAAGAAAGATTATTTTTTATGTAACAGTTTGGATAATAAATACCGATATATTTCTTATCTGTCATATTGGTACCCCTTATCAAACAATCAATAGAATCTTACTAAGAGCTGAATCAAAATTATGCTTAAGATCGTATTCCCATATTCTAATAACATTCCATCCGGCCTTCTTAAGCCCCCTGCTAACCAAGCGGTCTCTTTGCTTGTTTCTTTTGATTTTTGCATTCCAATAACAATGGTTAGACTTCGGCATAATGCATCTCTTAGGATGACCATGCCAGAAATCAGAATCTACAAAAACAACAGTTTTCTTCTTTCTAAAAACAAAATCCGGCTTACCGAGTATTGACTTCACATTCTTGGCAAAATAAATCTTTCTTTTTCTCAGCTCTTTCGCAAGAAAAAGCTCAGCCTTGGTACCGGCTGAGCGTATATTCTGCATATTCTTCCTGCGCTGCGCAGGCGTTAAATTATCCATGCTCAGTTATCACCTGTCCGCCCTGTAAAAGTTTTTCTCGTCAGGAAGCTTTATATTGGGTATCCAAAGAGGCGATCCGTCCCACCCCTTTTCTACCTCACCCTCTACCCTGTATAGAGTAAGAACCGGATAATTCTTTACAGAATCCCCCAAAGCGCGGTCATCCGGAGATAATAACGTTCCTGTTCCTTTTGATATACTGCGGTCCCTCCTCACAATCAGCATTGCCTTATTTTCTGCAGGGCTTGCCTTCAGCGCCTTAATACAGTTTATAAATGCCTTATTAGACCAGTCGCTTTTCGACTCGCTCTCAAATTTATCCAGCAGAGAAATTATGCCGTTTAAAGTAGTTTCGTGCATATCGTGCCCGCTGTATTGTGTAAGCATCTCATCAATCTGCTTGACGAATTTCCGTTTCGGGAAATTTGGGAAGTAGTTAACCCCTCCCACTATTACATCAAGAATGTCTTTATCTACTACATTAGATCTAGTAGGTCTTATTCTCGGCGGGTAAAGAAGGCTGATATCGCTGGGATCGTGGCTGACAACCTGGCCTAAAAGAGCGCGGTTGCCGCTGTTCAGCTCAATAAAAAGCTTAAGCAGCGAAGGCGGAAGATAAAGACGCATTAAATCCGGATCCCTGTCATATCCGAACATCCGGCAGTGCTGCCAAAAAGTATCTGCCTGCGGGCTTTTTGCAGTACGACAGTAGTATACTGTCTGCAGCAATGGAAAAGTTACGCCTCTTCCCAGACTGTTTCCTCCGACAATAATATTCAACCCCCTAGCGCAGTCTTCAATATTAATATTGCTGCCGGTCGAGTTCATTATGTATCGTTTTATTTTTTCTTCGTTAAGCTGCTGTTTAATAAAATTATTCACTTTGTCAAAATCAAATAAGCCGGGTTTAGTCTTGCGCAGATCTTCCCAGCATTCTTTAAGATAATCTCCCATCTTATCTTCCGAGACTGCCACCAGCATTAGATTTAAATATTCTCCCAGTTTCTTTGCGATCCGTTCGTGGTCGGCAATCCGCACGCTCGGGTGAACCAAAAAGTTGCATGCCTCTCCGGTCCGGGAAAGCATAATATGGGCTCCGGATATTAAAAAAGACAGCAGAGATAAACGCAGCCCGTCGGCTATATATTGTTCTTCGCTTCTTAAATCGTCTAATTCGTTTTCCTTGGTCAGCCGGATGCATGGAGCAGGAGGATCGCTGTAAAAGAAATCTCCTCCTAAATAACCTTCTCCTGGAGGAAAATAATGAACGAAAGACGGACGCCAGCCTGTAAGCTTAGACTGCAGCAGAAGCGACTGCGGTGTTGCAGTAACCTGCAGATAAAGACTGCTGTTTACGAGTTTCTTTATTCCTTCTAAATGATTATTTATTGCGCTCTGTTCTTTCTTGTTGATTTTTGTATTTAAGCTTGCTGCGTCTCCTTCGTCGTCAACAATAAACAACCCTCTTCCCTCGCAGAACTTTGAAGAAGACAGATTATTCTTCCATCTTTTAAGCACCCGGGTATTTTTCTTTAAGATCACCATAGCAGGCTTGCGCATTTTTGACGCTGAAAAACGGATGTCGTCGTCTTCTCCGCATATGGTAAAGGTATCTAAAGAACTCAGCGCTCTCCTTAAAGTCTGCTCGTGTAGATAAACATTATCCGTGGTCAGAAAAACAAAAAGCTCAAAACCTTCGTCGGCAGCAGCAGAAATAAGACCGAATACCTGGCCGGTTTTTCCGCTCTGGACGTTTCCTAAGAGAAGACCGGTTATGTGTTCGCTGAACGAAAAGGTTTTAATATACTTCGGGATTAAGGCGTCAACTGTAGCTTTTATGGAAGGAGAAACTCCGGGAGAGATTTGATCGACAATATTAATGTAGTTTTCAAAATGGGACGGCATTTCATGCTCCAAAATTCAATATCCATACCGAAGGATCCTGGGTGGCGGTTAACTTGATATTATCCCTGCCATAATTCCTTAAAATTTCTCCGGTAACCGGCTGGCCGACTTTAAGAAAACCGCTGTTTTCTAAACGCCCCTTTATCCATCGGCCCAGTATCTTTAAATCGTCAGCCGAACGGAAATTCTTGCTGTTCTGCCCGCTTATCTTGCATTTAAACTTCCAGCCGTCGTCTGTCAATACCGTGATAATGCTTTCCCTTTTAGGATAACCGGCTCTGGGATATCCCCGGCGTTTTGTAATGCTTTTAGGAACTATCAGCTCTGCCTCATACCACGGCCTGGGCTTAATCAGTCCTCTTTTATTTCTGCGTCCTGTCCCAAAATATACATTTAAGTTGCTGCGGGGAGTATCATCGGACTTAACAGGAATCTCAAATGAAATTCTTGAACGGTTGGACATGGCTTCTGCCAGCTCTGCCTTCCCTATCTTTTCAACTCCGTCATGACCTTCTAATAATTTATTCTTATCCTCAATAAACCTGATTTCAGCTTCAGAAAGCGGAACCGAAGCTTTCTTTGATAAGGCAGAAATAAAACTGTCGATTTCTGAAACGATGCTTTTCTCTTTCAAAAACAGATCGGTTTCATAGGTATTCTGGCTGTCAAAGATGCTGTTTAAATTTGAAGAACCGATTATTCCAGCAAAAGGAGCATCGTTTTTTAAAAAACTGTAAAGCTTTCCGTGAAATCTAAAAGCCTTTGCAACCTTTACTCCTCCGGCATTGTTTTCCCTTAAGAAGCCGTCAAGATACTTTGCTGCTTCATACTGGGACTTGGTAAAGCCGTCAAAACCGTGCATTCCGATAATCAGCTCAAGATATGACTTTTTGTTCATTTCAATGATATTCTTTAATTCTGCTAAAGCATCCGTTGAAATATAGCCTGAAGCAATCCTCAAACCTTCGGCTTTATGGAATAAATCGTCGAAACAGGATAAAGTATTTTTATTGGAAAAACGAAGAGGCGGGATATTTGAAAGAAGCAGCTCCATTACACAACTCCTGCAAGCATCTCTAAATCATACTCCACCCTCTCTTTTACAGGAATATTCTTGTTTTCCTGATAGCGGGCACGCATGTCTATTTCTTCATAGTCTCCGGTAAAAAGGGGCATTAAGGCCTTTGCAAGCTCGGAAACTCCCTGAGGAGGCACGGCATTGCCGATCTGCCTTCTTACCTCGGCATTAGAGCCTAAAAACTCAAAACTATCGGGGAATGACTGAAGCCGGGCGCGTTCGCGGTTTGTAAGGGGCCTGGGATCCGGATAATGATATCCCCAGGTACCGCCTCCGCCTGCTGCGATAATAGTCTTTGACGGCTCATTGCGGACGATCCTGCGGTAAACGTGGCTGATCATGCCTTTAACATAATAAGGACTGTCGACAGGAATGTTTGTGTAATTACCGCCCTCGGGAATAAGACGAAGCATTTTTACCGTCTTGGAGGCAATATTCATCTTTTCATTATTGAATTTGGCATTCTCAACGCCCTTTAATGATTCCCCAGCCGTAACGTAAGGCCTGTCTGCTTTAGGCCCGTGGGTAGGCGTAGGATGCTGAAAATCAAAACCGGTGTCAACGCGGATTCCTACAATGAGAACCCGTTCCCTGAACTGCGGCACCCCGTAATCTGCAAAGTTATAAAGTTTAGGCTTAATCAAATAGCCGGGCGCAATTTTTTCACAATCTGAAATTATCTTCGCGATTGCTTCGCTGTTGTTTGCGCTTAACAGACCTTTTACATTTTCAGCAATAAATGCCAGCGGCTTTTTGGCATCAACGAATTTCAGCAGGCTTTTATAAAGATTGCCTCTCTCGCCGTTTAGCCCCGGTCTTTTCCAGATCATTGAAAAATCCTGGCACGGAAAACCGCCCAAAATCAGATCGCAGGAAGGTATACTTTTATCTTTATAAGGATTTATTTTCTCGATGTTTTTACATACCATTGCATTCCCAAGATTGCGCCGGTATGTAGCTGCTGCCCATTCATTAAAGTCATTTGCCCAAACCATATCATAACCCTGCCGATGGAATCCCAGATCTAATCCCCCGCATCCGGAAAACAATGATATGACTTTCGGCTTACTGCTGGAGTCGTTTTTCATTCCGCCTTTCAGGAAAGATTATTATATACTTTATCAGATAAATACAACTGTGTCTAATAAAAAACCTCCGCCCGGTTGTTAGTATGCAACCAAGCGAAGGTTTTACTTATTTTAACGTCCAGGTTTCCCCCTTCGAACTCGGGACTTTTCAATCTATTTTCATCTATGGTTATAAGATATCACCGAAGAATACAAAAGTCAAGAAATACTTCTGTTAGGTATTTCATAGAATAATAACGAGGGCGCTATGCCAGTGACAATTTTCTGGCGATGTTTTGAATACTGCTATCCGGGTGTTTAAGAAGTTTTCCATTGCCAAGATTAAGAATAAAAACCAACCCCATTCGCAACCCGCCATGGGTTTTATTTGCTATATAAAAATATCCTTTCTTCATCCTTATTACAACAGTTTTATAATACTAAATTAAGCAATGCTCCTACCGACATAGCCACAAGTATCATAATCAAAGTAACCTTTAACATGTCTTTTATTCCTAACTCCCGAATTAAAACCGCAAAGGTAGCAATACAGGGAAAATAGACTGCCAAGATTGTTGAGCCTATTACTAATTGCTTTGTGGTCAGATTAAGCGGACCAAGCATACCCACAGCGACGTCTTTTCTTAAAAAACCGACTATTAAAGCTCCGATGGCTTCTTGCGGAAGCCCCCATAGATTTGTTAAAATCGGAGCAAAGATATATGCGAAAAAATCTATAATCTTCAGTGTATAGAGAATATTAACAAGCAGTATGCCTAAAAGCACGAAGGGCAGAGCCTCTCTTAAAAAACCGGATAGCCGCATCCAAAGCTTCTTAATCACTGCCATAACCTGTGGTATTCTATAAGGAGGAATTTCAACCAATATCTCGGGGCTTGCGCCTTTTAAAACTCGGTTTAAGATTAAACCTTTGAGAATCAAGAGCACAAAAAGAGTAAGAAATACAATCGCTACGTATTTGCCTCCTCGCTGCCCTAACAAACCTACAATCATGGCAATTTGCGCCATACAAGGAATAGCAATCGCCATTAAAGTAGCGGCAATAAATTTCTCCCGCCTTTCTTCCAATAATTCCTTCACCTAAAAACAAAAGCGGCAGTAAGATGGTTAAGGCACCTTAACTGCCGCTTCGTTAATTTAGGGAGCGTCCCCCCTAAATTATTTCTAACTGTCTGTTCAATTAAACTTTATATCATTTGTATGTCTTGAGTCAAGGAAACGGTTCAGCGTGGCTGAAAATAGTTTTTACCTGTCTACTTCCAGGACTTTAAACTTCCAGCCGCAGTCATTACATTTATAATATAAAACCGGCCGGTCTGCGCCGTAGCATTTTAATTTTAAAGACCTGCATCTGGGGCATCTTAAGATTAAACGCACAACAGTCGCCTTTGTTTCTGTTTCTTTGCTTAATACATCATTGTTTATGTCAGGCCTGTTTTTCTCCGAAACGTATCCTTTCAGCCAGCCTTTTGCGTTTATCCATTTGGTCATTATCTTTTTATCCAATTCGGACGCCTGGGAAGCCAGTTCTTAGTAATACC
>JACROS010000042.1 GCA_016214325.1 Candidatus Omnitrophota bacterium | reverse complement strand
GTTTTTCCATAAACTATTTTTTACGATTCTTTCTCTGAATCTGGTTTTGAATCTCTATTGCTACTTTCATGGCTTGTCGTGCAACTGGCCCGGTAACTAATGGCTGGGAGAGTGTAGCAATACAGTGTATAAAAGAAGCCAGTTCTTTTTGCAGGGGCTGTTCGTGTTCAATAGGAAGGTCTTCTTTAGTGATCTGTTGCCCGGTTTTTTTATAAACGCTAGCATGTGCGTTTTTATAGTCGAGGGATATATAGGTATCTTCTTGAAAGATACGGATTTTACGCATAGTTTCATCGGAAACACGGCTTGCGGTAAGATTTGCCACACAGCCATTATGAAAAGTGATTCTTGCGTTGGCAATATCTTCAAACCGGGTAAGCACATTTACTCCTACTGCCTCAATTCGTTTTACACGTGAAGGCACAAGCCCTAAAACAATATCAATGTCGTGGATCATGATATCAAGAACCGCACCCACATCTAGTGATCGATGAGGAAAAGCTGATAAGCGGTGGCATTCAATAAATTTTGGATGATGAATTAATTTTTGGGTGGCGCTAAAAGCAGAGTTAAACCGTTCAATGTGCCCGACCTGTAAGATTAATTTTCGCCTGTGGGCCTCATTAATCATGGCATCTGCTTCTTTTAGGTTCATGGAAAACGGTTTTTCTACTAAAGTATGGATATTTCGTTTAAGAAATTCATGAGTAACAGCATGATGCATGGCTGTGGGGACAGCGATGCTTACTGCATCAACTTTATCAAATAGCTCGCTAAAGTCAGTGTAAGCAGGTACATTAAGATTGCTGGCAATTTCTGAAAGTCTATGGCGGTTAGTGTCGCAAATTCCTGTTAGAGAACAAGTTTCAAGCTCTTTATAAATCTTGGCATGAATGCTTCCTAAATGCCCAACTCCCACTACTCCCACTCTGATTTTTTTCATAAATTAAGATAAAAAGTTTGTCTTGTCCTGTTTCTCGCGGGGACGCTTGTTTTGCCCCGGCGAGGCAAAACTGCGCTCGCCTGCGGACCCTCGCTCTGCCTGATTTCAATATAGCTGGGCAACCGTGCCCGCCCGGGTTCCTCGGACGCCCCGCTCGAAATCAGGCCAAGCCAATTGTAATATTATAATTACAAAAAATCATACCAAAGCGCTCGACAAAAGTCAATGCTTATGATATATTAACCAAACTATGAAAGAATACCGCAAGCTTTTTGTTTTTGCCAAACCATATTTTGGGACCCTTGTGCTCTCTGGAGTGTTCATGGGTATTGTTACGCTATTGGATATTTTCCGTCTGAGCGCGATTGTGCCGGTTATAGACAGGATATTTACCAATAAGCAGATAGTTTTTACTAGCGGTAAATTTCCTCATTTTGTTGAAAATATCTTAATTAAGCTAAACAGCTATCCTCCTATAAAAGTATTGCAGATTATTTTAATTGCTATGCCCATTGCGCTTGTTATCCGGGCAATCTTTGAATTTTGGCAGTCTTATATGATGTCAGATGTCGGCCAAAAGGTTGTGCGTGATGTGCGCAATCAGGTTTATGATAAATTACAGATGCTTTCTTTAGATTATTTTACCCAAAAAAGAAGCGGAGAGCTGGTTTCGCGCATTACCAACGATGTTAGGTTAATTGAAAACGCGGTTTCTTATGCTTTAACAGATTTGGTGTATCAGGGATTTCAGGTGGTTTGTTTTTCTGTAATGATTTTTGTAATTAATTGGAAACTGGCTTTTTCAGCGATTATGATTTTGCCGTTGGTGGCTGTGCCAATGATAGTGGTAGGTAAAGTTTTGCGTAAATTAAGTAAAAAGTCTCAGGAAAAAATGGCTGATATTAATTCGCTTCTGGTAGAGACTTTTATGGGAGCAAGAATTGTGCGGGCTTTTTGCGCTGAAGCCAGGGAGCTTGAAAGATTCGGGAAACAGAACCACGATTATTACCGTCTAGCGATGAAATCAATCAAGCGCCTGGGGATTATTACAGAGCTTGTGGGAGTGGTGATTGCTTTGTTTATTATTTATTACAGTGGAAGGCAAGTTATTAGCGGAGTGCTTTCTTTTGGGGCTTTTGCTTTGTTTATGGCATCACTGCTTTCTTTGATTAAGCCTTTTAAGAAGTTGAGCCAGGTAGGTTCAATTATGCAGCAGGCAATGGCAGCTTCTAGCCGGATTTATGAAGTTATAGATGCCAAACCAAGCGTTGTGGACCATCCTGGAGCTTCAGAGATAAAAGAGTTTAAAGAAAGAATTGTTTTTGAGGATGTTTACTCTAGTTATGGTGACACAGTTATTTTAAAGAAAATAAATTTATAAATAAAAAAAGGGACTGTGTTAGCAGTTGTTGGGCCAAGTGGTTCTGGAAAAACCACACTTTTAGATTTAATTCCTCGTTTTTATGACCCTAAAAAGGGCAGGGTGTTAATTGATGGTTTAGATACAAGAAATATTAGCTTGAAGTCTTTGCGGCAATTGATTGGTATTGTGACTCAGGAAACTATTTTGTTTAATGATACAATTAAGGCAAATATTAGTTATGGTAACCCGCAAGCTTCTGAAAAGGAAATTGTGGATGCAGCAATAAAGGCGCATGCACACGAGTTTATAAAAAATCTTCCTTTAGGGTATGATACGGTTATAGGCGACCGGGGAATGAAACTTTCTGGAGGAGAAAGGCAAAGGATAGCAATTGCAAGGGCGCTCTTAAAAAATCCTCCAATTCTTATGTTGGATGAAGCTACTTCACAGCTTGACACAGAATCAGAGCGGATAGTTCAGGTGGCACTGGATACATTGATTCAAGGAAGAACAGTTTTTGTGATAGCCCATCGGCTTTCTACAGTACGAAACGCACATACAATTATTGTGTTGGAGAAAGGGGAAATTGTAGAGAAGGGCAGTCATCAAGAGCTCCTTGATAAAAATGGCTTATATAAACGTCTTTATTCTCTGCAGGAAATCGCATAATAGCCTAAACTAGCAGGAAAAAACAAGTTAAATACCAGAAATAATTTCTCAAAAAACATTTGCAAATAAAAATTTTTGTGTTAAACTCAATAAATTACCTTATTATATAAGGCAGGTTAGCAGTCATTTTGTAAAAAACACCGTTAAAACGTAATTATTCACTAAGGCGCTAGGGATATTTTGCGTCTGTGTGGTTATTTTAGCGATTTGCGGTAAGAAAAGGGGGAATACAGAAGTGCCAACAGAATTAATTAAGCAGTTACTAGAAGCAGGAGTACATTTTGGGCATCAGAAAAAACGCTGGAATCCAAAAATGAAGAAGTATATCTTTGGGGACAGAAGCGGGATATACATTATTGATCTTGAAAAAACCGAAGAATGCATAAATAAGGCTCGTGATTATCTCTTGGAGATTACCTCAAAAGGAGAATTAGTGCTTTTTGTCGGGACAAAGAAACAGGCGCAGGAAGTGGTTCAGCAAGAAGCAATTCGTAGTGGTATGTTTTATGTTACCGAGCGCTGGCCAGGTGGATTATTGACTAATTTTGCAACTATCAAAAAGAGTATTAACCGCCTAAAGGAAATTGAAAAAATGCGCGAGGATGGCACTTTTGAGAAACTTACCAAAAAGGAAGTTGCCCGTCTAGAAAAAGAGCTGACAAAATTAAATAAGAACTTTTCTGGTATTGTAAAGATGGAACGTATGCCTAAAGCGGCGTTTATCGTGGATACCAAAAAAGAAGAAACGGCTGTATTAGAAGCCAATAGGTTGGGGATTCCGATCATTGCTTTAATTGATACAAACTCAAATCCGGATTTGATTGCATATCCTATTGCTGGTAATGATGATGCTACAAAGTCTATTCGCTTGGTAGCCTCACTTATGGCTGATGCGATTATTGAGGGTAGAAAAAGATTTTTATCTTATCTTTCACAAGAGGGTGTTGCTGTGAAAGAGCCTGCTGCGCAAGAAGATTTGCCAATTGTGCTTCCTGAGGAAGAGATAAAAATAAAAGAAATCGAAGAAATTGTGGAAACTACTGAACCTGAGTTAACCAGCGATAAAACTCTTAAGAAAAGTCGAGTTAAGCCTGGCTCAGATGATAAGGGTAGATTAAAGAAGAAATAAGCAATAGGTGCGGACAATAGAATATATAGGTAAGGTTCAGATAAAATTAATAGGAAGGCGAATATGGAGATATCTGTAGAAGCAATTAAGGAATTAAGGCATATGACATCAGCTAGTATTGCCCATTGCAAGAAAGCATTAGAAGAAGCTGAGGGTGATTTGAAAAAAGCTGCTGTTATTTTGCGTAAGAAAGGCCTTGAAATTGCCGCTAAAAAGCAGGGTAAAGCTGCTAAAGAGGGTAGAGTTGAGGCATATGTGCATTTGGGAAATAAAATTGGAGTTTTGGTTGAAGTTAATTGTGAAACTGATTTTGTTGCGCGTAATCCTGATTTTTGCCAATTTACGAAAGATTTGGCCATGCAGATTGCAGCTTGCAGCCCGGAGTATATAAAGAAAGAAGATGTGCCGCAGGATGTGCTCGAACAGGGGAAAAACAAGGAAGAGTTTATAAAAACTCATTGCCTTTTAGAACAGCCGTTTGTAAAGGATCCCAGTGTTACAATAAATGATTGTTTGGGTACAATAGTAGCAAAACTTGGAGAGAATATTGTTATCCGCAGATTTGTGCGTTATAAGATTGGCGAATAATGTCTACGTCAGCTTACAAAAGAATCGTTTTAAAGTTAAGCGGAGAAGCTCTCCAAGGTAAAAGCAGCCACGGTATTGACAACTTAGTCCTTGTTTCTATTGCCAGCCAGATTAAAGAAATCAAAGATCTATCAGTAGATGTGGCAGTGGTTTTGGGTGGAGGAAATATTTTCCGCGGGCAGGAAAATACTGCCTCACGTGGCCTGGATATGGATAGGTCAGTTGCAGACTACATGGGAATGCTGGCCACAGTGATTAATGGCCTTGCTTTGCAGAATTGCCTTGAAAAAATGGGAGTGCCTACCCGGGTGATGACTGCTATAGAAATGCAGAGAATCGCCGAGCCGTATATTAGAAGAAGAGCAGTCAGGCATTTGGAAAAGGGGCGTGTAGTAATATTTGTAGCAGGAACAGGCAATCCTTTTTTTACCACAGATACTGCTGCGGCACTGCGTGCAGTAGAGGTGAATGCAGACGCCATATTAAAAGCAACGCAAGTTGATGGAGTTTATTCTGCTGATCCTAAAAAAGACAAAAATGCTACGAGGTTTGTTAGTTTGAAATATATTGATGTGCTTAAAAAAGGGCTTAAGGTAATGGATGCTACTGCCATAAGTCTTTGTATGGACAATAAGTTACCCATTGTTGTGTTTAATTTACACAAAGAAGGAAATATTAAACGCGCGGTTATGGGTGAAAAGATTGGGACTGTAGTAAAGTAAATTCTTGTTTTACCAAATGGAGGAGGCAATATGACAGCCAGAGAAATTTTACACGCCACCGAGGAGAAAATGAAGAAGGCGTTTGATTCTGTAACTCGGGAATTCATGGAAATAAGAACAGGGCGCGCCAGCCCAACAATGGTAGAAGGGCTTCATATTGATTATTATGGTACGCCTACTTTATTAAAACAGTTAGCTTCTATTTCTGTGCCGGATGCGCATATGATTGCTATTCAGCCGTGGGATCCGTCGGCAATTGTTGAAATTGAAAAGGCAATTATGAAATCAAGCCTTGGCATTACTCCTTCTAATGACGGGAAAGTAGTTAGGCTCTCTGTGCCGCAGTTATCTAAAGAAAGAAGGCTAGATTTGGTGAAAGTGGTGCACAAGATGTCCGAGGATGGAAGGATTTCTTTGCGTACAATTCGCCGTGATGCAAAAGAGCATATGGAGAAACTTGAGAAAGATAAGATTATTTCTGAGGATGATAAATTTCGCGGTGTTGATGAATTGCAGAAGATTGTTGATAAATATATTGGTAAGGTTGACGAGCTCTTAAAGAATAAAGAAAAAGAAATTTTAGAATTTTAATAAATTTTGGGCCTCTAGCTCCCCTCCGCAAAGTTATAGCAGAAGGGCACGCTAGAGTCCGATAAGTAAAATTAGGGCCTCTAGCTCATCTGGTAGAGCACCACCCTTTTAAGGTGGGTGTGCCGCGTTCTAGCCGCGGGAGGCTCATAAAATTGCATATAGCATGTCGCGTATCGCTTATCGCACATCGTAAAAACGATTAGCGATTTGCGATATGCCAAAAGCCAAAGATACGGGCGGATGGCGAAATTGGCAGACGCGATAGCCTTAGGAGCTATTGGGGCAACCCTTGGAGGTTCAAATCCTCTTCCGCCCATTAAATGCAAAGATAGTTAAGATAATTTTGTTGTCCGGAATAAAATATTTAAATTAGCTTTAGTAAGTAACGCGGGAGTGGCTCAGTTGGTAGAGCGTAACCTTGCCAAGGTTAATGTCGCGGGTTCGAACCCCGTCTCCCGCTTAAATTTTTTCAGAAAAAACGTTATTTTGTTATTTGAAAGGAGCAAGATAAATGCAAATAATGGACTTTTTGTCTAAGAAGGCGATTGTAATTGATTTAAAATCAAACAAAAAAGAAGATGTGATCAAAGAACTAGTAGATGCTTTGATTGAATCTGAAGAAATTGAGAAACGTAACCGCAACAAACTTATTGATGCTCTTATGAGCAGAGAAGCCTTAGGCTCGACTGCTATCGGACAGGGCATCGCTATCCCCCACGCAAAATCAGATTGTGTAAGTAAGCTTGTGGCAGCATTTGGACTGTCAAAGAAGGGTGTTGATTTTGATTCTCTTGACGGAGAACCTGCTTACATATTCTTTCTCTTAGTCGCTCCGCAGGATTCTGCCGGGCCGCATCTTAAAGCATTGGCCCGTATCTCGCGGCTGCTCAAAGATAAATATTTTCGTGATACTCTGCGTAATAGCACTGATGATAAATCGGTTATAAAAATTATTACTCAGGAAGACGAAAAGAAAGTCTAATCGGGCATTTTCTAACACGCATTTAACGAAAACAGAGAAAATCAATGGGATCAAAAGTTAATAGTTTGCTGAAATGGCTCTATCCAGGAATAGGTGTTAAACGCTGGGTGGGCCTGAGTGCATTAGGGGTCATTCTGCTGGTTATTGGCGAGCGCAATCTCCATTTAGAAGGATTTTGGGCCATAAAGATATTAGATTCAATTGTAGTTGTTTCAGGAATTATTATATTAATTCTTGGTATTAAGATGATGTTGCGTTCTTTTATTGCGGCATTTATTCCTGCTTCAAGAGATACAGAAATAGTTGATATTTTATATCAAAAAAAGCATTTGAGCCGTGGGCCAAAGATTGTAACTATCGGCGGAGGTACAGGGTTAGCGGTTTTGTTAAGTGGTTTAAAGGAATACACATCTAATATCACGGCTGTTGTTACTGTAGCTGATGACGGTGGTTCTTCTGGGAGATTGCGGCAGGAATTTGATATTTTACCTCCGGGAGATATTCGTAACTGTTTGGTTGCACTTGCTGATGCCCCAACTTTAATGCGTGATTTGTTTCAATTTCGTTTTGATACTAATTCAGAGTTATCAGGGCATTCTTTCGGCAATCTTTTTATTACAGTAATGACGCGTTTAACTGGTGATTTTGAGAAAGCAATAAAAGAAACCAGCAAGGTCTTGGCTTTAAAAGGAAGAGTTATTCCGGCAACTTTAAATAATGTTGTGTTGGAGGCAAAGTATAAAGATGGGTCAGTAATTACCGGGGAAAATAAAATTCCTAAGACACATCTTCCGATTGAGAGGGTTTCTTTGAAGCCGGATCAGTCACAGGCAACACCAGATGCAGTGAAAGCAATTCAAGAAGCACAAATTATTGTTTTAGGGCCGGGGTCGCTTTATACCAGCGTTATTCCGAATCTTTTGATTAAAGAAATCAGCGACGCGGTTGTAGCATCAAGTGCTATCAAAGTTTATGTTTGCAATGCTATGACCCAGCCAGGAGAAACCGATGGCTATAGCGCGTCTGATCATATTAAAGCCATGATTAATCACTCTCATCCGAGAGTTTTGGATTATTGTATTGTAAATATTGGAGAGATTCCGCAGGAGATATTGAAACGCTATGCTGGAGAGAATTCTTATTTGGTAATTAATGATAGGAAAAAAATAGAGAATATGGGATATCGTGTTATTGAGGATGATTTTGCGGTGATCGAGAAAGAAGTGATTCGGCACGATCCGGCAAGGCTTGCTCGAATTATTTTAGGGCTTACAGAAGAGATATAATATGCCGTTATTAAAGAAGAAGTTAATTATAAAGAATAAACAAGGTTTGCATGCGCGCCCAGCGGCGATGTTTGTGCAGATTGCCAATAAATTTGATTCTTACATTCGGGTCAAGCGTGACGAAGAAGAGGTAAATGGAAAATCAATTATGGGTATTCTTATGCTTGGGGCTGAAATGGGCAGTACAATTATTATTGAAGCTGAAGGCCAAGATGCAGAACAAGCTTTGGTTGAGCTGGAAAAAATTATTAATACTGAGGAATAGTTATGTTTAAGTTAAAAGGGATTGCTGCAGCTTCGGGAATTTGTATCGGGCCTGCTTATAAGGTGGGTAAGGAAGAACTGTTAATTCCTAAGGATGCTATACGTGAGCAGGAGATTCCTTTACAGATTCAGCTTTTTGAAGAGGCTTTAATCAAGACTCGCAGGGAGATTATAGAACTGCAAAAGCGGATTAGTTCTGAGATGGGGCAGGAGGAGGCGCAGATCTTTGATGCGCATCTTTTGGTTCTTGAGGACCGCATGCTTATTGAAGAAGTAATCTCGAGGCTTAAGAAAGAACAAGTTAATGTTGCTTTTATTTTCTCCGAGGTGCTTAAGAAATATGTTAATGTTTTTGCACGTATTGAAGACGAGTATTTAAAAGAGCGTATTTCTGATATTAATGATGTTGGGCGCAGAATTTTGCGTCATCTTCTGGGCGCTGAGCGTAAATCTTTATCTGATTTAAAAGAGAGGGTAATTGTAGTTGCGCATGATCTTTCTCCTTCTGACACAGCAGCTATGCATAAGCAGAATGTAGCGGCTTTTGTTACGGATATTGGTGGAAAGACTTCTCATACTGCTATTATGGCAAAGTCCCTGGAAATCCCAGCAGTAGTCGGGCTTGAAGAGGCAACGGGGCGGATTAAGCCTGGGGATATGCTTATTGTAGATGGAAATACAGGGACTGTAATTGTCAGCCCTGATGAGGAAACATTAAATAGCTATCGTCAGGAAGAAGTAAAGTTAAAAGGTATTGGAGAGCGGTTTTTGGCAGTTAAGGATTTGCCTGCTACAACAATTGATGGAAAGCTAACTGAGATTTGGGCAAATATTGAGTTTCCTGATGAAGTATCGTCGGTGAAATTGCACGGAGCCGCTGGTATCGGTCTTTATCGGACAGAATTTTTTTATATGAATCGTAAAGATTTGCCGCAAGAAGATGAACATTACGAGGCGTATAAATATGTTGCCGAGCAAATGAATCCTTACCCAGTGACAATTCGTACCATTGATTTGGGTGGAGATAAATTTTTGTCGCAATTTCAAATTCCTCGCGAGATGCAGCCTTTTTTAGGCTGGAGGGCAATCAGGTTTTGTTTGGCGCGTCCAGATATTTTTAAGGTACAGTTAAGAGCAATCTTAAGGGCATCTGTGCATGGTAATCTTAAGCTGATGTATCCGATGATTTCTGGGGTTGAGGAATTGCGCCAGGCAAAGCAGGTTCTTGATGAAGCTAAAAATGAGCTTAGAAGTAAAGGCGTCCCATTTAATAACGATATTCAAGTAGGGGCAATGATTGAGGTACCATCAGCTGCAATGACTGCTGATATTCTGGCACAAGAAGCTGATTTTTTTAGTATTGGTACGAATGATCTTATTCAGTATTCTTTGGCTGTAGATAGAGTAAATGAAAAAGTGGCTTATTTATATGAGCCTTCGCACCCAGCGGTTTTAAGGTTAATTAAAGGTGTAATTGACTTTGCGCATAATGCTAATATAAAAGTCGGCATGTGCGGTGAAATGGCAGGAGAGCCGGGTTTTGCCTTGATACTTTTAGGTTTGGGCCTTGATGCTTTTAGTATGCCTCCGCAAGTGATACCGGAGATTAAATATATTATTCGTTCAGTTACATTTAAACAGGCGCATGCTATTGCTATGGAGGCAATGAAGCTTTCTACAGGTAAAGAAGTTGAGGAATTTAGCCAATTAAAACTGCGGGAAATTATAAAGTGAAGCAAAGCTTAAATTATAATAGTCTTTGCAAGATTGATAAGTCAAATATGCTGGATCTGCTTTTGGGTTTTCCTTTGCAGTTTACGACCGGAAAGGAAATTGCAGAGAAAGTTGAAATTAAATTTAAAGAGCGTTCTTTTGACAATATATTATTTTTTGGAGTCGGTGGTTCAGCAATTGGTGCGGATGTAGTAAGATCGTATCTTTATTCTGAAAGTACTTTGCCTATTCAGGTTGTGCGCGAATACGATGTACCGGCTTATCTTGGGAAAAACAGCCTTGTTTTTTGCATCAGCTATTCCGGTAATACTGAAGAGACCCTTAGTGCGTATAATTTGGCACAAAAAAGAGGCGCCAAGATTATAGTTTTGTCTAGCGGAGGAAAGTTAAAAGAGCAGGCTAATCATGATAAAGTAACTTTTATTGAGATTCCTTCTAATTTGCCTCCTAGGTGCGCTATCGGGTATTTAAGTATTATTTCTTTATGCATCCTATCACGGCTTGGGATGATAGCGGATGTTTCTTCTGCAATTGATGAAGCAAGAAATATTCTGGAGGAGTTAAAAAAAGAATGCTTTTCTCCGGAAATACCCTTAAAAGATAATTTTGCTAAATACATTGCCTCAAAATTAGTAAATAAGATCCCAGTGATTTATGCCGCTTCTTTTAATTTTGAAGTTTGTGCTACACGTTTTCGCGGGGAATTAAATGAAAATTCAAAAACGCTAGCATTAAGCAATGTGTTTCCTGAAATGAACCACAATGAAATTCTGGGCTGGAAAAATCCCCCTAGACTATTAAAGAATTTTGTGGTAATTATGCTTAAAGATAAATTTGTGCATCCTCGTCTTAATAAGCGCATGGATTTGGTTTGTTCCATGCTTAATAAAGAAGGGGTAAAAATACTAGAGGTTAATTCCCGGGGGAAAAGTTTATTGGCTAGAATATTCTCTTTAATTTATACCGGGGATTTTGTTTCGTATTATTTATCGGTATTTTATGGAGCTGACCCGACTCCTGCGGATAAAATTGACTATTTAAAGAAGGAACTAGCTAAGCAGCATTAATATTTAATGAAAGCATTAATTCTTGCAGCAGGCTATGCTACGCGGTTGTATCCTTTAACAAAAAAATATCCTAAGCCTTTATTATTGGTTAAGGGTAGGCCGATAATTGATTATATTGTAGATAAGCTTGAAGTTATTCCTGAGATTGATGAAATATTTGTTGTTACAAACAGCAAATTTATTTCTAAGTTCAGGGCCTGGCGCAAGTCTATAAAAATCGCAAAGAAAATTACTTTGGTAGATGATCTTACCAAGAGTAATGATGACAGGTTAGGTGCAATTGGGGACCTGGACTTTGTGATTAAAAAAAGAAGATTACGCGATGATATTTTGGTTATCGGAGGCGATAACTTATTTAATGCTAAATTAAACAAGTTTGTTCTTTTCTCAAGAAATAATTCTTTTCCTGTAATTGGGGCCTATGATATTAAGGATAAGAAAAAGGCAGGAAAATACGGTGTAGTTAAGATAGATAAAAATAACAGGTTGGTTGAATTTCAGGAGAAGCCTAAAAAACCCAAATCCAGCCTGGTGGCAATGTGTCTTTATTATTTTCCGGGAGATAAACTGGGGCTGGTGGATGAGTATCGGAAATCTAAAACCAGTAAAACTGATGCAACCGGTTTTTATATAGATTGGTTGAGAAAAAGGGTTGGTGTATCTTGTTTTGTGTTTGGAGGAGAATGGTTTGATATCGGAGATTTTAATTATTATGATAAAGCAAAAGAAACATTCAAACAATAGGAGGAGACAAAATGGCAGTACGTAAGCACTTTTTTACTTCTGAGTCAGTTGGCGAGGGGCATCCGGATAAAGTTTGCGATCAAATTTCTGATGGTGTTTTAGACGAAGTTTTAAAGCAGGATCCATACGGCAGGGTAGCTTGTGAAACTTATGTTACTATGGGGCTTTTAATCGTTGGTGGCGAAATTACCACTACTGGTTACGTTGATGTGCATAATCTTACCCGTAATATTTTAAAAGAAATTGGTTATACTCATCCTAAATACGGGTTTGATTATCATACTTGCGCAATTATTAATACAATTCACAGCCAGTCGCCTGATATTGCACAAGGGGTAAACACCGGCGGAGCTGGTGATCAGGGCTTTATGGTTGGATTTGCCTGCCGTGAAACTCCGGAATTAATGCCGCTTTCTTTAATGCTTTCGCATAAATTGGTCAGGCGTACTGCGGATGTCAGAAGGCAAGGAATCTTAAAATATCTGGGCCCTGACTGCAAATCGCAGATAACTATTGAGTATCATGATGGCCAGCCCAAAAGAGTGGATTCTTGTGTTTTGGCTTGTCAGCATACCGAGGAAATTCTTGATTCTACCGGCGAGAAAATTACAAAAAAAGCGCGCCAGGAAATCATTGATGCAATTGCAAAGCCGATAATAAAAGAATATTTGGACAAAGACACGAAATTTTATATTAATGAAACCGGCAAGTTTGTTATTGGCGGCCCTCAGTCTGATACCGGCATGACCGGAAGAAAGATTGTTGTGGATACTTACGGCGGGGTAGCAGCACCCGGAGGCGGAGCGTTTTCTGGCAAGGACCCGACCAAGGTTGATCGTTCAGCTGCGTATATGGGAAGATATGTTGCCAAGAATATTGTTGCAGCAGGGCTTGCAGAAAAATGTTTGATTCATATTGCTTATGTTATTGGTAAAGCTGAACCTTTGGCAGTGATGGTGGATACTTATGGCACAGGAAAACTTTCTGAGGCAGCATTAATTAAGTTAATCAAAGAAAACTTTGATCTTACTCCTCAGGGTATGATTAAAACGCTTGATTTATTGCGTCCGATTTATCGTAAGACTGCTTGTTATGGCCATTTTGGCAGGACTGAGCCTGAGTTTAGCTGGGAATCAACAGATAAGGCAGCAGTGCTTAAGAAACAGGCGGCGAAGTTATAAAAACCGTAAATCGTCCCGACGCTTTATTGCATAGAGGTCGGGATCCCGACTTCTATGTTAAGAGAACGTCGGGATAATTCGTAAATCGTAATTTGTAATTGGTGATTAAAACGGGAGAATAGATGAAATACGACATTAAAGATATAAAACTGGCTAAAAAAGGTGCTTTAAGGATTGAATGGGCAGGAAACAATATGCCTGTTTTAAAGTTAATACAGGAAAGATTTTCTAAAGAAAAACCTTTGAAAGGCTTAAAAGTAGCTGCTTGTTTGCATGTTACTACTGAGACTGGTGTTTTGATGGAGGTGTTAAAGACAGGTGGAGCTGAAGTTTATTTGTGTGCATCAAATCCTCTTTCAACACAAGATGATGTTGCAGCTGCTTTGGTGAAGGATTTAGGTATTTCTGTGTTTTCTATTAAAGGCGAAGATACCAAAACTTACTATAAGCACATTCAGGAAGTTTTAGCGATTAAACCTGATATTACTATGGATGATGGCGCAGATCTAGTTAGCTCAATTCATCAGCGCGATAAGTCGATGCATTCTAATATTATCGGAGGAACTGAAGAAACCACTACTGGTGTAATCAGGCTTAAGGCTTTGGCTAAGGAAGGAAAATTGCGTTATCCAATTATTGCTGTAAATGACGCGCAAACAAAGCATTTGTTCGATAATCGTTATGGTACAGGACAATCTACAATTGATGGAGTAATTAGGGCAACGAATAAACTTATTGCTGGTGCGAATTTTGTAGTTTGCGGATATGGCTGGTGTGGTAAGGGCGTGGCCATGCGTGCAAAGGGTTTGGGCGCAAAAGCAATTGTGGTTGAGGTCGATCCATTAAAGGCGCTTGAAGCATGCATGGATGGATTTGAAGTGATGCCGATTAAAGATGCTGCAAAAATTGGGGATATTTTTGTAACTGTTACCGGAGATATTAATGTTATTAGAGGAGAGCACTTTAAGGTTATGAAGGATGGTGCAATTGTAGCTAACTCCGGGCATTTTAATGTTGAGATTGATATTGATTCTCTGAAGAAAATGGCTAAATCAAGAAGGCCGACGCGCGACTTCGTTGATGAGTATACTCTAAATAGCGGCCATAGGATCTATATTTTAGGAGAAGGCAGGTTAATCAATTTGGCTGCAGCTGAAGGACATCCGGCACAGGTAATGGATATGTCATTTGCGAATCAGGCTTTGGGTGCTGAATATATGGTTAAGAATTATAAAGAATTGAATAATGATGTTTATTCTGTTCCGTCGGATATAGATAAGAATATCGCTGCTTTAAAATTAAAGTCAATGGGGATTAAGATTGATGTTTTAACCCCAGAACAAGAGAAGTATTTGGCAAGCTGGGAAATGGGAACCTGATTTTTGGTGCAATATGGCAATTAAGAAAATAGCGGTACTTACTACTGGCGGGGATGCGCCGGGTATGAATGCGGCAATTCGTGCGGTAGTGCGTTATGCCTTGAGTAATAAACTTGAGGTAATGGGTGTTGTCCGTGGCTGGTGGGGTTTAATCAATGAAGAGCTAAGGCTATTGGACCATCGTTCTGTTTCCGGTATAATCAGCCAGGGCGGCACTATTCTTAAAACCGGAAGGTGCCCTGAATTTAAGACCGAAGAGGCGCAACAGCGGGCGTTTGATACAGTCAAGAAATTTAATATTGACGCTTTGGTGGTTATTGGTGGAAATGGAAGTTTTGCCGCAGCTAATAGTTTTTGTACTAAATATAAAATTCCTTGTGTTGGAATACCTGCTTCAATTGACAATGATATTAACGGCATAGATTTTACTATTGGCACAGACACAGCAGTAAATACTGCGCTTGATGCCATTGATAAAATTCGCGATACTTCTACTTCCATGGAGAGAATTTTTGTAGTGGAGGTGATGGGTAGAGATTCTGGTTTTATTGCTTTGATGGTTGCTCTTGCCGGCGGGTGTGAAGATGTGATTATTCCTGAAAGAAAAACAGATATAGTGGAAATTTGCCATGATATCGTTGAGGGGAATTTAAGAGGGAAATTAAGCTGGATTATTGTAGTTGCCGAGGGCGCTGGTAAGGCTGTGGATATTTGTAAAGAAATTACTGAGATTACCGGCCTTGAAACCCGTCCACTTGTTGTTGGGCATATTCAAAGAGGAGGGTCTCCAACAGCAGTCAGCCGGGATTTAGCATTAAATTTAGGAAAAGCTGCGGTTGATGTTTTGCTAAAAGGAGAAACAAATAAAGCAGTGGGGTTTTCCTGTGGTAAAAATATAACTGTGGATTTTGATGCGGCTGTCCAGAAAAAAGAATTAAAAGTAGATAAGATGTATAACCTTATTAAAATATTAACTTAGGGAGGAGTAGTTATGGGAAGAAAGCCGTTAGATGTTGAAAAAATTGCAATGGATTTAATTATGAGTGATGATTCCGCCAAGAAAAAAGAATTGGCGAAAAAGATATTTGATATTGCTTATAAAAACGGAGTTTATCCTGCAAGTATCCATGATTTTTACATTGCCCGGGCAAAAGATGGTTTTGGAGGTTTTACAGTTCCGGCAATTAATTTAAGAAGCATGACTCTTGATTTAGCACGTGCGATATTTAGAGTTGCAAAGAAAAATAATAGCGGTGCTTTTATATTTGAAATTGCTAAATCAGAGATGGGTTATACTGCACAGCCTCCTATTGAATATTCTGCGGTGATTCTTGCTGCTGCTCTAAAGGAGAATTATAAAGGGCCGGTATTTATTCAAGCTGATCATGTGCAGGCAAATGCTAAGAAATATCAGGAAAATCCTGAGAAAGAAATGGAAACACTAGAGGCTTTGATTGCCGATGCAATTAATGCAGGTTTTTACAATATTGATATTGATTCTTCCACTTTGGTGGATTTATCAAAGGCAGATATTAAAAAGCAGCAGTATGCAAATTATGAAGGTTGTTCTAAGATTACTCAGTTTGTCCGCCGTATTGAACCAAAAGGCATTACAGTTTCCGTCGGTG
>JACROS010000041.1 GCA_016214325.1 Candidatus Omnitrophota bacterium | reverse complement strand
TGGTCAAGCAGAACTATTATTCTTCTTAACTCCGGAGAACTTTCAGTGGCTCGCATTTCCTGTATTTCGCAGATATCCATAGCGCAGGATGCCAAAGCTTCTCTTCTTTGATTAAGCTCTCCTTTTTGCACACAAGCTGCTAAAACTTCCTCAAGACGTTTTGCTGACGGTTCAATAGAGCTATTTGCCATACGCTGAATACTTAATATTTCCTTATCAAGATCTATACTCTGCAATTCAACCCTGCTCAATTTAGGCAAAGTCAAGTCAAGCTTAGCAAAACTACCCATTGCCTGATACTTGATATCCATTACACGGAAATCAATACCGCCAAGAGCATCAGGAGTTTTTTGCAAAGCGCTGGAGGACCCAGAAACACCCTGACCTTGTAAACTACTTATGAGATTATTAAACTCAGCTTCAATTACACGATAATGATTCATAACAGCTTTTTCTAGAAACAACATTACATGCTTACCATTATAGGCTTTTAGCTTTTCTATCTGCTTTTTTAAAAGCTCAAGCTCTTTACTTATTGCCTCTACCACCTTGTCACGGCTTACCTCTTCTTGTTTTAATACATTTATTATATGGCTAAAAGCAATCACAGAATTAAAAGCAACATCTTCATACTGTAATGTTCCTGCTGGAAGTTCTGCCCATACGTTAGCCAATTTTGTATCAATTGCAGATATCCTACTAAGTAATTCTTCTTGTTCTTTCTCCGACATCACCGCAGAGCTAGCTGTTTTTCTACCCTCTTTTGAACTATCAATTTGATCTTTTACAAACTGAGCTGCCTCAGGACTGGCTGTAAGTATTCCATCTTGAGTTTCAGCCATATCTTGTGACTTAAAATGTGTGCGAATCACAAATACACTTCCATCAGAAGTAACTGTAAGCGTGTTTGTTACAAACAAACCCTCGTCTTCGTCGACATTCACGCGCTGTAGCAAACCTGCAAGCTCTGGTCCAAAAAAATCTTCCGAAGCACCTGTAACTGCTGTCATGGCAAATGTACCCTTGCCTCTAAAATCAAAACGATTATAGGTTCTTGTATAAACATCAGCATCATAACCTAGCTTCTCATACATTTCCTTATCTTCACCAGTAAAATTTACAGCAGTAACTTCACTCACATCCAAAGCAGTATTCGTTTCAGAAACGAATCGATTACTAAACTGCGCTCCTTCAACTAGTGCAGAAACAAGTTTAGCAATTGAAGCCTCAGCTGCACCGCTTCTTCCAAACACCATCATTTTATAACCATTACCAATATCCAAACCAAGAGAAGCGATTACGCGAGGAGCAAAATCACCATCACCCGGAGTGAAAAGTTTTAAACCAGGATAAGTTCTTTGCAATTTCTTAACATCATCAATAATTCTGGCGTGCCGGCTATCGCCTGACTGCAGAGCCTCTTTAGCAAGATTTTTCTTGCGAGAGCCTAATGTCAAAATTGCCAAATGATTCATGTAATTAGCATAAAACTCCATAAACTTAGGGTCTTTTTCTTTAATACCTTGCTGTCTTGCTAATACAACTGCGATTTTGCGAGTGGCTACACTCGGCAAATCAAGCGGCTGGACATTTGCGCTATCCGGAGCATCAAAACTAATTCCAGCAATTCTAAATCTATCCCAAACAGTCCTTCTAATGCCATCCTTTAGATCATCAAACAAAGCGGCTAATGACCAACTATTAGTTGCCTTAATATAAGCTCTTGGCATAATCAACCCATTCGTATGTTCAAGCGCATCTCCAGCAAAATAACTAATTTTAATACCTGATTTTCGCAACCGCATAATCTCATCAGCAAGACTTTCTTTAAAATTTTCTGCATCCGGATCCCAATAACCTGTTTCATAGATGCTGGAATAAATTCTGCCTCTTTTTAGTGAAACTGAATCATCCCTTTCTCCCTCATCAGCCATAACTACAACTGCTTCTTTTTGATTGCGCATAATAAAAGACATAATGCTTCTTCTGCTGAATTCAACTGCGTTAGCATCAGCAACACCCTTGCCTCTTTTAGCGCCTATTCCTGCAAAAAGCCTTGAGCCTATAGCCTGACCAATAGAAGTTTCCACTACCTGCCTTGTATAAGGTTGATTTAAAACTTCATCAACAGGCATATCTCCTTTCAATCTTAACACCTCTACTGCTTCTGGATTAAGTCCAACATCACCAAGTATACTTGCGAAAAAAGGAGGAACCTTACCATTATCCAGCCGTGTAAATTGCGGACTGCTTGCCACAACAGCTGAACTAACAACTCCATCCGGAGTCCCTGAAATACTAAACATATCCTTACCAAAACCACTACCCACAACAGGGCTGCTCCCTGCAAAAGTCACAGCATTAATTGGCTCTTTGATTGGCGTGCTGGCATCTCCGGGAAGAATGCTTGTTAAACCTAATCCACCACTAAAATAACTTCTGATTACCTGGCCCGAAGGAGTAGTAACTGGCTCCTTAATATTATATTCACCCTCAGCAAAAGACTTCTTGTAAGCACTAATATAGGTAAGCTTGGACCAATTGGTTTTTGAGCTAAGATTAGTCAAATCTTTTTTATTAATAAGCTCGGCATAAGTGCCTGCTTTACCCACAAACCTTGACTTCAACCATCTGGACAAAATTAAAGAAGACAAAACCTGACGCAGTTCTGCGTATTTTTTGGAGCTGT
>JACROS010000040.1 GCA_016214325.1 Candidatus Omnitrophota bacterium | reverse complement strand
ATTTTGGAAAAATACATCGCCTTATCGGCATTTTCTATCAATTGTTCAATACTATCAGCATCGTCGGCAAAACAAGCAACACCTGCGCTAAAACTCATCTTAAAACGCTTTCCTTTAAATAAAAAATGCCTCTTATTGACATTAGCTAATATGCCCGCTGCAATACGATAGCCCTCTGAAGAACGCTTATTCGGCAAAACAATAATAAACTCATCTCCCCCATAACGAAAAATATAAGAGTGCGCGTTTGGCTCGGTGTATCCGTCAAGGCTCAGGCGCATAGAACTAGCAAAATATTTTAAGACATCGTCGCCAAAAACATGGCCATATTTGTCATTCATCGTCTTAAAATGATCCAAATCCAGAAGAATAACTGAGAAAGGCGAGCGGTCAAGATTATACTGAATCTGCAAATGCTCCAGAAAAGGCTCTAAATAAACCCTTTCAAAACAATTTGTAAGAAAATCTTTTTGCCAATTAGCTAAGTCTTCCATAATTTATCCTTATAAAAACAGCGAAACAACGGAGAGTGGAGGATTTGAACCTCCGGTCATCTTACGACGACAACGGTTTTCGAGACCGCCGCATTCGACCACTCTGCCAACTCTCCAAATACTCAAATTACTATGGCAGCATTTTGAGCACAAAATTTTAAGTCTAGCGAAATCCCGCCGCCTTTCGGCGGGACGACCACTCTGCCATCCTTCCAGTCCTTACCAACTCTCCAAATAAAGAAAACGGTGGAGGTGAGATTCGAACTCACGGAAAGCTTACGCCCTCAACGGTTTTCAAGACCGCCGCATTCGACCACTCTGCCACCCCACCTTAAAACTACGGAACAAAAAGCTGTCTAAAAACAACTTCAAATATAGTTTTCGCCTGCAAAAAAGAATCGTTACAAAAATTAACCCAAGAGAATTTATCAAAAATAAGACTAAAAATCAACGCAATTAATAATAAGTTTACCAAATAAATAAAAGAAAAACTAAAAATATAATTTGCCTTAAGTAAATCTCCTTTTTTGCCACGCAAAGACTTAGCCGCAAATACAAGATGCAATACAACAGCAAAACCAAAAAACACAAGAAAATATTCTATTAACCACTCAGATTTTATTGTTAAAGAAAGCCCGGCATAAACTAACGCCAATAATATCGCATATATGGGCAATAAATACGGCGCAAATTTCACCAATGGCTGAAAAAAACTAAAGCTTTCCTCAAGCAGGCTGTGGCCCTTGTTATAAATAATCTGCGGTTCCCACAAAAAGAAATAAACTAACAAAAACCCAACAACACCTGACCAAAAATAATTCTGCAGCCCAGCACCAATCTGGCTAAATTCAATTATGAAATTATTAGTTGCTGTATATACAAAAGGCAGCAACAAAATCCCAAGAATGAACTTAACAACAGCAGAGAACTTATCAAAAAATCCTGAGCTTTTCTTTCCTGAAGCTGATTTCTCCTGCCCGAAATCAGCTTCATTATTTTGAGCTTCTTTTTTATTTGGTAATTCTTTCCTGCCCATTAAAATACGGCCTTAGAACTTCTGGAATAATAACAGAACCGTCCTCCTGCTGATAGTTTTCTAAAATTGCCACTACTGTGCGCGCCATAGCTACACCAGAACCATTTAAAGTATGCACAAAATCCATTTTTTTAGTGTCTTTGCGACGAAATCTTATATTTGCCCGGCGCGCCTGAAAAGCCTCAAAATTACTGCAGCTTGAAACCTCAAGCCATTGGTCCGTGCCTGCGGCATAAGCCTCAATATCATAACATTTGCTGGCAGCAAAACTCACATCACCCGTCGGAAGCAAGGCCACCCGATAAGCCAAACCCAAAAGCTGTAATACTTCTTCTGCGTCAGCTAAAAGCTTTTCTAACTCATCATAAGAGTTTTCAGGTTTTACAAATTTAACCATTTCTACTTTATCAAACTGATGCACCCGAATCAAGCCTTTAGTATCCTTGCCATAAGAACCTGCTTCTCTTCTAAAACAAGCAGAATAAGCAGTTAAATATTTTGGAAGTTCATCTTCTTCAAGAATTTCATCGCGGTAAATATTTGTAACTGGCACTTCAGCTGTAGGTATTAAAAATAAATCATCATCTTTTAATTTATACATATCTTCCTCAAGCTTTGGAAGCTGCCCTGTGCCGGTCATTGAGGCGCGATTAACTAAAAAAGGAGGAGCTATCTCGGTGTAACCATGCTTACGAGTATGTAAATCAAGCATAAAATTAATCAGTGCTCGCTCCAGCCTTGCGCCCATGCCTCTAAAGAGCACAAAATTTGAGCCGCTAATCTTTGTTGCCCGGGCAAAATCAATAACATCTAACTGCTGGCTAAGTTCAATATGGCTAAGCGGTTTAAAATTAAATTTTCTAAGCTCTCCCCAAGAGCGGACAATCTCTTTTTTAGAAGCATCGCCAACAGGGAGTGAAGCATGCACAATGTTAGGAATACCTAAAAGAAATAAATTAACTGCATCCTCAGCTTTCTTTAATTTCTCTTCCAGATTAGAAATATTATCAGAAACTTCTTTCATACCTGTGATAATGTGTTTAGCATCCTTCTTCTCTTTTATAGCTTTGCCGATTTCTTCATTTGCCTTATTTTTCCTGGCACGCAAATCCTCTAATTCCAGAAGGATCTGTCTACGAATATCATCCATCTGCACGAGGCCGTCAAGCTTAAGTTTGGAATTACGCTTTTTAAGAGATTCATTTACTAAATCCAAATTTTCCCGAATAAATTTTATGTCTAACATTTTTTATCCTTTTATTACTCCGAGAGGGCGCATACGACAAACTCTTTTTGAAATTCCTGCATTATGCACCACATCTACAACTTCATTAATATCTTTATAAGCCTGCGGAGCCTCCTCGGCAATTGTGCCTCTTCCCGAAGCCCTCACAGTAATGCCTTTTGCTGATAATTCCTTTAGCAAAACACCTTCGTTAATTGTACGTGTAGCTTGAGTGCGCGACTTCACGCGGCCTGCACCATGACAGGTTGAGCCAAAAGTCTCCTCCATTGCCTTTTCTGTACCGACGAGTAAATACGAATTCCTGCCCATGTCACCCGGGATAATTACCGGTTGCCCAATTTGCTTATACAGATCAGGCAATGCCGGATGATTCGCTGGAAACGCCCGAGTTGCCCCTTTTCTATGCACGCAAAGAAGTTTTTCTTTGCCATCAATAATATATTTTTCAAGCTTGGCGATATTATGCGCCACATCATAAATAAGAAACATTCTCATTTGCTGCCAAGACTTCAGAAATATCTTCTCAAAAACTTTGCGGGTTAAATGCATTAAACACTGCCGGTTTGCCCAAGCATAATTAGCCGCACATTTCATTGCCCCTAAATAAGCCTGTCCTTCCGGAGAATTCACAGGAGCGCAGGCAAGCTGCCTGTCAGGAACATTAATATTATATTTCTGCAAACAGCTAACCATGCTCCTTGTATAATCTTCACAAACCTGATAACCCAGCCCACGCGAACCAGAATGAATCATCACCATGATTTGCCCCACATCCAAACCTAAAGTATCACAAATCCTTGAATCATACAATTGATCAATAACCTGAATTTCTAAGAAATGATTCCCTGATCCAAGCGTGCCAGACTGCGCTTTGCCCCTTTCGTATGCTCTTTCAGAAACTGCCTCTGGGTCTGCTCCGGCAATTGCACCAAATTCCTCGGTACATTCTAAATCATCTTTAGTTCCATAACCTTTTTCTACGGCCCATTTTGAACCTTTGACAAGGATTTCTTTTTCTTCTTTGGCACTAACTCGGATATCCCCCTTTGACCCCACGCCCGAGGGAACATCATTAAATAAAGCATAAGTTAAATCCTTAAGCTTATCTTTTACCTCATCAAACTCAAGGCTGGTGCGCATCAACCTCACGCCGCAATTAATGTCAAACCCCACGCCTCCAGGCGAAATTACGCCTCCAGCTTCAACATCTGTTGCTGCCACGCCGCCAATTGGGAAACCATATCCCCAGTGAATATCAGGCATAGCT
>JACROS010000015.1 GCA_016214325.1 Candidatus Omnitrophota bacterium | reverse complement strand
TTTTACAATTAATACTCTTGCTTTAGACCTAAAAGACATTTTTTCTTCTATTGATTTTAATAATCTTATTATTGATCCGTTTCTTGCAAGAAAAGATATTAAGTTAAAGGTAATTAAGGTAGTAAACAAGAAGGCTTTTGATGAAGACCCTTTGCGCATTTTGCGTGCTTTTAGTTTCTCAGCGCTTCTTGGCTTTAAGATTGAATCAAAGACTCTCTTATTAGCAAAAAAAGAGAGAAAGAAATTAGAAGGGGTTTCTTCTGAGCGCGTTCGCGACGAGCTGTTTAAAATTTTTGATACCGGCTGTGCCTATGAATATTTAGTTAGTTTGGATAAGTTAAGAATATTAGAGGTAATTATCCCGGAGATAAATTTAATGCGCGGAGTTAGCCAGGGGCCGTATCATCATTTAGATATCTGGAAACATAGCCTTGAAACAGTAAGGCAATTTGAGAATTTGGTTAGTGAGCTAAAAGGCAATAAAGACGTGCAGGAATATTTGCACGAATATTTTTGTTCAGACAGAAAACGCGCAGCGTTGTTAAAATTAGGCTCTTTGCTGCATGATATCGGAAAACCTAAGGCCAAGCGCCGCTTCGGTAAGAAGATTAAGTTTCACGGGCATGAACGAGCTGGTTTAGATATCGCAAAAAATATAGTAAAACGTTTAAAATTATCCGGCGATGAAATGAATGCTTTGCATAAAATGGTGCTTTGGCATTTGCGGCCAGGATATCTGGGAGATTTTAAGCAGCCGACCAAGCGCGCCATATTTAGATATTTCCGCGATACTCAAGATGAAGCTGTGGCAGTGCTTTTACTGTCCATTGCTGACCAGCGTTCAACTTTAGGAAGGCTATCAACAAAGAAATCCCGCCTCCAGCATGAAACTGTATGCTTTGGTTTAATCAAAGAATATTTCCTAAAAAAGAAAGAAAAGAAATTTGCGAGGCTTATTAATGGAAACGATTTGATGAAAAAGTTTAAATTAAAACCTTCTATATTAATTGGAAGAATTCTTGCAGAAGTTGAAGAGTTGCAGGCAATAGGGAAGATTAAAACAAAAGAAGAAGCTTTTAAGGCAGCAAGCAGTATTATAAAGAAAGCAAAGTGAAGAAATCTGTAATAAATATTATTAAGATATTTATAGCAGTTGTTTTAATTTTTAGTTTTATTTTAACTGCTGCAATTTTCTACTTAAATAATGTATTCCTGCCTACAAAGATTAAAGCCCTTGTTATAAAGGGCCTTGAAGATAAAACCGGCAAGGATGTTTCCCTCGGGTCGGTAAAAATAAATATTTTTAAAGGCCTTGTTTTATCTAATTTAATAGTTTCAGATGAATCAGCAGTGTTGTTAAAGGTTAAAGAAGCCTCATGCATTTTCTTGCCCCTTCCTTTTCTAAAAAAGAAAATTATAGTCCCGCTTGTTAGCTTAGAGAGCCCGGAAATCCTGATAGTGCGTAACAAAGACAATGTTTTTAATTTTCAGGAATTTATTTTTCCAGAAACTAGTCCTGCCGGGAAAGAGCTCCAGTTTGATCTGCTGGTTTCCCGCATAAACATAAATAAAGGCAAGATTATGTTTCGTGACGAGAGCTTGCCGGTTGTTTTTCAAAAGAGTCTAGAAAATATCAATCTTTCGGTTTATTTATCGCTGCCATCTAATGTAAAGTTCAGCGTTACTGCAGAGATTCCTTCTGTCTTAGAGGATAAATTAAAGATTATTGGTGATTTTAAGGTGGCTGAAAATAGGCTCTTGGCAAAAGTTTGGCTTACTGGGTTGAAGCCTAAGGAACTAGATGTTTATTTTCAGCAGTTTGGATTTGTGATTTAAGATTAAAAGAAAACATTTTGAATGCTGACTTTGTCGGTGATATCAAAGGCTTGGCAATTAAAAAAGACGGGCTTACGTTTAATTTTAATTGCCAGCCAAAAGCGCTTATTTCTTGTAACTTCAAAGATAAAAACATAAGTTATTCTGGTGAGATGGATATTGTGAATTCGTCTGTTTCTGGAGTGGAAACAGTGGGTAATGTTGATGCTCTTAATGGAAAAATAGTTTTTAATAATTCTGGCGCTTCCTGCGAAGGCTTTTTGGCAAGCATTTGGGAAATTCCGTTTACTGTGAAAGCAAAGCTTGTTGATTTTAATAATCCTTATCTTGACTTAAATGTTTATTCAGCGCTAGACTTGAGTAATTTGCAGAAGGTTTTAACTCAGAGGCTAAAATTAAATTTCCCCCTAGTTGTAAATGGAAAAGGAAGGATTTTAGTAAATATTTCTACCAAGCTTCCTGTTCAAGGAGACTTCCCCTTAAAATGGTCTTTAATTATTTCTCAAGCAGAAGTTAGAATTAATAAAGTTAAGGATCCTTTAGAACATATATCAGGCCAGATTGATTTTAATTTAAATAACGCAGAATGGCAGGATCTGCATTTTAATTATGCAGGAGTTTTGTATAAATCTATGGGGAAGGTTATTAATTTTAAATCGCCGTTAGTTGAGCTTGGTTTAGCCTCAAGTAACTTAAAACTTGATTCCAGATTTTCCATAAATAATAAATTAATTAATTTAGATAATCTTTCCGGAAAATATTTTGATTCTAATTTTTCAGCTGCCGGTACAATTAATATTGAAGACGCTGCTAAGCCAGAAATTGATGTTAATGGAGGCTTGGATGTCAATCTTGTTAATATTAAAGAGGTAGCTAAGAAATTTCAGCCGCAGTTAGAGAAATTAAAACCGCAAGGGCGTGTTTTAGGACAATTTAGCTTTCAGGGAAATCCTCAAGATTGGAAAAATTGTTTTATAAATGCTCAATTAACAAGCGATACTGTTTCTTGTGCAGGGTTCTCTGCCAGCGGGCTTGTTTTAAATTATAATCAATCTGGAGGGATCATTAATGTTCCGGCGTTTCATTTTGTTTTGTATGATGGAACATTTGATGCAAGCGGAAGCGTTAATCTTAATTCGCAAAGCACTCCTTATTGGCTCGATACTAATTTGGTTGGATTAAAGATTGAGAAGTTAAAGCTGGACACTCCTTTAAAAGATAAAGATATCTCTGGAATTATTCAGTTTTCTTCTAAGTTAAGCGGTGTTTTTGATAATTTAGCAATGGTTAATGGTTCTGGAAAGATTAGTATTAAAGAAGGAAAGCTTTGGCAGCTGGATTTGTTTCAGGGGATCGGCTCATTGTTGTTTGTGAAGGATTTCGCAAATATTGTTTTTAACGAAGGGAATTGTGCTTTTGTAGTTAAAGACAGATATGTTAGTACTGAAAATTTAATATTAAGAAGTAATATCGCTAATCTTTTTGGGCCGGTAAAAATTGGTTTTGACAGTTCTATTAATGCTCAGTTGAGTGTAGAGGTGCTTAGTCAAATGGTGCCGTTAACTGGAACATATAGGGATGTGGCTACGGCAATTCTGGGCCAGGCTGAGAAATTTGCCGTAATTGAAATAAGCGAAACATTGCAAAAACCAAAGATTAAATTTAAAACTGCATATTTTGATATATTTAAGGGTTTAGCGGATACACTTTTAAAAAGTATCCCGCATTGATCCTGTTTTATGCTTGACAATTTTAATAGGTAAGAATAATATATTCCCATATATAGAAAGGAGCTGTTATGCGTAAATATTGTTTCTTTGCGGCAGTAAGTTGTTTTATGTTAAGTTCGTTTTTATTAATTGATCATGTTCAGGCGCAAACTGAAGCTCGTGCTGAAGCTCAGGAAGCAGCTTTGGCAGAAGCAGCAGTTCAGGACGACACTGCTAAGGATCCTACTGCAGGCAATATCTCTCAGGCTGAAGCAGCGCAGGTTGTTGAGCCGGATGATGCGTATCCAAAGAGGCTTAAGCAGTTGGTTACTACTCGTGAGGAAAGAGCTCCAGAGGCAAAAATAACTCAGAGTGTAGATACCTATGGAAAATATATGCCGGCCACAAAAGCGCATAATCAGGCTGGTAAGGTAGGTATAATTGATACTGGTGCAGAATATAATTTTGATTTTAAGCTTTTTGATAAACTGCCGGTAGAGTTTAGCCTTGCGCATACATATATAAGTTTAAATAATTCCACAGAAGTTTATTTACCTCAGCATTTAATTGGTATGCAGTTCGGCATTGAAACAACTTTGCCGTTTTTCTGGTTTGATAAGACATATTTTCGCGTTGCATTAAACCCTTCGTATTATACTGACACATGGGCCTTTAAATCTGCAGCTTTTCGCATGCCGGTGCAAACATTTGCCATTTATCAACCGGATGAGAAATGGACCTTTGTTTTAGGTGTGGCAACATTTCCTGATTATGAAACCAAGGTTTTGCCGATTGCTGGTTTTATCTATAAGCCAAATGAAAAGTGGACCTTTGATTTGGTTCCCAGCCGTCCTAATATTTCATATGCTCTTAATGATAAGTGGACAGTATATGCAGAAGGGGGGACCAATTTTACTTCTGAATTTTTGGTAAATAAGGACCCGCAGCATCAGCATGCTAAGCTTTGTTATGAGGAAGTGCATGTAGGTGGCGGTTTAAAATTTACTCTAAACAAATACTTTCAGGCTTGTGTTGCTGGAGGCGGATCTTTTAACCGTAAACTGCAATATACGGATAGTCTCGGCAAGGTTACATTGAAGAATGGTTATTATACTGAGTTTAGAATTGAGGCCCAGATATAATAAGGAAGATTTCAAAACACCCAAGTCTATTTAGGCAAGGGTGTTTTTATTTATAAATGAGTAATTTGCTAAGAGTTTTTAATCTTATAAAGAAGCAGGCAATAAAATTTACTGTTCCGTCGGTAACGTTGATTTCTCACAGCCATGAGCCGTTTCAGGTTTTAATTTCTTGTATTTTAAGCCTGCGCACAAAAGATAAGACGACTATTGAAGCAAGCAGAAGATTATTTCAGGTTGCAGATAATCCTGCTCAAATGGCACGATTATCTTTAAGAAGAATTGAGAAATTAATTTATCCAGTAGGTTTTTTTCGTAATAAGGCCAAATCAATATTGGCATTAAGCAAAAAGATCAATTTTATTTATAATGGGAAAGTGCCAAATACCATTGAAAAACTCTTGGAGTTTAAGGGTGTAGGCAGAAAAACTGCAAATTTAGTGTTAGGGTTAGGTTTTAATATCCCGGCGATTTGTGTAGATATCCATGTGCATAGAATTTCAAATCGTCTGGGCTGGGTGAAAACAAAAACACCAGAGGAAACAGAAAAAGCGCTTGAAAGAATTGTTCCAAAGAAGCTTTGGATTGAATTAAATACAATTTTAGTGGCTTTTGGCCAGAATTTGTGTTTG
>JACROS010000033.1 GCA_016214325.1 Candidatus Omnitrophota bacterium | reverse complement strand
AGTTTCTGGATTAAGCTGTAAAGAAGCTGCAAATTTAATTGCTGAGCGCCTTAAGAGCGGTAATTTCTTAATTGATCCTAAGGTTACAGTTTCGGTTAAAGAATACCGCGGCCAAAAGATTATGGTTTTTGGTTTGGTGAAAAAGCCGGGAGTTTATTATCTTAAAGGAAAGACTTATTGTTTGGATTTATTAGCAGAAGTAGGTGATACAGAGAAAAGTAAGGGTGGAAAACTTACAATCACAAGAAAAGATAATCTTGGCGAACAAGAAGTGATCAATGTAGACCTGCATTCTCTTTTAATGAATGGAGATTTATCGCAAAATATACAGATTTTGGCTGGAGATAGTGTAGTAATATCGCTTAAAAGTACCGGACAGCAAGTGTATGTATTAGGAGAAGTTAGGGTGCCTGGCCCTTATACTATACAAAGAGATTTAAGTGTTTTAGAGGCCTTGCGCATGGCTGGCGGACAAACAGATTTTGCCAATAGGTCAAAGGTTAAAATTATTAGAGAAGAGAATGGTAAAAAAAAGAATATTTTTGTAAATCTTGATAAAATTAAAAAGGGCGATAAAGATGAAGATATATCCCTTCAAGCAGGAGATGTTTTAGTTTCATTAAAAAGCTGGTTCTAGGAGATAAAATATGGCTGGTTCAACAGTGCAATTGTGGGATTACTGGTTTGTTTTAAGAAAAAGAAAGTTTATGGTTCTGGCAACTATTGCTGTAATCATGTTTATCGTGGTGTTAGTAAATCTTTTGCAGCGTCCGATCTATTCTGCGTCTTGTGATTTAATTTTAGAAGTTAACCAGCCTACAAGGATACTTTCTTCTCAGGTCAATCAACCAGGTACAGGAGCTCTTGATAGTGTATTTTTTGATACACAGGCGAAATTGATGCAGAGTAGTTTCTTCGCAGGGCTGGTGGCTGATGAGCTTTATAAGAATAGTGCTGAATTACCGAGTTATTTGTCAAATATTCCAAAGGAACAATTATCTGGCCTTGCAAAGGCGCTTATTAGCATTCCTTCTATAGGTACTGCGCGCATTATGCGTATTACAGTTGAGAATTATGATCCAAAACTTGCAGCATTATTGGCAAATACAATTGCTAAAACGTATATTAAGTATACTCAGGAATCTCAGGCGAGTTCATCTCAAAACACGCTTATTGTTTTGATGCAGAAACTAGAAGAATTGTCGTCGGCTTCTCAGGTTTATGGTGAGAATCATCCCGTAATGATTGCCTTAAAAGCAAAGAAGAAAGAATTAGAAGAAAGCTTGATTGCAAAAGGCGAGATTGTGAAGCAGGCCCCAGAAGAAATTACTAATTCTCAAGATGTATCTACAGAAGCCATAAAGGACAAGGTTATTCTTAGTTATAATCCAAGGGCAAGTGAAGAATTATATCAGATTTTGCTTAAGAAATTACAAGAGCTGGATGTAACAAGAGATGTTTCAGCTTATAATATTAGAATAATTGAACAGGCTAGGGTTCCTTCAAAGCCTACTAGGCCAAATAAAAGATTAAATACGATTATTGGTTTGGTGATGGGTTTCGTGATGGGGATGGGCCTGGCATTCTTTCGAGAATACCTTGATACCACCATTAAAACTGTTGAGGAATTAAAGAATAGTTTTAATTTGGCTGTTTTGGGCATGATTCCTTCTATTGATAGTGAGAATACAAAGCCAAAGAGCACTATACAAATATTTTGGGATAGGCTCTCAGGGAAGAATAAGAAAGCAGTTGATTCAGTTAAGAATGAAGTTAATGATGAGTTAAAGTTTCAGGTTCATCGTTTGGCAAGCGCAGAACAGCTAAAAGCCCCCATTACTGAAGCCTACAGAACTTTGAGGACAAATTTGCAATTTATTCAGGTTGATAAGCCTTTAAAAACTCTTTTAATTACAAGTTCGATTAGAGGGGAAGGTAAAACTACGACGTCAGTTAATTTGGGAATTATCTTAGCACAGACAGGAAAGAAAATTTTAATTGTAGATACTGATTTAAGGCGGCCGCGTATTCACAAAGCTTTTCATACTGGAAGAGAAGTTGGTTTGACCAATTTGTTATTAGGGGAGTCTTGTCTTGAGGATGTTGTAATTCAGACAGATGTTCCAAATTTAACAATTCTGCCTTGCGGGCCGTTACCTCCTAATCCGGCAGAACTAATCTCTTCAGAAAGAATGAAAAAATTAATTAAATATATGGAAACAAAATATGATTTGGTTCTGTTTGATTCTCCTCCTTTGGTGGCAGTTACAGATGCAGCGCTGCTTTCGGCGGATGTGGATGGTATACTTTTGGTGGTTGAGGCTGGGGCATTGCCTAGAGAATTATTTAGACAGGGTCTTGAGAGGTTGACTAATGTCAAGGCGAATATCCTCGGAGGAGTTCTAAACAACGTAAACCTGCAAAAGGGCAGCCAGTATTATTACTATTACCACTATTATCATTATGATTATGCCTCTGCAGACAAAGCCTAAATGGTTGATTTGCATGCCCATATTCTTTGCGGCATAGATGACGGCGCAAAGACTCTTGAAGAATCAATTAAAATGTGCAGGATGGCCTATGATGACGGCATCCGCTCAATTGTTCTAACTCCCCACGTCGGTAAATTTCCAAATACAAGCGAAATAATAAAAGATAAATATCTGGAGTTAAAATCAAATCTAGCTGTGTTGGATATACCTGTTAAATTATTTACTGGAGCAGATGTAGAGCTAGAGCCAGATTTAATCAATAAACTTAAAAGCAGTAAGTTTCTTAGCATTAATAACTCCCGCTATTTTCTTTTAGATACTCCCTCAACGCTTTTGCCTCCTAATATGATAGATTATGTTGCAGTATTGGTTTCTTCGGGTTTAATTCCAGTTATTACTCATCCTGAGAGGTGTCTTCAAATGCAAGGAGATTTGAATTTTCTTTATGGAATTGTTAAGGCTGGCGCACTGGTGCAGATAACTGCAGCAAGTATTTTAGGCAAAATGGGGCAGGATGCCAAAGATACTGCAATTAAAATTCTGGAATTTGGCCTTGCTCATATTATTGCAACGGATTGCCATGGCGTGGATAGAAGAAGGCCAAGGTTATCTGAAGCTGTTTTGGTTGCTAAGAGTATTGTTGGAGAGAGTAATGTGCTAGAAATGGTGACTACAATACCTCAAGATATTATTAATAATAGGCCGCTTAAATTTAGAGAGCCAAAGAAACCGAATTAGTATTATGAACTACGACCTAAGAGTTAAATTAGTTGATTATATGGTTATATTTATCGTTTTTGTAATCATTGCCCTATCCCCGTGGCCATATGGTTCTGTGGGATTAGCGTGGCGTTATTTTATATGCTTGGGTGTATTGTTTGCTTTTGTGCTTTCATTGTTTAAGTTTAGCGTTGGGGATGGTAAGCTGCAATGCAGTTTTGTGTACCTGCCTGTAATTTTATTCTTTGCTAATGCGGTATTCTCTATAACATATTCAATTTATCGCTACCCTGGTATTGTTGAGGTGCTGGGTTTAATGAGTTATCTAATTGTGTTTTTCTGTTTAACTCAATCGCTTGATAAAATAATTAAAATTAAGATATTTTCCTGGGGGGTAGTTTTAACTGGATTATTTTATTGTATTTATGGATTACTTCAATACTATGGTTATTTTTCAAGTGTTTATTGGGCAGAGCCAAAGTCTTTATCCAGTCGTTTTGTGAATAGCGGGCCATTTGGGGCATATATTAATATGAGCTTGTTTCTTAGTTTGGGATTGGCTATGTCTTGTAGAAGGAGGCTCTTAAAGATCGTATGCCTTATTTTCCCAGCCGTCTTCTTGGTATCTCTAATTTTAAGCAATAGCCGCATATCTTGGCTTGTGTTTTTATTAGCTGCTGTTTTGTGGGGGGTCTTGATGCTTAAGAACGTAACTATTTCTAAAACAAAGGGTTTTATTTCTGTCTTGGGATTTGTTATAATATTAAGTTGTGTTCTTTATTATTTTAGGGCTCCTTTTTTGCATAGGCTTCAAGTAGCTTCGGCTACAAATTTTCAGAGTTTATTTCAGAGGGCGGATATTTGGATAGGTACGTTAAAGCTTATTATTGCGCATCCTTTTGGGGCTGGGCTGGGAGCTTTTTCATATATTTATCCTAGTTTCAGGATTCATTCTGATAGGTTCTTTGTTGAGGCAGCGCACAGCGATTTTCTACAAATATTTGCAGAAACTGGAGTTATTGGTTTTGGGTTGTTTTCTTGGCTTGTTATTTTACTAGTCTTAAAGGCTAAAAGATCCTTTGGGGAATCAGGGTCCAGAGAAAAGGCTTTTCTTTGTCTGGGTTTATTTTGTGCTTTTTGTTCACTATTACTGCAGGCTTTAGTTGATTTTCCTTTACAGGTGCCTGCTAATGCACTTTTGTTCTTTGTTATCACAGGAATGCTGGTTAGTTTGACTAGCTTTGGTAAATGTAGCGTTATAAAGTTAGACAGGCGCGTAATTATTTGCTCTTTAGTGGCAGTGGTAGTGTGTGGTGGTTTCTTTACTGCTATTTATTTGGCAAATAAGAGCTACTTGTTGGCTGAAAATAAATTAAAACATATGCAGCTTGTCCAAGCTTTAAGCGACTTTAAGAAATCTAGAGAGTTGATGCCATTGAAAGCAGAGACGTATGCTGGTATTGCCAGAGTTTATGAATTAAAGTCAGGCTTTGGTCAAGAGAGACTTGAGTTTCAGAAAAAAGAGATTAGTAATCTTAAGCAGGCAATTATATTAAATGGCTATCAGGCTGATTATTGGCTTAGGCTTGCGCAGGCTTATGCTCAAAGAGATAAACAGAAAGATGCCTTATTAAGTTTTAGAAAAGCAGTTGAGCTAAGTCCTAGTGTTGGGGCGTATTACTATCCTTATGAGGATTATTGCCTTGAACATGGTTTATTGAATGAGGCCTTAAAAGTTTATCAGAAATCGTTAAGTTTGTTCATTAGTGATGACGGAATTTTTACCAGTCGCTATGGTGATATTCAAGGAGTTTTTGATAAAATATATAATTATACTCAGGATTACGAAGAATTAAAGAAGGCTGTCCCAGTGAGTAACGTGAATAATATTGATATTAGTTTAGTTTTTGATAAGTTTGCAAAAGAAAAAGGATTAGCGCCCAAGAAAGAATAAATATGCCGCCAGTTGTCCCTGTAAGAGAATTATCCGTAACTGAAGTTAATCAGATGCAGCATAAGCGTAACGTTATCATGATTGCAGGACTTGCAATCGTGTTTATCGGAGCGTTTTTTATTTCGCTTCGAGATCTTTCTCCGATGTATACAGTGGGAATAATTTTTCTTTTGGGGTTTTTCTTGCTCTCTTTTATTAATATACGTATCGGTTTTGTTTTAATTATATTTGCCTTTTTGTTATCTCCTGAAGTTAACTTGCCTTTTTCACAGTATAGAGGCTTTACCATAAGAACCGAAGATACTTTAATTATAATCTTAATGTTGGCTTGGCTTGGAAGGCTTGCGATGGGAGTGCAAAAGAACCTTTTTATCAAGACTCCCTTGAACATGCCGATTTTTGCGATAGTCATCTGGAATATTATTTGTTCTTTTAGGGCAATTTCATCCGGATGGGTTGATGTTAATTTTTGTATTTTTACAAACTTAAAGATTATTGAGTTTTTTGCAATCTATTTCTTAATTGTGAATAATCTAAATGATATACAAGAAGTAAAATTTGTTTTGTATATTTTATTAATTACCGCTCTTGTCGTAGGGGTCTATGCGGCTCTGCCACAAAGCCTGGTTTATTAAAAAAACTTTGCGGAATTTTATTGCTGCTTCTTCCTTTTCCGATAATGTTTTCTTTTGCCCGTTCAGCTTATTATGCCACTTTAGGCATTGTTGTGGCGTTAGCTATAGTAAGCAGGAAGAAGTGGTTAATTGCCACGCTTATAATCTTTGCGGTCTTGAGCCCTTTTATACTTCCAAAAGCAGTAATTGAGAGAACGTTATATAATTTTCTTGTAGATAATAGATATTATGGTTTTATGGACCAATCTTTAGGCGAAAGGTTCTTTGCTTTCAAGAAAGCTTGGGGATATGTTAAGGCTTATCCGATTTTTGGAGGCGGAATTACCGCCGCAGGAGGCGTGCTTGATAGCCAGTATGCAAGAAATATAATAGAAACAGGTTTAATTGGTTTATCTTTGTTTTTTTGGCTGATAATCAGGCTTTTTAAAATGGGGATTACCTTATTTAATGAATCAACTGACTGGGTGAAGGGCATTGGGGTTGGTTTTTTAGTTGTGGTAATCGGGCTGTTAATACATTCATTCGGTAATATTACATTTTATATTGTTAGAATTGCTGAGCCATTTTGGGCATTGGCAGCATTAGTAGCTTATTTGTTTTTATATAATCAATCAAAGCAAAGCAATAAAGAAATATCTCTGAGGCAAAGTTGAAGAGTAAAGAGTTTATATTATTGATATTTATACTGGCGTTATTGCTTCGGGTGGGTTTTTTGCTCTTTTATAATAATGGGCAGATGCTATCTAATAACTTTTATGCGGCTGACGAAAGCAGTTATGATCAGATAGCAATTAATTTCTTGCAAGGCAAGGGTATGGTTACTGATGATGGCCTTTATGCCCGCAGGGTGCCGGTGTATCCTTTTTTTCTTTCTGTCGTTTATTTATTTTACGGGCATTCATTGGTTGCAGCGCGTTTTGTTCAGGCTATTCTTGGGGCATTGACTTCTATTTTCGTTTATCTTATTTGTAATGATTTAATAAATAAAAGGGCCGCTGTATTCGCTGCAGTTTTCTCGGCTCTGTATTATCCTTTTATTGTTCAGCCAGCTTATTTATTAACAGAAGTTTTGTTTTCACTGATTTTGTTGTGCAGTTTGTATTTTCTTAATAAATTTTATGCAAAAAGAAGAAGCTTTGATTTATTTTTATTTGTTTCTTTATTAGGGATAGCTGTTTTAACCAAAGATGTTTTATTCTATTTTGCGATAATTGCTTTTTTTTGGATTGCTGCAGTCAGCATACAAAGTAAATCTATTGTTAAGCATCTTAGTTTGTTTGTTTTTTCATTCTTATTGGTGATGCTGCCTTGGCTGGTGCGTAATTTTATTATCTACAAAGAAATCATTCCTACTTCGGTTGGTAGCGGCCTGACTTTGTATTATGGTAATAACCCCAAGGCTACTGGTGGAAGCGGGGGCTGGTATAGAAATGGAGTTGATGCTTTTTTGCCGGATTCCGTAAATAAGCCTATATTTTCACCCGGCTATGATTCCGAGTGCAGAAGCATTGCTGTAAAATGGATAAAAAATAATCCCGGTAAATTTATTAAATTATCTTTTGCAAAATTTATGAATATGTGGAGGCCTTTTTATTCTGATGCGCGTATAATTAATAAGATTGTTATGTCTATTTCATATTTACCGATAATCTTGTTGGCAGTGTTTGGTATTTTAGTAAGTTATAACCTGAGAGAAAGATTGTGGCCGCTATATCTATTGCTTGGTTATTTTGTTTTGGTGCATATGGCTACAATAGCAGAGATACGGTATCGTTATCCGGTTATGTATATCGTGATTATATTCTCGGCGTTAGCTATGGATAAAATAATGGTTTTAATGGGAAAGAAGCGTTGTTAGGATGCTTATGGACAGTAAGAAGCTTTTGGCAGTGATAGTTGCATATAATACTGATTCGCGCACAAAAATGACTCTTGAGCGTTTG
>JACROS010000047.1 GCA_016214325.1 Candidatus Omnitrophota bacterium | reverse complement strand
GCCAACAGCACCGGTATAATAGAATTAACTTCTTTTTTAATCCAGCTTAATTTAATTGGCAAATATTCAGAGATATCCTTTTTATTTATTTTAAAGAGGTTCGGTAAAATCCGAGGGGCCTTTCTCTGATAATCTGGGTACTCCTGAGGAAAAAACTTTACCAGCTTTTCTTCTTCCTCAAGGATTAATAAATTGTAGCGGATTATAAAGAAAAATAAGAAAACTATAATCACCCATATTTGAAATAACCATAACACCACCCCAAAACCAATAAGAAAAATTCCTAAATACATCGGATTACGCACCAATGAATATGGCCCTCCCTGAATCAGCCGGTGGCTGTTCTGAGAGTTTTCTGATTTATATCCCCGAGAGGATATGCGTAAAATCTGGCCCAGTAACACAAAAGTAATACCAAAAATCTCTGCAACATCTCCCAGCCACCCAGCTTGCTGGCGAAAAAAAACCCTTGGGAACAATGCCATTACCACTACCGAGAGAAATATTATTACTCCGTTAATCTTTATGCGTTTTTTCATTTTTGACACCTCGGACAAAAATATGTACCTCTGCCTCCCAGGCTGATTCTTTTTATCGGCATTTTACAAATAAGGCAAGGCTTTCCTTGTCGTCCATACACCTTATGAAATTTAACATACTCTCCACGCTGGCCATCTAATTGCACGTACTGATCTATCGAAGAGCCTTTATATTTAATTGCCTCAGAAAGAGTGTCCTTAATCTCTTTTAAAAGTGCACTTGCTTCTTTCTCTGCTAGGCTCGAAGCCTTTCTTTCTGGATGAATCTTCGCCCGAAACAATGCCTCAGCAGCATAAAGATTACCTATCCCAGAAACAAAACTCTGATCCAAAAGAAGAGTTTTTATTTTAGAGTTTTTCTCAAGAAGCATCTGCCTAAATTTATCCTGTGTTAAATCAAACGGCTCCGGCCCAAGCGCTTTTACAAATTTCAAATCTTTCCAGTTGCTTACCAAACAAAGCTCTCCAAACAGGCGTTGGTCACGAAAATCCATAAACTTTCCGTCTGAGAATTTAAAACTTACCCTGCTTTTTAAACCATCCCCTGGATAAACCAGCTGTCCAGTCATCTTCAGATGAATTGCTAAAGCCTTCCCGTTAGAAAGCTCAATGATTAATAATTTTCCCTTACGAAGAACTCCTTTAACACTTAAGCCTTTTAGCCCTTCCAAAAAATCCTTAGGGTTATTTTGACGAATCACTTTAGCATTATTAATAATTACCCCATCGATTTTCTTGCCAACAATGGCTTGAGTTAATTCTCTTTTTACTGTTTCAACTTCCGGTAGTTCTGGCATTATGCTTATTTCTTTCTTTTTGCTTTTACATGATACTCTTGCAAGGCCTTTACGCCTAAATCTTTCTTAAGCAAAGCTTCTATCCCATTTACTGTTGCCTGTGCTCCAGAAATAGTTGTAGTATAAGCAATATTATACCAAACCACATGTGAACGGATTTTTACTTCGTCTTCGCGCGGCACTCTTCCGGATGGCGTGTTAATTACTAGCTGTATTTTACCATCCTTCATTAAATCAATCACATTCGGCCTTCCTTCAGTAAGTTTCGGCAAGATTTTAACACTAATTCCATTTTTCACAAGCTCAGCTGCAGTGCCGGAACTAGCATATAAAGAAAACCCGAGGTTTATTAATTTTTTCGCAACTGGCACAATCGCAGCCTTATCGCGATCTCGCACTGAAATAAACACGTTCCCTTTTCTAGGCAAGTGTTGTCCGGCGGCAATTTGGCTTTTCACAAATGCCCGGCCAAAATCAACATCCATACCCATAACCTCTCCGGTTGATTTCATCTCCGGGCCAAGAATTATATCCACACCAGGAAAACGATTAAATGGAAAAACAGATTCTTTGACTGCCACATGTTTAGGAATTATTTCTTTAGTAAAACCTAAATCTTTGAGTTTTTTCCCAATCATAATTTTAGTGGCTAGCTTTGCCAAAGGCACCCCAATTACCTTAGAAACAAAAGGCACTGTTCGCGATGCGCGTGGATTAACTTCTAAAACAAACACCTTGCCGTCTTTGATTGCATACTGCACATTCATTAAACCTAAGATATTTAATTCTTTTGCCATTTTATAGGTTGCTTCGCGTATCTTAGATAAAATCTCTTTTGACAATGTAAAGGTAGGTAATGCCATTGCTGAATCGCCAGAGTGAATTCCTGCTTCCTCAATATGCTCCATCAGCCCGCCGATAACAAAGGTTTCTCCGTCTCCAATCAAATCTGCATCCACCTCAATAGCATCTTCTAAGAATTTATCAATTAGAACCGGATGCTCTCCTGAAACTTCAGCAGCCTGTTTGATAAACCTCTCCAGAGTAGATTCATCATAAACAATCTCCATTGCCCTGCCGCCTAATACATAAGACGGCCTGACTAACACAGGATAGCCAATTTTTTGAGCCACTTCTTTTGCTTCTTCAAATGTAAATGCAGTGCCATTAGCAGGCTGCAGCAAATCAAGTTTCTCAAGCATTTGTTTAAAACGCTTCCTGTCCTCGGCAATATCAATTGAATCAGCACTCGTGCCTAAAAGCTTTACTCCTGCTTTACGTAAAGCAACTGCCAAATTCAAAGGAGTCTGCCCGCCAAACTGCACGATCACACCCATGGGTTTTTCTAATTCAATAATATTCATAATATCTTCAAAGGTAAGCGGCTCAAAATACAAGCGGTCAGAAGTATCATAATCTGTAGAAACTGTTTCTGGATTGCAATTAACCATGATACTCTCAACACACTCTTCTTTTAGAGCAAAAGCTGCATGACAACAGCAATAATCAAACTCAATACCTTGCCCTATTCTATTAGGCCCGCCACCCAAAATTATCACTCTCTGCTTCATTTCTTCTCCAATCTTGATTCTATTTGCTTAATTGCTTCTTCAATTGTATTTACCTTAATCACTCCAAGAATATCCCAAGAATTTAAGCTAATTACCGGAATATTAAACTGTAAACAATATGCGATCTCAGAAAGAGTTCCTGCTTCACCAGGAAGAGCCACAACCACATCTGCAGTCTTAACTACTAAAACATTCCTAGCTAAACCCAAGCCAGTAGGAATAGCAATATCCACATGCTTATTTGCTTCCATCTTATTATAACCCGGTAGAATACCAATAGTTAAACCTCCAGCACTTTTAAAACCAGCTGTAACCGCCTCCATTGTTCCACCAAGCCCGCCTGTAACCAGGATATCAACCACTTTAGCCAGTCTTTCGCCTAATCTGTGGGCTAATTGCTCCACCTCAACCGTACACTCTCTTCCACCAATCACTCCCACTATTCTCTTCTGCATATCCCGTCCGTTTCTTGATATCTTATTGCTTAATAATCACTTACAACAGAACTGTCCCTAACTTCGTGCCCCTGACAGGAGTCGAACCGTCACTCACTGCGTTCGCTCCTTAAGAGGGGGCTTCCCCCTCTTAATATTCTCCCCCAGTCGCGGGGGACATCACTTTCCCCCCGCACCCCCTTAGGTTCTCCTCCTGCGATATTTCACAAATGCCCCTGACAGGAGTCGAACCTGTACAACTGGCTTCGGAGGCCAGTGCCCTATCCATTGGGCGACAGGGGCAAAGCTATCTAGAATAAACTTAGCTGTTGTTCGCTCTTTATTTCTTTATTTTCCTGCCCAAAGATAGATATAATACCATATTCGCCGTCAAAACCAGCTTTTATATTCACTTTTCCCTCGCGGCAACGCAACACTCCTTCAGCCACGCGCGGGGGTAAACCTTTCAACAATTCCTCTTTTGAAGCCCTCAGAAGAATCTCAAATTCAGTACCAAATTTTGCTAAATAGCCTCTATATTCCCTTTCTACACTTACAGAATTTTTCCCAACATTTTTTGCATCCGCGATTATCTCATCAAAAGGGATTAAATTTCTATATGGAATATTGTTTGTAGGAACAAACCCTTCTAGCCGGTCAGCAAGTTTTTCCACCCGGTTCATTACCCCCACAGTTACCGGCTTACCACACTTTGGGCATTTCCCATTATTATTTTTAGTTTCTTTTGGAGATAACCTAGCATCACAAAGCCGATGCCCGTCAAAATGATATTTTCCTTCTTCTGGGAAAAATTCAATCGTGTATAAAAATCTTTTCTTGTCTTTTGTTTTTAAAACTTCACGAATTGTTTTATAATCCAGATCACAATTAAAAACATTTGCTTCCCGCCCGATTTTTTGCGGAGAGTGTGAATCGCTATTCGAAATTAAGCTAAATTTATCCAAAGCACTCAGACGCCAATTCATCCCCGGGTCACTAGAGAGCCCTGTTTCTAAAGCAAATATGTTCTCGGTTTGTTTCCCAAAGCAATCTTCAATTTTATCAAAACCAGACATGGAACCAAATAAACTAAACCACGGTGTCCAAATATGCGCAGGCACTACCATGCAATTTTCATCAATATCAAGAACTATTCTGGCAAGCTCCTCGGCATCTAGGCCTAATATCGGCCTGCCGTCACTGGCAAGATTGCCGCATCTTCCTAAAACATCATTAATCTTATCAACAGCCTTAAATGAAGGCGCAAAAATTAAATTGTGTATCCTATAACCTTTTGAATTCTTGGAATAAATACTGCTTATCTCAGCGCTCAAGATAAAATTTACTCCCTTATGTTTAAAAAGTCCGTTACCGGAGTCCTCCAAATTATGCTTTAATTCCTCCAGCCATAAGTGATGAGTAAAATCACCTGTACCCATCAAAGTAATGCCTTTTAACTTGGCAAATTCAGCAATATGCTCAACATCCATTTGCTTGCTGGTTGCTCTTGAATATTTTGAATGAATATGAAAATCAGCTATGAATTCCATTTTGATAAACTATTTCTCCATTACAAAATGTGTATTCTATTTTCCCTTTTAGTTTTTTACCAATAAAAGCTGAATTTTTTGACTTGGATAAAAAATCTTCTTTCCTAACAACCCATTCTTTATTTGGATCAATAACTACAATGTCTGCATCATTACCAACGCCCAGCGCTCCTTTTTTAATACCTAAGATTTTCGCTGGATTACAAGAGACTTTCTCAATGAGCCCTTTCCAGTCAAGAATACCCTTATCCACCAATTCTGTAATTGCCACAGCCAGTTCTGTTTCAAGGCCAATTACTCCAAACTCCGCGCGATCAAATTCAATATCCTTTTCATTCTCAGTATGCGGAGCATGATCCGAAGCAATTGCATCAATTACCCCATTTTTTAATCCCTCTTTAATTGCCTTTACATCTAATTTTCCACGTAACGGAGGATTCATCTTCATATTTGGATCATACCCCAACACTGCTTCTTCATTTAGAGCAAAATGATGAGGAGCAGCTTCACAGGTTACTCTTATGCCTTTTTTCCTCGCCTGAGCAATAATTTCGACAGAATCACTGCAGCTAACATGTGCAATATGTATGGCCGCACCGGATTTTTCTGCCAAGCCTATATCTCTTGCTATACGCAAATATTCCGATTCTTTGGAGATCCCTCTAAGGCCAAGGCGCGTGGCAGTAAACCCGCGATTAACCACTCCGCTTCCAGACAATAATTTATCTTCGCAATGGCTTGATACTAAAATATTTTCTGCTTTTGCTTTTTTAAGAGCTTCAGACATTAAAACTTGATCATCAACAGAAGAGCCATCATCTGATATTGCCACAGCCCCTGCCAAGCAAAGCCCAGAGATATCCGAAAGCTCTTTACCAGCTCTATTTTTAGAAATTGTTCCACAGATTAATACTGCACATGCATATCTACTAAACCAGGAAGTATAATTTTATCAGCAGCATCAATAATTAATTTCGCCACGTCCTTAATATTCTTTCCCAACTTGGAAATTTTAGAATCCTCAACGAGAACATCAAAAATTCCGTCAACATTATTTACCGGGTCAATTACCCTGCCGTTTTTAATTAGAATTTGCATTGCTGTCCCTTGCTTGCGCAACCAAAAATAACACTGCCATCCTTACTGCAATACCATTGGTAACTTGTTCCAGAATTACTGAGTTGGCTCCGTCTGCTACTTCACTAGACATCTCTACTCCGCGGTTTATCGGCCCGGGATGCATTACCACTATATCCTTCTTTGCCTTAGATAATCTTTCTTTAGTAATCCCAAACTCCTTGAAATATTCTAATTGCTTGGGAAATGCCGCTAACTCATCACGTTCAAATTGCATACGTAAAACATTTACCGCATCCGCATGATGCAAAGCTTCATCGATACTACCTGCAACCTTAACCCCCATTTCTTCAATTCCCGGAGGAATCAAAATCTTTGGTGCGCAAACAGTTAATTGAGCGCCCAATTTCTTCAACCCCCAGATATTTGAACGGGCTACACGAGAATGAGCAATATCACCTATAATTGCTACCTTTAATCCTTCAATTCTTCCTAACTTTTCTTTAAGTGTAAATATATCCAAGAGCGCCTGCGTTGGATGCTCATGCCATCCATCACCAGCATTAACCACGCTAATATCAACATGACGCGCCAGCATTACTGCGGCTCCTGAATAATTATGCCGCATTACAATAATATCTGCTTTAAGCGCCTGAATATTTCTGCCGGTGTCAATCAGGGTCTCTCCCTTTTTTACGCTTGAGGTTTCAGTAGCAATATTAATTACATCCGCGGATAATCTCTTTGCTGCCACCTCAAAAGAAACCCTGGTACGAGTAGAAGGTTCATAAAATAAATTTACTACAGTCTTTCCGCGTAAAGCAGGAACTTTCTTTATTTCTCGCGTTGACACCTCTTTAAAAGACTCAGCAGTATCTAAAATATATTCTAGCTCTTCTTTGCTTAACTCTTCTAGCCCCAATAAATCTTTTCTATTCCAATTCATAATTATCCACCTAATAACCCCAGTAACCATTCTATTTTTCAATAATCACAACCTCATCCTTGCCATCGCACTCTTGTAGATGGACTTCAACTGTTTCTGTCTGGGCTGTAGGAATATTTTTACCCACATAATCGGCGCGAATCGGCAACTCCCGATGGCCACGGTCAATTAAAACCGCAAGTTGAATTGTCCTGGGCCTTCCAAAATCAATTAAAGCATCCAGAGCAGCTCGAATTGTCCTTCCGCTATACAAAACATCATCTACTAGAATTAAATTTTTCTCGTTAATGTCAAAGTTAATCTCTGTTTTATGCACCACAGGCTGGGCTGCAATCAAAGTCAAATCATCCCGATACAAAGTAATATCCAGGATCCCAACAGGAATATTAACTGCATCAATTTTCTTAACACACTCTGCTAACCTCTGCGCCAAATACGCTCCTCGATTACGAATTCCAATAATACACAGCAATTCTGTGCCTTTATTTTTCTCAAGGATTTCATGGGCAATGCGCATCAAGGCACGAGCAATTGCTTCCTGGTCTAGAATTTTAGCTTTTTCACGCATGGCTATATTATAGGTATTTCCTCATTAAAAAAAATACCCCTGGCTTTTGCCAAGGGTTAAATTTATAATTTTTCCTTCTTGTTCCATCTTAATTTTCCTTGCCGCCCTCTCCGGGGCCAGCTTAAAGGGTTTATTTACTTGAATAAGCTTAACATCTATATCCCTATTTGTCAAGGCGCATCATTAAAATACTCCCGCATTTCTTCAAAAAATCCCCCTCTTGCTTGTGGCTTGCGGCCAAGAATATCTTCCACATCCAAATCATCCAGCGCATCAAGCGGCCCCAGCTCATGCACATCCACAAACCTATCAAGAATCTTGCCTTCCTCTAAGAATCTGGAAACCTGCGTAAAGACTTGCCGGTTTTCATTCATCATCCCGCGCATCGGACGATCCAAATGCGGCTTTAATAAAAATAGATTTTCTTTTGCCCGGGTAGCTGCCACATAAAAAAGCCGCCGCTCTTCTTCAATCTCATCTTCATTTTCTAATGACAAATACGACGGCATATACCCTTCGGCAACATAAATCATAAATACTGTATTCCACTCCAAACCTTTTGCGGAATGAATAGTTGAAAGCGTCAGTCTTGAATCATCATTATCTCTAGACCCTGCTGCCACAATACTTCTTTCCGGAGGATCCAGCGCCATGTCTGAAAGAAAACTTTCTAGAGAACGGTAGCGTGCGGCAATCCGCATCAAGGAATCCAAATCATTAAGGCGTTTTGGGAAATCATCATACTTATCTTTAAGTAAAGGCTGATAATATCCAAGAAATATTTCTATCAATTCAGCTGGCTTAATATTTTCTGAGCCCACCTTGGCAAACAACCCCAGAAGCTGCCTTAAATCCTGAGACTTATGCAAAAGCTTTTCTTCTACGCCTAAACCCTTTTTCTGGGTGAGGATTTGTTGAATCACTGCCTCAGCTGTCTTTGGGCCGATTCCCCGCATTAATAAAAGTGCCCTGTACCAACTAACCTCATCGGATAAATTATAAATTATACGCAGATACGCAGTAATATCTTTAATATGCGCTGCTTCAACAAATTTCTGGCCGCCGTATTTGGTAAAAGGAATGTTCCGGCTTGATAGCTCTACCTCCAAATCATTTGAGTGCCAGCCTGAGCGGAACAAAACAGCCATTTCAGAAAGCTCAACCCCTTCTTCACGCAACTCTAAAATCTTATCCGCGATAAACCGCGACTGCGCATGCTCATCTTCAGCATCAATAAAAATCGGGGCTTTATCTCCACGTTTACGCGTAAAAAGATTTTTATCAAATTTATCCCTCGCCTGACGGATTACTGCATTAGTCAAATCAAGAATCGGCTGGGTAGAACGATAGTTTTCTTCAAGAGCAATTATTTTTGCTCCTGGAAATATTTTAGGAAAGTCTATAATGTTCTTGAAGTTTGCTCCGCGAAAAGAATAAATACTCTGAGCATCATCACCAACAACCATAATATTCTTATGTTCAGAAGCCAGGAGACAAGAAATATACGCCTGCAATTTATTAGTATCCTGATACTCATCCACCATAATATATTTGTATTTACGCGCCAATGTCAAACGCACATCTTCATGGGTAGTCAAAAGATTCTTGAGATACACTAAAAGATCGTCGTAATCAAGCATTGACTTTAAATGCTTGTATTTTTTATATTCATCACGAATCTTCTTAACTTCATCGCTCCACTCCATGAAATGGGGATATTCATCATACAAGATAGATTCAATATCATCAGATTTGTTTATGCTTTTAGAAATTAGTTCCAATAGCGCTGACTTGCGCGGGAAACGTTTGTCAGTTTTATGAAACCCCAGCTGAGTCCTTACCAAGTTCACCGTATCTTCAGCATCTGACTGATCAAGAATAGTAAAGCTATTGCTGATTCCTACTAACTGCGCATATTTTCTTAAAACCATGTTAGCAAAAGAATGAAAAGTGCCTCCTGAAACATGATTGCAACGCTCATCTAATAACAATGAAGCTCGGCGCAGCATTTCTTCTGCAGCCTTACGGGTAAAAGTAAGCAATAATATCTCCTCGGGCTTAACACCATTTTCCACTAGATATGCCACCCGGTAAGTTAAAACTCTGGTCTTGCCGCTTCCCGCTCCAGCAATCACCAAATGCGGGCCGCCAGTAGACTCCACCGCAGCAAACTGAGCAGTATTCAATTCTTTCTTATAATCAATCATTTTTGACAATTTATTATTCTCCGATAATTTTATAAAATTATTCAACCTCAATTATTAACTAAAAAGTGCAAGGCATGTTTTGAGCAGCGCGTTAAAAAACTTTTGCGGGCACGGTTGCCCTGCTATCACGAAGTCTGGCAGAGCAAAAGTTTTCGCTCGAGCGCCGCCCCGCCACGCTGGGGCGGGGCAAGCGGTGCTGCGAAAAATATGCCTTGGCACCCTAAATATTACCTTTTTTCCTTAGCCTGCTTTTCCTCGCTAATCTTCTGCGCAATTTCAGAAGGGACCTGCATGTATTTGGAAAACTCCATAGTAGCGTTAGCGCGGCAGCTGGTTAGTGAACGAAAACTAGTGGCATAACCAAACATTTCTGCAAGAGGAGCTTCTGCAGAAATTACTTTTTGCTTTCCTTTTACATCAATATTAAGTATTTTCCCTCGACGAGAACAAATAAAGCCTACACAACCATTCACATGTTCCTCAGGAGTACTTACCTCAAGAGACATATAAGGCTCCATAAGAACTGGTTTTGCCTTCATGAATATTTCTTTAAACCCAAGTATTGCAGCCATCCTAAAAGCAATTTCTGAAGAATCTACTTCGTGAAAAGACCCATCATAAAGATCAACCTTAACATCCACAACAGGAAAGCCGGCATACACGCCTTTTTGCATTGCCTCAATTACACCTTTTTCTACTGCCGGGATAAATGACCGCGGGATTGCTCCTCCTTTAATGCTATCTACAAACTCAAAGCCCTCTCCTGCAGGTTGCGGGCTCAAACGCAGCATTACATGCCCATATTGTCCACGCCCGCCGGATTGTTTGATATATTTACTTTCACCTTGCGCAGATTCCATAATTGTTTCTCTATAAGCGACCTTGGGTTGGCCCACAATCGCCTCTACCCCAAACTCCTCATTGAGCCTATCTACAATAATCTCCAAATGCAATTCTCCCATCCCGGTTAAGATTGTTTCTTTGGTTTCCTCGTCGCCTTGCACGAGAAAAGTCGGATCCTCCTCAGCAAGCTTAGCCAGGCCCTTACCTAATTTATCCTGGTCTGAACGGCTCTTTGGAGCGATACTTAACGATACTACCGGAACAGGAAACTGAATTGCTTCTAAAAGTATAGGATAACCTGGATCACAAAGCGTATTACCGGTAATCGTATCTGACAGGCCAACAACCGCCACAATATCACCAGCACAAGCATAATCAATATTTTCTCTTTGATTAGCATGCATGCGCACGATCCTTCCTACCCTCTCTCTTTTATTGGCTGTAGAATTTAAAATATATGTTCCCGTATTTAATACTCCTGAATAAACCCGGACATAAACTAATTTACCCATATGCGGGTCTGCTTGCACTTTAAAAGCCAGCCCCGAAAAAGGCTCTTCCACTGCCGGCCGGCGCAAGAATTCTTTTTGGGCATCCTCCGGGTCATGCCCAGTTACCGCCGGTAAATCCAAAGGAGAAGGCAAGAATAAATTTACTGCGTCCAGTAATTTCTGAATTCCTTTATTTTTAAATGCTGCTCCGCATAATATCGGCACAGCTTTATTAGCAATTGTTCCTTTACGAATCGCTGCTACAATTTCTTCAACGGTTATAGAGTTCTCTGACTCAAGGAATTTTTGTGTAAGCGCCTCATCAAAACTAGTTGCTTTTTCTACTAAAATTTTCCGATATTCTTTGGCTTTTTCTTGATAGTCAGCGGGGATTTCTGCAATCCGAAAATCCTTCCCCTGCGTTTCTTCAATATAATAATAAGCCTTCATTTCAATCAAATCCACCACCCCTTGAAAATTCTCTTCGCTGCCAATAGGAATCTCAAGAGGAACAACATTACCCCCCAAATCATGCTCTATTCCTTTAAGCACTGAATAAAAATCTGCTCCTGTGCGATCCATTTTATTTACAAAAGCGATCTTAGGAACATTGTATTTATTTGATTGATGCCAGACGGTTTCAGACTGCGGTTCAACTCCGCCTACTGCACAAAACACTGCTACTGCTCCATCTAAAACACGCAAAGACCTTTCCACCTCTACTGTAAAATCAACATGCCCTGGCGTATCAATAATATTTATCCGATAATTATTCCAAAAACAAGTCGTGGCAGCAGCAGTAATCGTAATACCTCGCTCACGCTCTTGCTTCATCCAATCCATCTGCGTAGCACCTTCATGCACTTCGCCAATTTTATGTGATTTTCCAGTATAAAAGAGGATTCTCTCAGTAAGAGTAGTTTTTCCAGCGTCAATATGCGCCATGATCCCGATATTACGTAACTTCTCTAGATTTACCGCAGGAAGCATTTGGTTTTCTTTTTTCCTAGTTTCTTTCTCAGGCTCTTCATGTGTTTCTTCTGCCGGCTTTTCTTCAACAACTGGAAGCACAGCAACTTCAGGCGTAATTTCTTTTTCTGGCTCGGGTTCAACAATTTTTATTTCTTGAATAACTGGTTCTTCAGCAATGCTCTCTTTAACAGAAATTTTTTCAAAAGCAGTCTCTTGCACCGCAACTTTCTCAGAAATTACCTCTTCTTTTATTGCTGAAGCATTCTTTTTTTCCGCCAGCTGATGTTTTAAATGCGTAATCTCCTCAGCAAAAACGCGCAGTTTTTCTTCACGCGCCTCTAAATCTTTTTCTAACTCGGTATATTCATCATTAAGCTTATTAAAATCTTGCTTTGGCACCCATTCACTGGCTGCGTCTTTCTTTTTTTGCTGTGCAATAATTGCCTGCTGTTCCTTGCTTTCTTTTATATATTTTTCTATTTGGTGTTTCTGAATCTCTATTTGCTCTCCTTTTTCTTTTGTCTCTTTATCTAACGCTGAGATTTTCTCATTAAGCTGGCGTATATCCTTTGACAAATTAACATTCTTGGCAAATTCCTCTTCCAAAAGATTTTCTTTGACTAAGAAATGTTTTTTTAACTCCGAATTTTCGGCTTTTACTTTTTTAAACATTTCCTCGGACTTAGCCACCCACTCCTGCCTGCGTAAAAGCTCAGCTTCCAGCTGAGATTCCTTATTTCTTGCCTGTTCTAATTCTAATTTTTCCTGAGCGCTTTCTGCCTGAATGCTTGCCAATTTATTTTCTAAAGACAAGACCTGCTCCTGCAGTTTTTGCATTTTTTGTTCCTTTTGCTCTCTTGCAATTTCCGGAGCCTGAGAATTAAGCTTTTTTTTCTCTGGTTTGTTTTCAGTTTTATCAGAACCAGAAAAGAATATGCCATATAATGCATATCCTATCATTACTACTCCGCCGGTAATCGCAATTAAAAGCACTGTGTTCATTTTCCTGACATTACATCAATAACGCCTTGAGAAACTTTTTCTTGTTTTAAATAGTCAACATCAGCCTGGGTTAAAGTAAATTTAGAATTTGATTCTTTGAGTTTATCTATAATTGCAACTTCACTCACTCCCTGCTTGGATAAATCCACCACCTGTTGAACAGTCATCTGATTAGGGTTATTTTGCTGCTGTGATTGTGTTGTTTGCGCGGTGTCAGCCTGAGCTGGTTTCTTAATCTGGCTTCCTATTAAAGCTCCGGTTAATGCTCCAGCTGCTACCCCTATTGCAACACCTTCACCTGCATGCCCGCTCTGGTGCCCAATTATCCCGCCTGCTGCTGCACCTAAAACTCCCCCTATTACCGAACCTTCAGCCACTCTCGTTTTATTGCTTTGACAACCTAAAACAGCTGCCACTAAAAACACACTACTAATTACTGCCATTATTCTTTTCATTTTTTCCTCCTCGAGCTTTTAATTTCTTCATCCTCTCTTTAATTTTAGATTCAAAACCAATTTCTGTCGGCTCATAATATTGCACATTCTTAGGCATATATTTCTGGTCCACGTAATGACCCGGATAATCATGTGCATATTTATAACCTTTACCATGCCCTAATTTTTCTGCGCTTTTATAAGAAGCATCTTTTAAATGATCCGGGACTTCCTGTAATCTCTCATTTTCTATATCTTTGTAGGCTTTGTCAATAGCCATATAGCTTGCGTTTGATTTTGGTGCACAAGACACATAAATACAAGCCTGCGCCAGAGGGATTCTTGCTTCCGGCATGCCCACAAACTCAGCCACCTCAAGTGCTGCATTAGCTAAAACCAGCGCCAGAGGATCCGCATTTCCCACATCTTCTGCAGCTAAAATACAAATCCTGCGCGCGACAAATCTTGGGTCTTCTCCAGCATAAAGCATTTTTGCCATCCAGTAAATAGCTGCATCTGGATCAGAGCCGCGCATAGATTTAATAAATGCTGAAGCAGTATCATAATGAGCATCTCCAGCATTATCATATATCACTGGCTTTTTCTGAATAGACTCTGCTGCCACATCTAAACTGATCTCAATATCCCCGTCTTGGTTGCTTTTTGTAGTCAACACTCCGATCTCTAAAGCATTCAGCGCTCGCCGGGCATCTGCTTCACAAATCTTTGACAAAAATTCAAGTGCCTGCTCATTAATCTTAATCTTCAAATCCCCAAATCCCCGTTCTTTATCTTTTATTGCTGATTGCAAAACCTGAACAATTTCTTCTTGAGATAATCCTTTTAATTCACAGACTAAGGAGCGCGACAAAAGTGCAGAGGTTAAAGAAAAATAAGGATTATGCACAGTGGCTCCAATTAAAATTGGGTTCCCTTCCTCTACATCCGGGAGCAAACAATCTTGTTGGGCTTTATTAAATCGATGAATTTCATCAATAAATAAAATACTTCTTTTCCCTGTATTTTTCCTGCGAAGTTTTATTGCGGCAATAATTTTACGTAATTCCTCAACATTAGAAGTAGCAGCATTAATCGCAAAATAATGTGCTTTAGTCACATTAGCAATACACCAGGCTAAAGATGTTTTACCGCATCCTGGAGGGCCATATAAAATAAGCGAATTTAAACGGTCAGATTCAATTGCACGACGTAAAAGTTTGCCTTTACCTAATATATGGGCTTGACCGACAAATTCCTCTAAAGTGCGCGGTCGCATACGCACAGCAAGTGGCAAATCTTTGAAATTATTAAGGTTTTGTTCCTCGATAAAAAGGTCTGGCATAGTGGTATGAAGATACCTCTTCCCGCCCCATAGGCGGGAAGAGGTATTAATTCGCAGACGGCCTTTGGCCTATGATTTACGTCGCTTTTTGCGCCGTAAATCATCTGCTCATTAAAAAATCCCCGCGGAAATGCCGTTGGGTTGACATCTGAACCAATAGGTTTCAGGTGGGTGCCCTCTCCTGTACGGCAATGCCGTCGCGGAATTCCGGGCTCCCTTGATAATAATGTTGGTTCAATAATTATCAAAATCTCCAACGCGCACCGCAGGGATTAAAGAGCTGTTTGTACCTGTAAAAAGTATACCATAATTTAAATATGAAATCAAACTGGCTAGAAATCGCTTCTTTACTACCTTAACGTTACTTCAAATTTTTCTATCAGAAGCTTAGCTATACGGGCATGCACAGGGCTAACCTCTTCTTCTGTCAGCGTGCGCTCTAGAAGCCGATAAAGACAAGAGATTGTCAACCCCCGGCTCCCAGCAGGTATCTGGCTGCCTTGATAATAATCTGTTACTTCAACACTTTCTAATAGCGGCTTGCCAGCTATTTTAATTGCATCTAAAACTTCCTGCACGCTAATATTATTTTTTATAACAAAACTAATATCCCTGGCTATTGCCGGGAATTTAGGAAGTGTTACAAAATTCTTTTTTAACTCAACACAGTCAAAAAGCTTATTCAAGGAAACTTCGAGCATAAACACATCCCTGTGTTTGATATCTAATTTCTCTAAAATTTGCTGTGCACAACAACCTATTGTGCCAATTTTCTTTCCATTCGCAAAAACATCAACAATTTCCTTAGTTTGCCAAGCAAAAGCAACCTCTTTAACCCCAAGCCGTGAAGCAAGAGTTTCCAAGACTCCTTTTATGTGCAACAAACTCATTTTATCCTTAAGCCTGCCTTGTTCAAGCAGCAAGTTTCTTTCTCCACAAAGAACAATGCCCAAACAAAGCTCTTCATCCAGGCTTGCTCCGGAAGGAAAATAAACTTTAGCTATTTCAAAAATATTTACTAACTCTTGTTTTTGATTTAAATTATAACTTACACAACGCAGCAAACTTGGCACAATAGCAGGCCTTAAGATTTCCTGTTCTTTGCTCAAAGGATCCCGCACCTCGGCGAAAGCACTGGTACTTGAACATAAACTAAGCGATTCCCGGTCAATGAGGCTATAGGTTATGGCCTCATTTAATCCCAGTCCTGTTAAAATATTTTTTACAAATAAAACCAAGTCCCTATCACTAGAAAACTTCGCTTGCGGCTTAACTGCAGGAAGGCTTGAATGTATTTTCTCATATCCATATATGCGCGCCACTTCTTCAACAATATCTTCCGCACAATTTACATCCGAGCGAAAACCCGGAATTTCAATTAACATATTGTTTTTATCTTTTGCTTTAAGGCTAAATCCAAGGTGGGTCAGAATTGTTTTTATTTTGGCGCTAGCAACATTAATGCCTAATTTTTCTTGGATACAGCGGCAATCAAAATAAATGCTCTTTGTTTTTTTAGATATTTTGCCGACAGACTTATCTCCAACTAATTCAGCTCCGGACAAATCCAGCATTAACTTTACTGCTCTCATCGAACAAAACTCAACTGCCTGCGCATTCACTCCTCTTTCAAATCTATAACTCGATTCACTGTTTAACCCAAGAATCTGCCGTCCTAAACGCACCACTGCCGGATTAAATACCGCTGCTTCTAACAAAATATTCTTTGTATCCCAAGAAACCTCAGTATCTTTCCCCCCCATTACACCTGCTGCTGCAATCGGGTTGTTTTTATCAGCAATTACCAGAATCTCTGGATTTAAATTCTTTTCTACTGCATCAATGGTAATTAATTTCTCACCTTTTCTTGCCCGGCGCACAAAAATTTCTCCAGAAGACAACTTATCTAAATCAAATGCATGCAAAGGCTGAGCTTGTTCAAATAATACGTAATTTGTAATATCAACAATATTATTTACGCTTCGGCAACCAACTAATTCTAAACGCTTTTTTAGCCAATCTGGCGATTGTCCAACTTTGACATTCCGCAGAATTTTAGCAGAATAAAAAGAACAGTCTTTTTGACTCTCAATGTTAACATTGAATTGTTTTAAGTTTAATCTTTTACACTGAGGATTCTTAACGTTTAACATTAAACAATTGGCATTAAATTTTTTATTTGTAATTGCAGCTACTTCGCGCGCAATACCCACAACACTTAGCCAATCCGGACGATTAGAGGTTATTTCAATTTCAAATACAAAATCTCCCTCTTTTTCCTCAACAGTCTTTACCTCTAGGCCCGCCATAGTCAGCTTATCTGCTAAGGCATGAGGAGAAAGTCCGATCTCTACAAAATCTTTTAGCCAATTATAGGTAACTTTCATCAAGTTCACCGTCATTGTGAGGAGCGCGAAGCGCGACGAAACAATCTCAAAACAGAGATTGCTTCGGCACTGCGTGCCTCGCAATGACGATCGCCTTTCTTAAAATTGTTTTAGAAATCTCAAATCGTTCTCAAAAAATAATCTAATGTCATTTATTCCATATTTTAGCATGGCGATTCTTTCAATGCCCATACCAAAAGCAAACCCGCTATATTTTTTTGAATCATAGCCTACCTGCTTAAACACATTCGGGTGAATCATTCCTGCTCCTAATATTTCTAACCAGCCTTTTCTCCCGCATACTGAACAACCCTTGCCCTTACAAATAATGCAGGAAATCTCCACTTCTGCAGAAGGCTCAGTAAAAGGAAAAAAATGCGGGCGAAAACGCATTTTAATTTCTTCTCCAAATACTTTCTTGGCGAAAGTTTCCAAAATACCTTTGAGCCCAGAAAAAGTAACATTTGTATCCACCATAAAACCTTCTATTTGATGAAACATAAATAAATGGCTGGCATCCACTGCATCGGGCCGATAAACTCTCCCTGGAACAATCACTGCTAAAGGAGGCTTGCGGCTCTTCATTGCCCGCACCTGCACTGGAGAAGTGTGGCTGCGTAAAAGCATCTTAGGGTAATCTTTTAAATAGAATGTATCAAAAGCATCTCGCGATGGATGATTGAGCGGAATATTTAATCCGGTAAAATTATTAAATTCGGTTTCTACCTCTGGGCCATCAGCAACCACAAATCCCATATTCACAAAAACTGTATTTATCTCTTCTATGACTTGTGTAATCGGATGCAACCGGCCTAGCTCCTGAGCAATACCAGGCATGCCAAGATCACAAATAGTTGACGAAGTTACCTTAGTGGCTCCACCAGAAAATACCTTCTGTCGGTCAGTTATCAAAGCTTGCAGTTGACTCTTAAGCATGTTTACCTGTTGACCAAGCCCGGCGCGCTGTTCAATTGGCAGCTGCGGAATTATGCTGGTAAGTTCTGCCAAAGCACCTTTTCTTCCCAGGTATTTGGCGCGAAACACCTCTAATTCCTCAGGTGAATTAACCTGCAGGATTTCCAATTCTATTTGCGTTTTAAGAGTGTTAATATCCATACTAATCCTAATACTCCTAATAAAATAAAAACATGGTTTTTTTTGTTTTGACTAACATTTTCCTTAACTATCCTGCCGCTTGCGGTTTTACGTATTGACATTGCGTGGATATCTAAATCTCCGCCGTGCTCAGGACAAGCACGATGAAAAACACCGCTAACCTCTAAACAATCGCCTATTGATTTATAGCTTCCTGTATATTCAATCTGAAGAGTTAAATCTTTGGGCATCCAAATACCGATAGCATTGTTTCCATCGTTTAAATTTACCCAAGCAAAATCTCTGCGCATCATTACATCACCAATAACCTCACCTTCAAAAGTTACAATTTTACCGTCGTACTCCTTGGCATCATTAATTAAATCAGTGCTTGAAACCGGTTGAGCGAAAACCTGATAATGCACAAATTGTAACATGCAAAAGAACACAACATTAAACATTAAAAATTTAACACTTAGCAATCTTTTCATTTCATTTTCCTTTAACCGCAGCCACTAAAAAACCAATCAAAGTAAATATAGACATGAACTCAAGACGTCCGGCCCACATCTGCACAATATAGGTTAACTTTAAGCCTACCGGCATATCAACACTAGTGATCCCGCAGGACAAACCAACATTAGCCGCAGCAGAAGTAGATTCAAATAGCGAGGTCAAAAAAGAATGCCCATAAAACATTCCAACAAGAGAACCAACCCCATATAAAACAATATAACAAAGTGTGATTAAAAGAGCGGCTCGCGCAGTCTTGTCTTCTAAGAAAACATCTTTTATGTGATGGTATTTCTGCACGATGACAGCTTTTTCAGGTAGAATAATTCTTTTTAAGTCCTCCTTAAGCGCCTTAAAAATTATGCCCAGGCGCAATATCTTAATGCCTCCCGCAGTAGAACAAGCGCTGCCTCCAATCGCCATAACACAAATTAACCCCACTAATGCAAAATTCCCCCATTCACTGATAAACTGCTGTGCGTAAATTGTCATGTATCCGGTTGTTGTATGGCCTGAGATAACCTGAAAAAATCCTTTACGGAATAAAACAACCGCATTGTCATAAACATGCATTTGCTGTAAACCCACGGCTACCACAAAAACTAAAGCCGACACCGAAAGAAGAAAAATTTTGCTTTCAATGTTTTTATAAATTTCTTTGCGGTTGCCTATCCACAGCTGATAATGCAAATTAAAATTCAACGCGCCTGCAATCATAATTATCACTATGATTACCTCATAAATAACACTGTGATAATAAAGAATATTTTGTGATTGCGGAGCAAAGCCTGCGGTATCAAAACCGGCCATAAAAATACATACGCCGTGAAAGAAGGCGCTAAAAGGCCTCATCCCAAGAAAAATTCCTGCCACCCCCAAACTCAGTGTCCCAATAATTAAATAAACAATGCTAATAAACCAAATAAAACGCGCAGTATCAATTACATTGGGCGCCAGTTTCTCGTCTCGCGCTTCACCAACATACATTTTAAACGCCCCGGATGTCCCCTTCACAAAAAATGATAGCGCAACTACTGTAATGCCCTGCCCTCCTATAAAAGGCCCGAAGTGCCTCCACAAATTATGCGCATTTGAAAGATGGTCCAAGTCATAAACCAAGGTAAGCCCTGTAGTAGTAAAACCGGACATTGTATCAAAGCACGCATCTAAAAATGATTTCCAGTGTCCACTTAAATATAACGGTATTGCACCCAACACCATTGCCACCAGCCATGAGAGACTAACTACAATCATCCCATGCATCCAGTTAAGGTCTTTACTAGTTGCGCAAAGCTTGGTTAAGATTAAACCAAGTATCAACGTTACTTCCAGAGCTAAAACAAAATCGAGCATGGGAT
>JACROS010000014.1:2494-6607 GCA_016214325.1 Candidatus Omnitrophota bacterium | reverse complement strand
AAGACTTTTTCAGCGGTCTCAAGCGGCACTCTTTTTGGGCTTGGCATCTTGCGGCGCCTATCATACAGGCCATCGTATCCGGATATCTCATAGCGTCTTTTCCACCTGCGCATTTGACGACATGATATGCCGAGTATCTCTACTGCCTGGATCCAGTTAATCTGTCCAGACATTGCCCTTAGGATTACTTCCTGCATCTTCATTGCCCGCTCCAGTGCGGGTTCTGGATACTATGTTTGCATGCCTAACCTCCATGATTAGGTTAAACATATTATCATGCCCCGCTTTGTAAGCGGACATTTCATTTGTTAAAGAACAGGACATTTCACTATTTTACAACAGAGTTTTCTGAAAATATCTACTTACGGAGTTTTATATCTACGGGGGTCAGCTTGATATAGTTATCTTTTATATCAATAACAAAAAGCTCATTTGGCTTCAAATTGAGCCTTTTTACGACGGAGTTTGGAATTGTTAGTTGATTTTTCGCTTTAAGCTTAGCTAGAGTCATCTTCCTACCCCTTTCCTAGATAAAGTATACCATATGTAGGAAAGTTTGCAAGTTTGACTATACTACAATACAACTTTCTTACTCAGCTACTTACTTAGCTGACTTTTCAGCTTTTCTTACAGCTTGTGATTTTGGGCCGAGAGTAATGCCAAGAATTATATTATTTCCTTTGGGGAGTAATCTTACAATGCAGGTTTCAGTGTCGCGGTCAAAATTTAATAGGCTATCACCAAACTCAACAACATTTAACAAACGCCAATTATACATTGGCATCTGCTCTTTGTAGAAATTAATTACTTGATCAGTAGTGGCCTTTCCAGTGTATCTTAAAACACCTACTCTGACACCTGAGCTTTCAAAAGAATATGAATCTTTGTAGTCCAGGCTAAATCCAGCAGGCACAGGAACATCAGAAAACTTTACAACAGACTGAGGCTCAAGAAATGCGCTTTTCGCAGAGGTCCCAGAGTTGCCGCTCAAAGTTGAACATCCCATTAATACAGCAGCAAAAAAACACACTAAAACAACAAATAGTTTCTTGTCCATGCTACTGCCTCCTTTTTAAAAAAGACTCCACTTCTTTAAAGCTCAAATCTATTTGCTCTTGAGTTAATCCTGCCTGCATTCCCACACTGACTAATTCAGCAGGGCTAATTATGTCTTCTGGAGTATGGCTATCATGATTTAAAACTAGCTTTGCTCCTACTTTTAAGGCTAGCTGCGCTACATGCGCATTTGTATTAGAATGCCCCCTTCGGCTGGTAATTTCTAAAAATATGTTTTTCTTTTTTGCGATCAGGACATTTTCCTCAGTTATAAGTCCTGGGTGCGCCAAAATGTCAATATCAGCCTCTAACGCCGCACGATTAGTACCTTTAATTACCGGCTCAACCGGTGACTCGCCATGAGCAACAATAATCTTAATGCCTTTTTTTCTGGCGTATTTTGCTAAAGGAGAAAATTGTTCTGGAGGCAAATGAGATAATTCTATGCCGGGTAAAACCGTAATAGGAATATTTTTTGCTGGCCAATGCTTAGTGAATTTAACAATTGATTTTACTACAAATTCAATATTGCTGTAGTCTACATGGTCGGTAATTGCAATTATTTTGTAACCTGCATGCAAATAACGCATGCTGATTTCTGATGGGAGCAAAACACCGTCGCTTAATAATGAGTGGCAATGTAAATTGAACATAATTTAATTTGGCAGAATCAATGCCCCTGGCAGGAATCGAACCTGCCACACACGGTTTAGGAAACCGTTGCTCTATCCTTATGAGCTACAGGGGCAGTTATTTATAAAATTATTCCCCGCGAAATTTAATCAGAGAATAAATTGGAAATTCCTTGAGCTTTTCTTTACCCTTTAAATCAACAAGCTCAATCAAAAAAGCAATACCAATTATTTTACCGCCAAGCTGTTTAACCAAATCAGCAGCTGCCCTAACCGTGCCCCCCGTGGCCAAAAGATCATCAACAATCAAAATACGTTCACCGGAATTAACTGCGTCATGGTGAATCTCTAATGTATCTGTGCCATATTCCAAAGAATATGTCACAGAATTTGTTTTAAAGGGAAGCTTCTTTGGCTTACGTACAGGCACAAAACCTGCACCAATCTTGTGGGCGAGGGCGCCGCCAAAAATAAACCCCCTTGCTTCAACTGCAACTATTTTATCAATATTTTTATTCTTATATTTTTCAGCCAAAGCATTAATAGCATTTTTAAATGCAGTTTTATCTTGCAACAAGGTTGTAATATCTCTAAAAAGAATTCCTGGCTTAGGAAAATCAGGAATATTTCTGACGTGTTTTTCAAAGTCAAAATTCTTTTTCATTATTACCTCTCTTGCTGTTGTGCCATTTTTTTCAGTTTATCTAAGGCTGATTCTTCTATCTGTCGAATCCTTTCACGAGAAACCCCTAACTTTTTGGCGACTTCTGCTAATGTATGTGCCTTTATACCGCCAAGCCCAAAACGCATGCCTAAAATTTCCTTTTCTCTCTCTGCCATCATGTTAAGTAAATCCTTAATTCTCTCTTGATCAAAAGCATACTCTATTCCTGCATCAGGAGAAGCTGCATTTACATCTTCAATTAAATCAGAAACCTGACTATCGCTTTCTTCCCCAATTGGAGCCTCTAAAGATGAAGTGGAGCTAGTCATCCAAAAAGTAATCTGTTCCACTTTATCTTGTGACAAACGCAAAGATTTTGCAATTTCATCATTTGTAGGGATACGGCTCAACATCTGGCTCATCTGCTCTTTTTTCTTCCTCCACTTTGTAATCAAATCATTCATGTAGACTGGGACACGTATCATCTTTCCCTGGTCAGAAATTGAACGTGTAATTGCCTGCCTAATCCACCATGCCGCATAAGTAGAGAAACGAACACCTTTTTTATAATTAAATTTATCCACAGCACGCATCAAGCCAAAGTTCCCTTCTTCTATTAAATCTAAAAGAGGAATACCCAAGTGAATATATCTTTTTGCAATATTAATAACAAGCCGCAAATTTGAACGAATCATTTTTTTGCGTGCCTGCTCATCACCCTTTTGCACTTTTTTACTTAAGAAAATTTCTTCTTCTGCAGTTAAGAGTGGGATAACGCGAATTTCTTTTAGGTATGTTTTTAAGGCTTCCATAATTTTTATTACCAAGATTGTTTGGGTTACTGAGCTAAAATCATAAACTCAATAACCCGAACAAATCAATAACTGGTTATTTTTTAGATTTCTCTTTTAACACTGCTTGAGCTGCTGCAAGCCTTGCAATCGGAACTCTAAATGGTGAACAGCTGACATAATTCATGCCCACACGATGACAAAATTCCACTGATTTTGGCTCACCGCCATGCTCACCGCAAATACCTACTTCAAGGTCCTTACGGGTCTTACGGCCGCGTTCGATACCAATCTTAATTAATTCTCCAATTCCTTCCTGGTCAATTGATTGGAATGGATCTTCAGGCAAAATACCTTTTTGCAAATAATCTGGAAGAAATCCACCAATATCATCACGCGAGAAACCAAAGCCCATTTGAGTCATATCATTGGTTCCGTATGAGAAAAACTCCGCCTTAGCTGCAAGCTTATTTGCAATCAAACTTGCACGGGGAATTTCAATCATTGTGCCAAACATGGTTTTGATTTTCTTTAAATTGTATTTTTTCAAAGTTTCAGCATAAACCCTATCCACGATTACCTGCTGATCTTCAAGTTCTTTTTCCGAACAAACAACCGGAACCATAATTTCTGGATACGGTTTTTTGCCATCTTTAATTAATTCTGCGGCTGATTCAAAGATTGCCCTAACTTGCATCTCAGTGACTTCCGGATAGGTTACCCCTAAACGCACGCCTCTATGCCCCATCATTGGATTAGATTCATGCAAAGAATCTGCTCTTCTGGAAAGTTCCTGCATAGAAACATTTAAATCCTTGGCTAACTGCTCTAATTTTGCAGGATCTCTGGGTACAAATTCATGTAAAGGAGGATCCAGTAAACGGATTACCACCGGAAAACCATCCATTGCTTCAAGAGTTGCCTTAATATCCTTCTTTACATAAGGAAACAATTCATTTAAAGCAATTTT
>JACROS010000014.1:0-2470 GCA_016214325.1 Candidatus Omnitrophota bacterium | reverse complement strand
GTTTTGGAAATAATCATTTTGCGCAGTTTAAACAATGGCTCTTCCGCTCCTTTTCCGTAAAACATATGCTCGGTTCTAAATAAACCAATTCCTTCTGCTCCAAATTGCAAAGCTTTTTTAGCATCTTCTGGAGTATCTGCATTGGTACGTATACCAAGCCTTTTTATTGAACCACAAACTTTTAAGAAATCACTTAAAAGCATATTTTCTTCAGTAGCATCCATCATGGGAAGCTTACCTTCATAAACATTTCCCTTAGTGCCGTTTAATGTGATCCAGTCACCTTCTTTTATAATCTTGCCATCAACAGCCATTGTTTTCTTGTCATATTCAACATGTAAAGCACCACAACCAACAATACAGCATTTTCCCCAACCGCGGGCAACTAATGCAGCGTGGCTGGTCATGCCGCCTCTTGCAGTTAAAATTGCCTGAGCTGCACGCATACCTTCTACATCCTCAGGATTTGTTTCTTCACGAACCAAAATTACTTTTTTGCCTTGTTTTGCCCACTCAACAGCATCGTGCGCACTAAAAACAATTTGCCCACATGCTCCACCTGGGCCAGCTGGTAAACCTTTTACAAAAGGTTTAAGCGCCATCTCAGCTTTTGGATCAATAATTGGATGCAATAATTCATCCAGCTGTGCAGGAGTAACACGCATCACTGCCTCTTCTTTTTTAATAAGTTTCTCTTTTAACATATCCATGGCCATTCGCACTGCTGCCGGGCCATTACGTTTTCCAACGCGGCATTGAAGCATGAACAATCTGCCTTTTTCAATAGTAAACTCCAAATCCTGCATATCGCGATAATGTTTCTCAAGGCGTTTTTGAATCTCAAACAATTCCTTATAACAAGCAGGCATGGCTTTTTCAAGAGAGACCAAATCCTTGTTGTGTTCTGATTTAGAATGCTCATTAATAGGAGCAGGTGTGCGGATACCAGCAACTACGTCTTCTCCTTGGGCATTAATCAAAAACTCGCCGTAAAAATGATTCTCGCCGTTTCCGGGATTACGGGTAAAAGCAACGCCAGTTGCCGAATCATTGCCCATATTGCCAAAAACCATGGTCTGCACATTTACTGCTGTTCCCCATTCATCTGGAATACTTTCAATCCTACGGTAGCTAATTGCTCTTTTGCCTTGCCACGAAGAAAATACTGCGCCTATGCCACCCCATAATTGCTCAAGCGGCTGATCAGGAAATTCTTTCTTTAAAACTTCTTTTATTTTTGCCTTAAACAAAGAGCAAAGCTTCTTCAAATCAGCAACTGTCAGCTGTGTATCGCTAGTGTAACCATTTTCTTTTTTCATTGCTGACATGATTTTCTCAAGCTGTTTACGAATACCTTCTTCGTCCTTTGGCTCTATTCCGGCTGCTTTTTCCATAACCACGTCTGAATACATCATAATTAAACGACGGTAAGCATCATAAACAAAACGCTCATTGCCTCCGCTTTGTTTAACCAGGCCAGGAATTGTTTTCTCTGTCAGGCCGACATTTAAAACTGTTTCCATCATCCCAGGCATAGAGCGGCGAGCACCAGATCTTACTGAAACCAATAACGGGTTATTTGCATCTCCAAACTTACGGCCCATTAAAACTTCAACTTTTGCCAATGCTTTGTTTACTTCTTCTTTTAGAGCCTTAGGGTATGTCTTTCTATTTTTATAGTAATACGTGCAAACCTCGGTACTAATGGTAAACCCCGGAGGAACCGGAAGTTTTAAATTTTTATGGCCGGCCATTTCAGCTAAATTAGCACCTTTACCGCCTAAAAGATTTTTCATGCTTTCATTGCCATCTGCCTTGCCACCACCAAAACTGTAAACATATTTCGTTGCCATTTGTTCTACTTCCTCCCTTTAAATGAGCAGATAACTTACGGAAGTCCTCCACAGGCGGACAACGTAAGTTATAGGCCTTAAGGCCGTCTGCGAATTTATCCCGAGCCTGCGCTATCTCCCAAAAATTGTAACGAACAAGCGCTTAGGCGAGGGATCACTTATTAATAAAACTTATCCTGTAAATATTCTTTTAAACTATCAATCCCAACGCGCTCCTGCAACATGGTATCACGGTCTCTCACCGTAACCTGTTTATCATCCAAAGACTGCACATCAACTGTAATGCAACAAAGCGTACCCACCTCATCCTGACGGCGATAAAGCTTACCTATTGCTCCCGTATCATCATAAACAGTAACAAAAGATTTTTTTAAATCTGTGGAAATCTTTTTTTGCCAACTCCACAATCTCTGGCCTATTTCTTAACAGTGGCAACACTGCCGCCTTAATCGGGGCCAAATCTTTGTGAAATTTCAGCACAACACGATTGTCTTCTTTGACTTTCTCCTCGTGATATGCATCCACCAAAAAAGCAAGCACTGTCCTATCCACGCCTCCTGAAGGCTCAATGATATAGGGATAAAATCTTAGCTTTGCCTGCTCATCAACATACTGTA
>JACROS010000054.1 GCA_016214325.1 Candidatus Omnitrophota bacterium | reverse complement strand
TATCGTATATGAAGGCGCGCGCAGTATTAACGGGCCTTATTTAAAACTGCTTGCGGTTAATGCAACTACCTTGGGTTTAATAGCTGGGGTTGGTGAATTCTTAGGGTATGCGCTGCGTTTAATTTCAGGGTATCTTTCAGATAAAACAAAATCATATTGGCTGCTTACATTTTCTGGATGCGGTTTATTAATTGTCGTACCGCTTCTTTCTTTGGCGGGGGTTTGGCAGGTTGCTGCTATTTTTATAGTATTAGAACGCGTAGGTAAAGCGATCCGTAATCCGGCAAGGGACACTATTCTTTCTCAGGCAAGCTCGCAGGTAGGTACAGGGTTTGGATTTGGCCTGCACGAGGCAATGGATCAAATTGGAGCAGTTACCGGCCCGTTAATTTTCTATTTTTTATTTGTTATTTCAGGTAAAAATACCGGTATTGCTGATTATAAAAAAGGATACGCTTTTTTATGGATCCCATTTTTACTGGTTATATTATGCTTGTTTATAGCTTTTCGTAAAGCGCCCCATCCTGAAGTTCTTGAGGTAGAGAAGAAGAATAAAATACCCGATAAACTTTCCAAGCTTTTTTGGCTGTATGCGTTTTTCTCTTTTACTGCTACAGCCGGATTCTGTAGTTTTATTCTGGCTGCTTTTCATTTTAAATCTACGGGTGTTTTGTCAGATGCCCAAATACCGTTATTTTATGCTATTGCCATGGGGGTTGATGCAGTTGCAGCACTTTCAATAGGAAAGTTTTATGATGTATTAAAAAATAAAAGCAATAACCAGAATGCCGGGCTTAATTTGCTGGTGGTTATACCGTTAATATCAATTTTGATACCAATTTTTGTATTTTCAAAAAGTATTAATTTTATAATAATAGGTATTGTCTGCTGGGGCATAGTTATGGGCATTCAGGAAACAATAATGAGGTCTGCGATTGCAGATATAACTTCTTTAAATAAACGCGGCACAGGATATGGCATTTTTAATACTGCGTATGGCCTGGCTGTATTTTTAGGAAGTTTTTTATTAGGGTTTTTATACGACCGTTCGGTGGCTTTTATAATTTTTGCGGTTATACTTATTGAGTTAGCAGCGCTTGTCGTATTCTTTTTAATGAAAAAAGAAGCGCAGCTGCAAATAATTGAAAAATGATAGCCGTTTTTCTTAAACAAAACAGGAGGAGATAATGGATATTTTATTAAAGAAAATTATTGAGGCAGCCGGTATCCCGGGCTATGAAAGCGAAATTGCAAAGATAATGCACGCTGAATTTAAAAAGACCTGCAGCGAGGTGCAAATAGATAATTTTGGAAACGTTATTGCCAAAAAAGGCAAGGGTAAAACCAGGATTATGCTTGCTGCACACATGGATGAAATAGGCTTGATGGTTAAGCATATAACAAAAGAAGGTTTTTTATATTTTATAAAATTAGGCGGGATAGATGACAGGATTCTTCCGGCACAAAGGGTTATAGTAAAGGCTAAAAAAGGAGATTGTCTGGGGATAATCGGCACAAAGCCGCCGCATCTGCAAAAAGATGAAGAAAAGAAGAAGCCTCTTAAATATGAAGATATGTTTATTGATATCGGATGCAAAAGTAAAGAGGATGCAGAGAAAAAAGTAGAGGTAGGTGATATTATTATTTTTGAGCCAAACTCCGGAGTATTAAACGAGAAACTTTATTACGGTAAGGCAATAGACGATAGAATCGGCTGTTTTGCTTTAATTAAAATAATGGAAAAATTAAAAGTTAATGCAGAAGTTTATGCCGTAGCTACAACTCAGGAAGAGGTGGGTTTAAAGGGTGCCCGCACTTCGGCATTTAAGATTGACCCTGATTATGCCATAGCCATAGATACTAATGCTGCAGGAGATACTCCTCAGATAAGCGAGCGGGAGTCTTCTTTAAAACTTGGAGCAGGAGTTTCTATAACAATTATTGAGGCATCCGGAAGAGGGTTGATAGTAAATGAGAAGATGAAGAATATTTTGATAGATGCTGCAAAGAAAAATAAGATTAAATATCAGATAGATGTAATAGAAGGCGGCATGACTGATGGTGCAATTATTCATATGAATAGAGAGGGGGTTCCTACGGGTGTGTTAAGCATACCTACCCGTTATATTCATTCACCGACCGGAGTTTTTAATATTGAAGATTTATATTCTGCTGTGGAGTTGGCTGTAAAGGCAGTGGGAGATTTAGCAAAATAAGCAGGAAGGAGTTTGACAGAGTGTATACTTGCCCAATGCATCCAGAGATAGAGCAAGATAAGCCTGGTGATTGTCCAAAGTGCGGAATGTCTCTTGAACCAAAGGTTGTTTCTGCCGGAGAGCAAGAAAGTAAAGAGATAAGCATCCTGTCGCGTAAATTCTGGATTGGCTTGATTTTAACAATTCCTATTTTTTTTCTGGCACTTGGCGAGATGATCCCGTTTTTTAGCCTAAGAGCCTTTTTGCCTTCTGGGTTTTTGCGCTGGCTGCAGTTTGTTTTAGCAACGCCGGTTGTTTTGTGGGCTGGAAATATTTTCTTTGTAAAAGCATGGAAATCAATCTTAAATAAAAGCCTCAATATGTTTACCTTGATTGCTATGGGCGTGGGGACAGCTTATGGTTTTAGCGCGATAGCGATTCTTTTCCCGAATATTTTACCCGAATCATTAAAAATGCATGGTGAGATTAGCCTGTATTTTGAAGCTGCCGCAGTGATTACAGTTTTGGTGCTTTTGGGCCAGTTTCTTGAGGTAAGGGCACGTAACAAAACAGGGCAGGCGATTAAAGCGTTGCTTGGCATGGCAGCTAAGCAGGCGCATCGTATTCGCGAAGGCAAAGAAGAAGAAGTTTTTATTGATGATATTCAAAAAGGTGATTTATTGCGCGTTCGTCCGGGTGAGAAAG
>JACROS010000013.1 GCA_016214325.1 Candidatus Omnitrophota bacterium | reverse complement strand
CTACTCTACTAAGCTTATAAAGGAACTCATTATCCCTAAACTAACTAAAGAAGTTAACTCTTCTAAAAGATACGCTTCACTACGTCAGGTTTATTACTCATTAATACTAGCACAATGGTTTAAGGCTCGCTATCACTCACAGAACACAGATTCGTCATTGCGAGCCCTAGAGGGGCGAAGCAATCTCGATTCTAACTTAGTCAATCTTATTGATTCCAAGAACCTCTCTAGCCTAACTTCTAAAACTCCCTGGAATAAACAAGACTACTTTAACCAATACCAACAATCCTTCACCAAAGGAGAATACAACACTAAAGAAACAGTCTATACCCCTTCTGGACAGGTAATCAGGAGTTATATGAGCGGGGGAGTAACGTTTCAACAAATCACTAGCTCAGCGATTAAATCAAATCTTGGCATCATCCCGCAAACACCTTTTACAGAAGAGCTCATTGCTACTTTTACTAATGACCCAGCTAGCTTAAATATTTCCGTAAGTTCGGCAATCAATTCTACTTGTTGGCAAGGTTCATATAAGGGAGCATTGGATAAAATAAGAAGCGACCCTTTAGGAAATAATTTTGTTGTTAAATTATTTGTCCATTTTGCTGAGCCAGATGATATTGTTAGGCTTTTTGATACTATTGGCATTGATAAGGGAGATACAGTTGTTGATATTGGTTCGGGTTGTAAATTCCAAATTGCCAGTTTTGCTGCTTTGAAAGCCGGGCGCGTAATTGCTGTGGATCCGATGTTGGAACATGGCAAGATTGCTTTTGCATCTGGTTTTCATTCATTTACGGACATTATCGCGCTGAGCTTGAATATATCGCCGCGGGCTTTTGGCAATTTATTTATTGAGCCGGTTGCTATAGAAAACTTAAATTTAGATCAGATAAAGCCTGCGAAAGCAGTTTTTCTGCTTAATTTGCTTGATTATCCGGGGAATCCGGGGTCTAACCAATCAATTTATGAGTCAGTTATGGAAATAGTTAATGAGGGCAGCAGCATTATTTTTACAGTAGATCGTGAAGATAACGATGCAGATGTATTATTTTCCAGTGCTGAAAAAAAAGGATTTCGTCTTGTGGAAAGAGAATCTTATGAGTATCTCGGTTATGGCGCAACGCGTTTTGAAGTTGTGAGAGCGAATGTAGTTGATAGCCAGCCAGCGTCTTCGGCGGTGGGTGATTCGGCTGCAATGAATGTAGTGAAAAATAAATTACTTAAAATGATACTTGTTGAATATTGGAGCGCTTTGCGAAAATTAGTAAACCCAGATTCAAAAGAGTTAACAGTGGTAGTGGGTGCAGCTGGGCCAAGTATTAGCGATGTTTGGTTTGGCACACATTTTAAAAAGGCATATTTTATTGATACTTTGAAAGTAACGGTGCGGCGGCTTAATGAATGCCGTGATTCTTGGGAAGGCATGGGCTTTGATAACAGTTATTTTAAATTTAAATATGAAAAAGGGTTTGCTCATAGGTTTGAAATAAAAAAGTTTGGTATAGAATATTGGCTTATCTCTGAATTAAAGGCTATGGGCGTTAAAAAAGAAGATATTTCTATTGATTCGGATGAAAAAAGAAGGCCTATAATCAAATTTAGATTACCGGGACAGGCTAATTTGAAGGAGATTGTTTTTATTAAACAAAATCTTGAAAGGAAGAGTAATCTTTTAAACACAGAGTTTCAAGAAAAGGCAGATATTTATTATGAAAAAGCATCTGTTTCTTTGCCTGAGAATTACGATAAGTATTTGTCAATTATTCAGTCTTGGATAAAGCCTGCGGGATTTATTATGATAGATGGGAGAGTCGGTGGGCATCATAGAAGTGACAACGAAAATAGGGGTATGAAAATGTTTGATAGTTTGGATTTCCATAATTTTAAGAAATTAACCGTTAATAAACAAATTGAGGAATTAAGTAAATTTGTTTTTCGTGAACGTAACTCAGGTTATGGTTGGGAGTTGTCCATTTGGCAGAGGGATTTTTCTGTAAGTTCGGCAGCGACAGTGGGGAGAGGACAGGGGGCCGGCGACACAAATGATGCAGCGTCTTCGGCGGTGAAGAAAAAAATAGAACTGTCCCCAGTAGTTAAAGCTTATTTTAATTCTAAGGCTGGTAGTTCTGCTGTGATGGGCGAAGAATTTAAATCAATATGTGCAATTGCGCAAAGAATAAATCCTGATTTCAATTATAAATTACTTTACGAGGCTAATCAGAAAGATCCTTCGTATGAGCCAAAACATTCCCAAGATGGCAAATTTAGTATCTTTATGATTAGAAATGATGATACTAGGCTGGATGAACCTGAAGAGTGGAATCGTTGGCCAGATTATAGAGGAAAAATATTGTCAGTTGATGCTGAAATATCAAGTGCTTATTTACGAGATCGTTTTAAGATTGAAGGTTGCTATATAGAAGAAGATAGTCGTCTTTATGACTATGGTGGAAGGCATTATTATTTAGGAGCCTTGGAGCGCAATTTATTTGTACCACGAGAATATGAATATTTTGTACAGCTTTGTTTAAGGATAGGTATAGCAAAGATGAATAAGATTATTTTCGGAGAAGATATTGAGGGAGAAGTCAAGTTAGGCATAAGAATACTTGGCAAAGATGGCGATATTCCGGATGCCGGAAATAAAGAGAAAAGTTTTATGATATTTAAAAGACTTGGATTACCTTATCCTTCTGGTATTGCATTGTCTGCAGAACTTGTTAAGAAATTACTCTCTAAGACTGATGCTGAGATAGAAGAATACTTTGAATTTATGAGAAAGGAAGCGGAGCAAGAAAGAATTTTCTTTATTAATATTGATGAACTTATTGTTAGAAGCAACCCTCGTTATTCAATGCCGGGAATATTGGAGACTTCTAGTGATGAAAGATTATCTATTGCCCAGAAGATAAGAGTTGTTGGGAACTCTTGGAATTCAGAACGAGCTAAGAAATATAGAAAAAAATATAGATTAGAAAATAAGGAAGAATTATCAATTATTATTCAAAAGCAGATTAGAACAAGGTCGCCTATTCATTCTGATGAAGATTTCTGTGCCGCAGGCGTTTTTTCTACTCACAATCCTAATACCGCAGAAGATAGATTATGCGGCAGGTTTATTGAGAATGGCTTGGGCGAAGAATTGATGACCGGCGGGAATTCCGGAAAAGACATTTCTGATCTTGAAAGATATCAACCCAAGATTTATGCACAACTTATGGACGCAAAACGGAAACTTGAAAATATGGTTGGCCCACAAGAAGTTGAATTCGCTATTCAGTGGGGCAGGGTCTATTTTATTCAGTCCCGCAGAATTAATTTTTCTCCTCAGGCAGAGGTTGTTTATTTAAGAGAACAACTTAGAAAAGGAGTTATCTCTGAAACAAAAGCTATTCCCAGAATTGAAGAGTTACAGGATCTTATAGGAAAGCGCAAGCTTTATCGGATAAAAAAAGATGTTGAGCTAAAGCCTTTGGCGCATGGCATTGGGGCTACTCCAGGAGCTATCCAGGGATATCTTGTATGGAATATGGATCTTGCTTACAAGTATATGCAACAAAATCTTCCGGTTATTTTTGTATCTTCCGAACAGAATAGAGAGGAAGTATTAGATATTATTTTTGATTATCCGAATTCAGGGCTTATTACTAACTACGGAAATGATTCATCTCATGAAGCGGTTCTTGCCCGAAAGGCAGGAATTCCAGCAATAATAAATCTACAAAAGGCAAACTGGGATATGCAAGGAGAGGGTATCATTCTTGAAGATGGGGCTGTCCTGCGAGAAAAAGATTTAATCATTATTGATGGCAGTAATAATCAGATAGCTGTTTCAGATAATGATGTTTTGGAGGAAGACGGAATAATTGATGATGTGAGCTACGGTGTTAATATTTCTGAATACAGAAAAACAGTTCTTAGGGTTTACCTTAATGATGATGGTTTAATTAAAACTGAATTTACCGTAGAAAGACTTCAAGAGCTTAATAATCAAGCGGCGGATCGGTATGAAAAATTGGAAAAAAGCGATAATCATCAGTCAGCGTTTATAGCTAATCTGGAAAAACATTTTTTGCACGAATTGCTCTTGAAAGCTATGGAAGAATCTTCAAATAGCGTTTTCCCGAATAAGCCTGGGGTAACCGCGGCGTCTTCGGCGGTGGGAAAAGATATATCCCTATTGTCGAGCGAAGAAGCGCGGTTAGTCCATTCTAAGGCTCGTAAATATTTTGAAAAAATAAAGGTTTATTATGAATTACGTTATGAGCAGAAAAGGTTAACAAAACGGCCAGCTAATATTTTACATTTAAACAATGCCATTGGTAGTATGGGGGTTAATGCTCCTTCTAGGCCAGAAGGCATTGTATTGGTTTGGCATGCAATGAAGATGCTTAATTTGGATCCAAAAGAATTGGACCTGAAAGATTTAGGTGCAGGAGATGGTTGTTTTGATGTGGGCCTTGCCCATGTGCTTGGTTTAAAACAGGTAACCGCATGGGAGCATGAGAAAAATGCGAAATTGCATGGCGAGTTATTAAGGTTAAGGGACTGGGCAGATAAAGAAGGTTTAATAACCCGGTCGCAAATAGAACTTGTAGAAGGTAATTTCTTAAATTATAAACTTGATACAAAAAGGCATAAGATTCTCTATTATTACAGTGATGGTTCGGTGGAAAGCTGGAAATTAGAGCAGAAAGTTTTGACAGAATTGAATAAAGGTTCATGTTTTGTGATTTACAGTCCGGTTTGGTATCGCTTTGCGAAGCTGGAAAGTATTTTTAAGCATTATGTGGTTATGCATGGAGACACGCGTATTGGGATTATTTTTACTGGCGAAAGAATAAGCAGCGCAGGCTCGTCGGCGGCAGGCGATACAAATGGCGCTGCGGATGAGGCAGCCTCTTCGGCGGTGGGGAAAACAGAACAAGATTCTTCGGATAAGGTAGTTGAACCTTATGGTCCTTGGAGAACCATATTTAGAGGACTGGATCTTGAAGATGCCTTTACAGGAGTGCAAGTTTCATGCTGTATTGGAGAAGCGCGGAAAATTGCCTATGCCGAAGGAAGGAAGGCAAGAATATTGGTGGTTGGTGCTGGCGCAGGAAGACTCATTTATGAGTTAAAGGAAAATTTCCCAGACGTAAAGTTAAGCTTTATTAATAAAGAAAATATTTGGTTAGCGAAAGAGACAGAAGAAGATGCTGCAAGGTTTGCGGCCTACCTTTCAAAAGTTAGGACAGATTCGTATTTTGAGGAAGTAATTTCAGTAGACGAAGCGAGAAAATTCCGAAGCTACTTTAGAGATAATGTTACTCTGCATGATGTAAATAAAAAGCTTCCTTTTGAAAATGGGAGTTTTGATTTTGTGTTAGTAACATATCAAACTCTGAATTATATAGAAAATAAATTGGAATTGGTTGCAGAAGTAAAAAGAGTTTTGAGAAAAGAGGGAGTTGCATTAATAAATAATTTCACCAATTCTCACATTGTGGGTGTTCCTAATAATGTCTTTTTTTCACAAATACCTGGAGGAGAATATGAGTTTAGAGTTAATGATCCTAAAGAAGAGAATGGTTATCTTTTAATAAGGAATATGAACCCTGATAATAGTCTGCTCCCGCACTTAGAGCTAAATGAGTCAATACCTATTGCCTCTTCTAACTTTCCACCTACATATGAAAACTTTTATTTTGTGGCTACGCCAGAATCAGCCTCTTCGGCAATCCGTCTGGCCAGCGAGAATGCAGTGAAGAACGGTTTGCTGAGAAAAGACTTTATTGACTATTGGCAGATGTTCGCGCAAAAAGTGAATCCCGGCTCTGCGGATTTAGTGGTGGCAGTAGGAGCAAGCGGGGCAGACGTGTCAGGGGCTTTATTTGCTACTAATTTCAGAAAGGCTTATTTTATAGACAATTTGCCAGTTAGGCTTGATGGGTTGCTTGTCGAGAGCCTGAGGCGAGACAGGTTTGTTTCATTTGAGAATTATCTTTTAACTAAATTCAGCAATGGGTATTCATCAACTGAGGATATTAAGGATTATGGTATTGAGGCATTAATTATGCTTGAATTAGAGGCATTAGGAGTAAAGAAAAAGGATATTGATTGTGATTTAGATGAGCAAGGAAGGACAAAATTAACCTTTAGGCTGCCTGCGGATGAAAGGCCAAGGGAAATTATTTTTGTGCAGCAAGATTTGATAAATACGAATGGCAAGTTGAATGATGAATTAAAGGGTCAAGTTGATATCTATTTTCAAAAGGCATCTGTGCATCTACCTATATATTATGATAGGATTATCAATAATGTTAAAAACTGGATAAAAGATGATGGTTTTATGATGATTGATTGTCATATGGTTTATGATACAGATGTTGATGTAAAGAAGGCTATTAGTCCTTTCGTCCTTAAAGAGGTTATTGATAAACAGATCAGGGAGAAGGTAGATAATATTCTTCATAAGTTTATGTGTTATAGATACGGGTGGGAACTATCTTTGTGGCAAAAGGCTAAGCAGACTCTGGAAGCTAAGATGCCCGGTGGCCTGGATGGTTCGGCAAGTTCTTCATTGATTTCTCAACAAGGAAGAGCACCAGGTGGCATAGATTTTCGCTCTTTGCCGATTGTTACTCAGGCGATGAGTAATTTAGGTCTCAACAAGGTTAGTCCGGCATTGAGGAATCAGTTGATGCTACTGAATGTGAACGTAAAATTAGTAGAAATTAATAAACTCCTGAACGCAGGAATCACGCCATCTACCGAGCGTGTCAAAGAATGTGCGCAGGCGGCGTATTTATTTAGCCATTCTCAAGAAGAAAACGGCAAAATCATCTCTTGTATTGCCCAAGTGTTGCGCAAGCAAGAGGAAGGATGTTGTAGCACAGATCCCATTTTAAAAGATATTTTAGTAGTATTAGAGGCTGGAAGTGTTTAAGGAGAACCAGATTGCTTCGTTTTAATCTTGCTAGTGCAAATATTTGAAAACTTCTTTACAAATTAAAATAACCCCGCTATAATATTGCCTCGCAGAAGTTTTCGCGAAAAATTCAAAAGGGAATTAAAAATGAATAAAAGAATACTTAAATTAGGCCTACCTAAAGGAAGCCTTCAGGAATCTACTTTTAAGATGTTTAAGAAAGCCGGATTTAATGTAAATTTATCCAGCTCGCGTTCGTATTTCCCGTCGGTAGATGACACAGAGATACAGGCGGTATTGTTGCGTGCACAGGAGATGTCTAGGTATGTGCAAGATGGCGCGCTTGACTGCGGAATTACTGGAAATGACTGGGTTTTAGAAAATAAATCCGATGTAGTAAGGGTAACTGACCTTGCTTATGCAAAGCAGAGTTTGAATAAGGTGCGTTGGGTTTTGGCTGTGCCGCAGGATTCTGGGATCAAATCTGTTAAGGATTTGCAGGGAAAGCGCATTGCTACTGAACTTGTAAATGTTACTAAAGAGTATTTTCAGAAGCATAAAGTTAAAGTAGAAGTAGAATTTAGTTGGGGCGCGACGGAAGTTAAAGTAAGCGGCGGGCTGGTTGATGCTATTGTTGAATTAACAGAAACTGGTTCAAGCCTGCGTGCAAATAAGTTGGTCGAAATTGCCACTCTTTGTGAATCTACCACTCAATTTATTGCAAATAAAAATTCCTATAAAGATGCATGGAAAAAAGATAAAATGGAACAAATCTCTTTGCTTTTAAAAGGAGCAATTTCTGCCGAGGAAAAAGTCGGTTTGAAGATGAATGTTAGAAAACAAGATTTAAAAAAAGTAATTGCGGCTCTACCTGCTTTAAGAAAGCCTACTATTTCTGGGCTCTCTGACGACGGGTGGTGTGCCATTGAAACTATAATTGATGAAAAGATTGTGCGTGTGTTGATTCCCGAACTAAAGAAGCGCGGCGCACAAGGAATTATTGAGTATCCGTTGAATAAAGTAATTTATTAAGGAGAGTTAAGCATGCCTTGTGGTCGTAAAAGAAAAAGACAGAAAATCAGGACCCATAAGAGGAAGAAGATGCGTCGCCGTCTGCGCCATCTGAAGAAGAGAGCTTGGGGTTAAACAGTAGGCGGGGTTAGTTAAATTATGCCTTCTTGCGGGAAGAAATTCTTAGGAAGGGTGTTTTTGTGTCTGCTTTTCGTAATAGCAGCAACAAATGCCTTTGCTTTGGATAAAAAGGTTTCCTCGGGGCTCACCCATTATATAATGGGTGTTGTTTACGAGGATCTTGGAGACATTGACGCAGCTGTTGAAGAATATAAGTCTGCCCTAAGGTCGGATTCTCAGAGTCCTTTAATCCACCTTAATCTTGCTGCAACTTTAGTCAAGAAGAACAATTTTGAACAGGCTATTGATGAATTAAAAATAGCGGCTAAGCTTGATCCCGAGGCAATTGAACCGCATGCGATTTTAGCTATTTTGTATACTTCTCAGGATAAGCTTGATTTGGCAGCTTCTGAATATGAGGCCGCGTTAAAGAATGCCTCTAAGCTGCAGCCTAAGAATATTGAAATTTATAAGAGCCTGGCTTCAATTTACCTGCAGCAGGGAAAATACAAAGATGCAGAAGCAACTTACCGGCTGGTAATTGAGATTGCTCCTAAAGACGCCGAGGTTCATTTTCATCTTGCCAGCGTCTATTATGATTTAAAGAATAAAGAAGCTGCTGAGAAAGAATTAAAAAAAGCAATTGAATTAAAACCAGATTATCACGAGGCGCTTAATTTTCTGGGCTATTATTATGTTGAAGAGGAGCGCAATCTGGGCCAGGCAGAGGCAATGATTAATAAGGCGCTGACGCTTGATCCGAATAACGGCGCTTATATTGATAGTTTAGGTTGGTTTTATTTTAAGAAAGGTAAAGTTAACGAGGCATTAAAAGAATTGGAACGTGCAAGTGCTCTTTTGGCTGATCCGACAATTTATGATCATTTGGGTGATGTGTATTTGAAGCTCGGTGATAAAGAAAACGCGAAATTAAATTGGCAAAAATCCCTGCAGATGGATGCAAAGCAGGATAAGATTAAAGAAAAACTGGATAAATTAACCAAATAATAAATGACTGATTATTCCGTTGATAAAATAAAGGCATTAGAAGAAAAAGCAAAACAAATTCGCCGGCTTATTGTTTCAATGCTGGTTAAGGCTGGATCAGGCCACCCCGGAGGGAGTCTTTCTTCTACTGATTTAATTACGGTTTTGTTTTATTCTGTTTTACGCCATGATTCTAAAAATCCATCTTGGCTTGAGCGGGATCGTTTTCATATGTCAAAAGGCCATTGCTGTCCGTTATGGTATGCTGTGCTTGCTGATTCTGGATATTTCCCACAGGAGAAACTTTGGACCTTGCGTCAATTAGGGTCAATGTTACAAGGGCATCCTGACCGACGTACGCCTGGAGTTGAGGTTTCAAGCGGGTCTTTGGGGCAGGGGCTCTCAGTGGGCCTTGGGATGAGTTTGGCAGCCAAACTTGATAATCGCGATTCCCGCATCTACGTTTTGATGGGAGACGGAGAAATTCAAGAGGGGAATATTTGGGAAGCAGCCATGGCTTGTAGTCATTATAAATGTGATAATATCTGCGGTATTCTTGATTATAATGGTTTTCAGATTGATGGAAAAACTTGTCAGGTAATGGCGCTTGAGCCATTAGCAGCAAAGTGGCAGGCGTTTGGATGGCATACTATTGAGATTAATGGGCACAATGTAAAAGAGATACTTTCTGCTTATGATCAGGCAAAGACAATCAAGGGAAAGCCGAGCATAATTATTGCCAAAACAGTAAAAGGTAAAGGCGTTTCCTTTATGGAAAATGTCTGTGATTTTCATGGCCGCGCACCTACTAAGGATGAAGCAGAAAAAGCGTTAAAGGAATTAGAATAATGGCAGAAGCATTGTATCAAAGAGATGTTTATGGACAATCACTGGTTGAGCTGGGCAAGCTGAATAAAGATATTGTGGTTTTAGATGCTGACCTGTCTAGCTCTACGCGCACAGGATTGTTTGCTAAGGAATTTCCAGAGAGGTTTTTTAATTTTGGTGTTGCAGAACAAAATATGATTGCTTCTGCTGCAGGTTTTGCTGCAAGCGGAAAAATAGTTTTTGCTTCTACCTTTGCAATATTTGCCACTGGGCGTGCCTGGGATCAGGTAAGAAACTCAGTTTGTTACAGTAATCTTGATGTTAAGATTGTAGCTACACATGCTGGAGTCTCCGTCGGGCCTGATGGAGCAAGCCACCAGGCATTAGAAGATATCGCTTTAATGCGGGTGATTCCGAATATTAAAATTATTGTTCCTTGTGATGGGCCGCAGACGCGTGAAGCAGTAATTGCAGCAGCAAATAATAAGGGCCCATTTTATGTGCGCTTAGGCAGGCCAAAGATTCCTACCATAGAAAATAAGGGTGAGTTTAAACTGGGTAAAGCACAGGTATTGACCGAAGGAAATGATGTTACTGTTGCTGCTTGTGGGATTATGGTGGCTGAGGCTTTAGTTGCAGTAAATGAATTGGCAAAAAAAGGTATCAAAGCGCGTCTAATTAACGTGCACACTATTCGTCCGTTAGACGCAGAAGTTATTTTAAAGGCTGCTAAGGAAACCAAGGCAATTGTAGTCTGCGAGGAGCATTCTGTTATTGGCGGCCTTGCTTCTAGTATCGATGAAATAGTCGCAGAAAATTGTCCGGTTAAGGTTGTGCGTGTGGGTGTGAGAAATAAATTCGGGCAGTCAGGTGAGCCGGCAAGCCTTTTAAAGGAATACAATCTGACTAGTGCTGACATTGAAAGAGCGGTAATCTCAAGTATTGCCTGAGATTTACTGAGCCACCGATAAATAATGAATAAATCCCTGCCTCAAGTATCCTGCCGTCTGAAAAAAACTATCTTGGTAAAAGCCTATGCTAAAGTTAACTTATTTTTAGCAGTATTGAATAAAAGAAAAGACAATTTTCATAATCTTAATACTATTTTTAGCCGTATAGATCTTGCGGATAGAATTACTTTAAAGTTAATTCCCGATAATGAAATTAAGGTTATTTGTGCTCATCAGTCTGTGCCGAAGGATGATTCTAATCTCTGTTTTAAAGCTGCCAAGCTTTTGCAGCAGAAATGTAAGTGTAATTGCGGCGTTGAGATAAAGATAGATAAGCAAATTCCGGTTGGCGCTGGTTTGGGAGGCGGCTCAAGTGATGCTGCAGCCACTCTTATTGGCTTAAATAAACTTTGGAAGTGTAATCTTAGCCAGAAACAATTGGTAAATTTTGCTGGTAAGATTGGTTCTGATGTTGCTTTCTTTATTTATGGCCTGCCTTTTGCCCAAGGGTTGTCTAGAGGTGAAAAAGTTCGTAAACTTCCACAGCTTGATAAATTACGTCTTTGTTATATTTTGGTTGTGCCTAAAATGCATGTTTCTACTCCTTTAATTTATCGTAAATTTGATGAATTTCTTGGGTTGACAAAGCCCGGGGATAATGTTAAAATATTAAATTTAGCGTTAAGAAAAGAGAGTAATTTTGACATAAAAAGCTTTTTATTCAACAGTCTGGAAGAGGTGACCACCCGAATTTATCCAGAAGTAAAACTAGTTAAAGAAAAGCTCGCAGATTTTGGTTTAAAATTAATTCTTATGTCCGGAAGCGGTCCGGCGGTATTTGGTGTAGTTTCTTCGCGAAAGGAGGCCGTTGCCTTAGGCAAAAAGCTCAAAAAGCAAAAAATGCCGTGGCAGATCTTTGCCACACGGACAATTTAACGTTGAAGGAGGTAGCAGCATGGAGATAACTGAGGTCAGGGTGGTCCTGAAAGATTCTCCCGATAAGAAACTAAGGGCATATGCTACTGTAACTTTTGAAAATGCTTTTGTAGTAAGAAATATCAAAGTGATTGAGGGCACGACCGGCTTATTTATTGCGATGCCGTCAAGGAAAGTGAAGCAGGGTTGCCCAAAATGCAATTTTAAGAACGAACTGCGCAGCAAATATTGTAATCAGTGCGGATCGCAGTTGCCGGTGAATATGCACGCACCTTCAGCTGAACAAAGTGGGGCGACACAGTTAGAGCATAAAGATATTGCCCATCCAATAACCCAGTCTTTCAGAGAATATCTGCAAAAGAGGGTGTTAGATGCATATGAAGAAGAGAAGAAAAAGGGTTCAGCTCTAGGCTCTTCATTTGAAGAATAGATTTTTGGGACAATGGTAGGATTTGAAAGGAATCTGCCCGGTTGTTTAATGGTAGCACATCAGAATTTGGGTCTGACTGTCAAGGTTCGAATCCTTGCCGGGCAAGTATAGGTTTTGGGATGTCGTCTCCCGACGCGATATTCTATAGCGGTCGGGATCCCGACCGAGTTGAAAACAAGCGTCGGGACAATGGTAGGACTCGGGAATTTGGATCCCGCTATTATGGTTCGAATCCATACGTCCCAGTATTAATTACCGTTGAGGTTCGAATCTATGCGGTCCAACTAATAAAATCTTATGAAAAATAATATTGCTTCTATTATTCTGGCTGCAGGCAAGGGAGAGCGGATGAAATCCGAAACTCCCAAGGTACTGCATCGGGTTTGCGGAAGGCCGATGGTTAATTATGTTTTGGACCTTGTAAAAGAGCTTAAGATTAAAAATAATGTTGTGGTACTTGGCCATAAAGCTGAAGAAGTTAAAAAGGTAATTCCAGAGGGTTTTAAGATTGCTATTCAAAAGAAATTAGCAGGCACTGCTGATGCGGTTAAAGAGGCTTTGCCGAAGCTTGCAGGTATTTCCGGAAGCATTCTGGTTCTTTATGGAGACATACCGCTGCTTAAAAAAGAGACCTTAAAGAATTTATTGGGACAGCATGTTAATAGTGGGGCAGATTTGACAGTTTTAACAGCTACGTTAGATAAGCCCTCGGGTTACGGAAGGATTTTAAGGGACAGGTACTCTGCTATTTGTGGGATCGTAGAAGAAAAAGATGCGGATGATTTTGAGAAAGATATAAAAGAGATTAATACCGGCATTTTCTGTGTAAAAAAAGATAAATTAGAGAAATTAATCAAGCGTATTCGTCCTAACAATCGTAAGAAAGAATACTATCTTACTGATATTTTTAATTTAATTTACAAGAATGGCGGAGTTGTTGAAGGAATGAAAATCTCTGATATAGATGAGGCTATGGGGATTAATTCGCGAGTGGAGCTTGCAAAGGCAATTAGAATAATGCAAGGAAGAATAAATGAGAAATTTATGCAACAAGGCGTTACTATTGTTGCTTCGGATTCTGTCTTTATAAATTTTGGGGTAAAAATTGGAACTGATAGCGTGATTTATCCCTTTACAGTTATTGAAAATGATGTTAAAATTGGAAAACGTTGTTCTGTGGGGCCTTTTGCGCATTTGAGAGAAGGTACCGAATTAAAGGATGAGGTTTTAGCCGGGAATTTCATTGAGTTTGTGCGTTCTCGCATTGGAAGCAAAACTTTCCTGAAACACTTCTGTTATATCGGAGACACCCATATCGGCAGCAAAGCAAATATTGGAGCAGGGACAGTTACTGCTAATTTCGACGGACAAAACAAGAATCTTACGGAAATTAAGGATTCAGCTTTTGTCGGCTGTGATACTATTATTGTTGCTCCTGCGAAAATCGGTAAGTCTGCTGTAACTGGAGCAGGTAGTGTGATTTTGAGGCATCAAAATATAAAAGACGGGGAAACTGTTGCCGGAGTGCCGGCTAAAATTATTAAACGAAAGAGGTAGTTATGGATAAATTATCAATTATTAGCGGCAATGCTCATCCAACAATGAAAATGTGCGGGGAAAAGATGTTTTTGTCATACAACCAACTTGTCCACCGCCTAATGAGAATCTTATGGAACTTTTGATTATGATTGATGCGCTGAAGCGGGCTTCTAGTGAGAGGATTACTGCGGTTATACCTTATTTTGGCTATGCCCGCCAGGATAGAAAAGACCAACCGCGAGTTCCAATTACTGCAAAGCTTGTGGCCAATCTTTTGACGGTTGCTGGAGCAAATCGCGTCTTAACTATGGATTTGCACGCTGGTCAAATTCAGGGATTTTTTGATATTCCTGTGGATCATCTTTTTGCCGTTGGTGTTTTTATTGAATATATAGAAAAATTAAAGTTAAAAAATCCGGTGGCGGTTTCTCCGGATGTGGGAAGTATTAAAATGGCTCGTGCATATGCAAAAAGACTTTCCGCAGGCCTTGCTATTATTGATAAAAGGCGCATTTCTCCGGATAAGGCTGAGGCCATGCATATACTTGGCGAGGTCAAGGATAAGGATGCGATTATTGTTGATGATTTGATTGCAACCGGAAGTTCTCTAGTAGAGGCGGTTGAGGCTTTAAAACGAGCAGGGGCAAGAAGTATTCGTGCTGCAATTACTCATGGAGTTTTATCTGGCCCTGCGATAGAGCGTATTGATCAATGTAAGGAACTGCAGGCGTTATTAATTAGCGATAGTATTCCGCTTGAGAATCACAAAAAACATCCGCGGATTGAAGTTTTGCCTTTAGCTGGGCTTTTTGGCGAGGCGATTAAACGGATTCATAACGAAGAATCAATTAGCTGTTTATTTGACACATTCGACGGCGCCCAAGCTTCGGCCTTTAGGCCGAATATAAAAGGCGCCGCTCAGTGTCAACCCTGAGCAAGCTTCGGATTTTAGGCCGGAGTATGCGTCGAAGGGTTGATTAAAAAAAATAAAAAAAGAGAACGGAGAGTGAATTAAAATGGAAGAGATATTACTTGATGCAGAAAAAAGGCAGGAAATTGGAAAAGGCAAGGTTAAACATCTTAGGGATGAGGGAATTCTGCCGGCAGTTGTTTATTACGGCGGGAAAAACTCGCTTGCTTTAAAGATTTCACGGAGCCAGTTATTAAAATTAATTCATCAGCACCACATTGAAACCGCGGTTATAAATCTTAAGGTAAAAGATGATACCTCAAAGAAATCCCGTCCATGCCTGATTAAAGAAATTCAATATGATCCGGTGCATGGGAATATTGTGCATGTTGATTTTAATGAAATTTCTTTAACCAAAGCCATTAAAGTTAATGTTCCGGTGGTTGCAAAAGGAGAATCTATCGGAGTTAAACAAGAGGGAGGTTCTCTTGAGCATATTCTTTGGGAGGTTGAAGTTGAGTGTTTGCCTACAAATATTCCTAAAGAGATAGAGGTGGATATAACTCAGCTAAAACTTGGTGATTCAATTCATGTTAAGGACATGGTTGCTCCTTCTGGTGTTAAGATTTTGACTGATGCTGAAGGAATTGTTTTGAGCATAGCTGCTCCGATGAAAGAAGAAGTAGCTGCAGCAGTTGAAGGAGAAGAAGCAAAGGAACCAGAAGTAATCAAGGAAAAGAAAGAAGCGCTAGCTGCTGAAGGTGCAGAAGAAGGCAAAGAAAAGAAATAATGTAATGAAATTAATTATAGGCCTTGGAAATCCCGGGGATATTTATCAGGATTCAAGGCACAATATTGGTTTTTCAGTTATAAGAAGTTTGTGTAAAGAATACAGGGTTTCTTTGAAAAAAGAAAGTGGCATTAATGCAATGTCGGCGAAGATAAGAGTCGACGGTAATTTGCAATTGTTTTCTCTGCCGCTTACTTATATGAATTTGTCCGGCAGTGCTGTCAAAAGTATTTTGAGAAAACACGATTTAAGCGCTGATGAACTTTTGGTGGTTTGTGATGACCTGGATTTGGAGCTTGGCAGGTTAAAAATAAAACCGTCTGGCTCTTCGGGAGGACACCGCGGAGTAGAATCAATTATAAAAAACATAGATACTCAGCAATTTGCCAGGCTTCGTATCGGAATTGGAAGGCCTGATGTCGGAGTTGAGGTTGCTGAATATGTTTTAGAGCCTTTTAAGCGAAAAGAAAAGATAGCTGTGAATCAGGCAATTGAGCAAGCAAAGGAATGTATTATAACTTGGATAGAAAAAGGCACAACCGAAGCAATGAACCGGTTTAACAAGAGGAGCGAAGAAAATGAATAAATATGAAGCAATGTTTATTATCAAACCTGATCTTTCTGAAGAGGAAAGAAAAACATTATTTGGGCAAATTAATGACGCCGTGGTAAAGCATAGCGGTGTAGTTGCGCAGGCAGCTGTCTGGGCGGAAAGAAGAAAATTATTTTTTCCTCTAAAGAAACAGCACGAAGGCTTGTATTATCTTATGAATTTTACTTTACCGCCTTTGGCAATAAAAGATATTCGTCATGCCTATAGGCTCAATGAAAATATTTTGCGGGTTTTGATTACAACTCAGCAATAGTAAGGGGGTAAGTTATGGCTAGTTTTAACAAGGTGTTGTTGATGGGTAATCTTACTAAGGATCCGGAACTGCGGTATACTCCGCAAGGCACAGCTGTGGCAAATTTGCGAATGGCAGTAAACCGTAAGTATAGAGATAGAAATCAGGAATTAAAAGAAGAGGTTTGTTTTATAACTGCTGTGGTCTGGAACAAACAAGCCGAAACTTGCAATCAATATTTACATAAAGGAAGCAGTGTATTTGTTGAAGGTAGATTGCAATCACGTACATGGGAAGATGCTGCTGGACAAAAGCGCAGTGTAATTGAGGTCAGGGCAGAACGTGTGCAGTTTATGGGCACTGGCCCGGGAGCTGGCGCAAAGGTGCAAGCACAACAGCCAGTAAACGAATTATCACAGGATACTACTACTGAATCAGTGTGGTTACAAGAAAGCGAGGAAGAAATAAATGAAGGTTAAGACTAAGACATTTGGAAAATCAAAGTTCCCTCCGAGAAAGAAAAGAGAGAGCTTGTTGGGGGCAAGAAAGAAATTTTGCCGTTTTTGTGTCGATAAGGTGAAAACTTTAGACTACAAAGATACCAAGCGTTTAGAATATTTTATTAACGAAAGAGGCAAGATGACTTCTAGCCGTTTATCGGGAAATTGCTCCAAACATCAGAGAGTGCTTTCTGAGGCAATCAAAAAGGCAAGATACGTTTCGCTTCTTCCTTACACGCGTTAAAAAAAGGAAATTACCATGATAGAAGTAATTTTAAATCAAGACGTTGATAAAATAGGCAAGGCTGGCTCAGTGGTGAAAGTTAAAGATGGTTTTGCGCGCAATTTTCTTATTCCAAACCGTTTGGCTGTTCTGGTAACTACTGGTAATTTAAAGAAACTTGAACAAGACAAAGAGAGAAAATCCTTGATGCTCGAGGCTTTAAAAAATGATGCTGAGGCATTAAAAGCAAAACTTTCCTCTATTTCTCTTACTTTATCAAGTCTTGCAAAAGAAGATGAAAAGCTTTATGGCAGTATTACTGCCCACGATATTGCAGTTGCATTAAAAGAAGAAGGCATTGAACTTGATAAGAGCCTGATTGATTTAAGTGAACCGATAAGGGCGTTGGGGATTTATGAGGTTGCGCTTAATTTGCACCCCGAAGTTTCTGCTAAATTAAAAGTTTGGGTAGTTAAGAAATAAACTATGGCTAATGAACTTCTGGAAAAGGTCCCTCCGCAGAATCTGGAAGCAGAGATGGCGGTGTTGGGTTCTATGCTTCTGGATGATGAAGCGATCTCTGTTGCGTTGGAGCATCTGGAAAAGAGTTCATTTTATAAAGATTCCCACAGAAAGATCTTTGAGTCCATCCTTGAGTTATTCAATAACAATAAAGCAGTTGATTTAATTACTCTTACCGAGGCGTTAAAAAAAAGCGCTATCCTTGATGAAGTTGGAGGCGCGGGTTATCTTGCTTCTTTGGTAAATGTTGTCCCTACAGCCGCCAATATCAATCACTACGTAAAAATCGTAAAAGAAAAAAATATTCTAAGGTCGCTTATTAATAATGCCACGCGTATTGTTTCGCTTTGTTATGATAGCGACGGCAATATTGATGAGGTAGTGGATTCGGCTGAGAAATTTATTTTTGAAGTCAGCGACAGAAGGACGCAAGGGACATATTTTTCTTTAAAAGATATTGTTAAGGATAGCATTGATACAATTGACAAACTTTATCAGAAGAAGGCGCATGTTACCGGCGTTCCTACCGGCTATATTGATTTTGATATTAAGACTGCTGGGCTCCAGCCGTCAGATTTAATTATTGTTGCTGGAAGGCCGTCAATGGGAAAAAGCGCCTTGGCGCTCGGGATTGCCGAGTATGCTGGAGTAACAGAAAAAATTCCAGTTGCGATTTTCAGCCTTGAAATGTCAAAAGAGCAGCTCTGTCAGAGGCTTCTTTGTTCACACGCCAGGGTTGATGCGCATAAGGTCAGGACCGGGTATTTAGCAACTTCTGACTGGCCGCGCTTAACTGCGGCAGCAGGTAAACTTTCCGAGGCACCAATTTTTATTGATGATACTCCAGGAATTTCGGTAATGGAGCTTCGTGCAAAAGCACGCAGACTCAAGGCGCAGCATGATGTAAAGCTTATCATTCTTGATTATTTGCAGTTAATGCGGGGTTCTAATAATATAGAAAGCCGCCAGCAGGAAATTTCTGAAATTTCGCGTTCTTTAAAGGCGCTTGCAAGAGAATTAAATGTGCCGGTTATTGCTATTAGCCAGTTGTCGCGTGCAGTTGAATCGCGTAATGATCATCGGCCCCAGCTTTCTGATTTAAGAGAATCAGGTGCTATTGAGCAGGATGCTGATGTGGTGGTTTTGATTTTGCGCGAGGAATATTATATGCCTACTCCTGATAATCAGGGTATTGCTGAGGCGATTATTGCTAAACAACGTAATGGCCCGGTTGGTTCGGTGAAACTGGCATTTATTAAAGAGATTACTCGTTTTGAGAACATCGCAAAGATTGAGTAAGTATTAGCAAAAAAATATTGATTTCTTATTAGGCTTCTTATATAATACCAATAATGCGATACCTAAAGTTATTTATTTTTAGCATTTCTCTGATACTAGCTGCAAGTTGTTGTGCTTTTGCGCAAGAGAGTGTACAGAATTCTTCCCCGGAGCAAGCTGTTGCAGCTGAGCTTCCGGCTAAAACAGTAACTGCAATTGAAGTTATCGGTAATAAATCCACCAGTACAAATACAATTCTTTCTAAAATGAAGACACATATTGGCAGCCCCTATCAGGAAAATGTGATTAGTGATGACCTGAAACGTTTGTTTTTGTTGGGGTTCTTCAGCGATATAAAAATTGATACAGAAGATTATAAAGATGGCTTGAAAGTTATTGTGCGCGTTACAGAAAGGCCAATTATTGAAACAATCAGTTTTGCTGGTATTACGCGCATTCGTATGAAGGAAGAAAAATTAAAAGAAGAATTAAAATCAAAAGAAAAGCAATATCTTGATTATCCAAATCTGGCAGAAGATGTGCAGAAATTAAAAAAGATGTATGAGAAAATCGGTTTCTCTCAGGTGCAGATTAATTATCAGGTTGATGTGAATAAAACGACCAACAAGGCCAAGGTGCAGTTTAATGTAGTTGAGGGCCAGAAGATTAGGGTTAAGCATATTGATTTTGAAGGAAATACTGCGTTTAGCGATAAGAAACTGTTAAAGTTAATTAAAACTCGCTGGGCTTGGTTGTTTAACGCAGGTGTATTAAAGGACGAAGTTTTAAAAGAAGATGTTGACCGAATAAAGTCATTTTACCGCCGGCAAGGATATGCTGATGTTGCAGTAGATTCCGAGGTAAAGCAAGATTCTAAGAAACCGTATTTATTATATGTGGTTATTCGTGTTCAGGAAGGCAAGAAATATTTAGTGGGCAATGTGTCTATTCAAGGAAATAAAGAAATTTCTGAAAAGCAAATTATTAGCAAGCTTAGTGAAGCTATTCCAGGAAAAGTTTATAGTGAAGAAGCAATGAAGTTTGATGTGGCAGGTATTCAGAGCTTATATTTTGACCGCGGTTATATTTCTTGTCAAGTTCAGGAAGCCACTTCTTTAAATTCCTCAAGCGGGAGAGTAGATATTACCTATACTATAACTGAGAACGAGATTGCTTATGTGGATAAGATAAAAATCCGTGGTAATATTAAAACTAAAGATATTGTTATTCGCAGAGAGTTGAAGATTGCTCCCGGAGATAAATTTGATGGGGATAAACTGCGCCGCAGTAAGGAAAAGTTGGCTAATTTAGGTTTCTTTGACGAAATTAGCTATGATACTGAAGATACAAAAGAACCAGATAAAAAAGATTTGATTGTTGATGTTAAAGAATCTAAAACAGGTGCTTTTAGCTTTGGCGGTGGATACAGCACAGTAGATCAATTTGTTGGGTTTGTGGAAGTTGAGCAGAAGAATTTTGACTGGCGCAACTGGCCATATTTTACCGGAGGAGGACAAAATATTAAACTTCGCGCTTCCTTTGGTAGTATTACCCAATATTATGATTTAAGCTTTACTAATCCTTGGATATTTGATTATCCGGTTTCTTTTGGTTTTGATACATATAAACGTGAGCATAAAAGAGATACGGATGTTGGTTATGGTTACGACGAGAGTGTTTTGGGCGGGGATTTGCGTTTAGGTTATCAGCTGACTGATTATATAAAAACAGATTTAACGTATCGTTGCGACCAGATTAAGATTTCAAATATTTCATCTAATGCTACAAATGATTTAATGCAGGAACAAGGTAAGAATACAATTAGTAGTATTATGCCTGCGGTAGTCTTTGATACACGTGATAATGTTTTTGATCCGCATAAAGGTAATTTGTTGACAAGTTCTGTGGAATTCGCCGGCGGCCCGTTAAGCGGAAATAAAGATTACTGGAAATATTATGGTTCGGCGTCGCATTATATTCCGTTAGCATGGAATTCTGTCATAGAGGTTAAGGGTCGGGCTGGAGTTGGTGCTCCTTATGATGATACTGCGCGTATACCAATTTATGAAAGATTCTTCGCAGGTGGTGCTTATACAATCAGAGGTTACGAAGAAAGAAAAGTTGGCCCAATTGACCCTGTTTCAAGAGATCCTCTGGGTGGCGATGCTATGCTTATCGGAAACTTGGAGTATACTTATCCGTTGTTTAGTTTCTTAAAATTGGCAGCATTTTATGATGTTGGTAATGTTTGGGAGAGTAAAAAAGATTTTGGAAAAGATGGCTATAAGTCAGGTATTGGTTTTGGTGTCAGGGTTAAAACGCCTCTTGGGCCGATAAGGCTTGATTACGGTTTCCCGATGAATAAAGAGCCGGGAGATGATGAAATTAAAGGCGGACGCCTGCACTTTAGCGCAAGCCACGATTTTTAGTCGCAGGAATTACCGCAATAAACCCGCCGTATAGCAGGTAAAAACTTGATAACAAGCACAAAAGGAGGAGCATCAAAATGAAAAGAGTAGCTGTAGTTTTTGCAGGGTTGTTTTTTTGTTCAATGTTGTTAACCGGGGTTGCTCATGCTGCAGATAAATTTGCCTATGTTGATCTGAGCCGCTTATTTGCGGAATATTCAAAAACCAAGGATTTTGATAAGGTGCTTGGTGACAAAGAGGAAGTTTATACCAAAGAAAGAGATAAGAAGGTAAACGAAATTAAAAGTTTTCAGGATAAGTTTAATTTGTTGAGTGAAAAGGAAAAGACCGCGAAAAAGACTGAATTAGAAAATAAAGTAAAGGGTCTTCAGGAATATGATAGACAGAAGCAGACTGATTTGCGTAAAGAGCAGGATGATAAAATGAAGGAAATCCTTAAAGATATAGAAGAAGCAGTAAAGAAATATGCTGAAAAAGATGGCTATACTATGGTTTTTAATGACCGAGTATTAGTTTATCAAACAAAAAATTACGATATTACGGATAAAGTTGTTGAGATTTTAAACAGTGGGTACAAGAAGTAAGGTTTGTTATGCAAAAAACCCTGAAAGAAATAGCTAAACTTTTGGGTGGTGAAGTTGTTGGAGACGAGAATATAGTAATTAAGGGTGTAGCTGGAATAAAAGAAGCGCGTGATGGGGATATAACATTTCTTGCCAATCCCAAGTATTTTTCATTAATAGATAAGACTCAGGCCTCCGCAATTATTACATCCCGTGAGCCAGTGGCATCATCCAAGCCGATTATTCGTACAGATGATGCCACTGTGGCTTTTGCTAAGATTATTTCTTTATTGGCGCCGAGCGATGTCGCGCATCCTGTCGGGATACATAAAACTGCGATTATTGGAAAGAATGTTTCTTTAGGTAAGAATATTGCCATTGCGCCGTATGTTGTAATAGAGGATAACGCGCAAATTGGAGATGGCTCTATAATATACTCATTTTGTTATGTTGGGTGTAATGCTAAGATAGGCGAAGGTGTTTTAATCTACCCTAATGTTTCTATACGTGAGCGCGTTGTTATAGGCAACAGAGTAATTGTTCATAGTGGAGCAGTAATTGGTTCGGATGGTTTTGGTTTTGCTAATGTAAAAGGTGTGCATCAAAAAATTCCTCAGATTGGTACTGTTGAAATTGGGGATGATGTTGAGATTGGTGCAAATGTTGCCATTGACCGGGCGCGTTTTGACAAAACAATTATTTCAAAAGGCACTAAGATTGATAATTTAGTGCATATTGCCCATAACGTTGTCGTCGGAGAAAATTCAATTATTGTGGCGCAGGCAGGA
>JACROS010000030.1 GCA_016214325.1 Candidatus Omnitrophota bacterium | reverse complement strand
ATATCTACAATTTGACGGCTGGTTAATGGATCAAGCCCTGCTGTAGGTTCATCCAAGATTAAAACTTCAGGAGACATAATTAAGGTTGAGGCAATAGCAACTTTACGCTTCTCCCCTATACTCAAACGAAAAGGCGGCCTTTCCAATAAATTAGAAATATTAAGCAAATCCACCAGATTAGCCAAGCGTTTCTTAATTTCTATTTTGTCCATACCAAGCTGCAATGGCCCAAACACAATATCTTCTTCTACCGTCGGGCAAAACAACTGAACCTCCGGATTCTGAAACACAAAGCCAACCTTAGAACGGAAAAAACGCATAAACTCTTCTTCTTGAAACGCTCTTTCGCTCAAATCCCTGCCAGAAAAATTAATACTTCCTTGGTCCGGGAAAATAAGCCCGTCTAACATTTGTAGAAGCGTTGATTTCCCTGAGCCATTTGCTCCCAAGATGCCAATTTTACTGCCCTTCTCTATATCCATATCAATTCCACAAAGAGCCGGAAACTTGCCTAAATATGAATAATGAATATTTTTTAATTCAAATAATTTTCCCATAACTTTAACCTTTCTATTTCAATATGCATTTGAATATGACTTTCAGCTTTCTCGCTCAAGACCTATATTATTAAGTTTTATTTTTATAGGTCCTGCCTTGGCTTGTGTTTCTCGGGAACGCTTTCCCAGACCCAGCGCGTCTGGGCTGCGCTCGGCTCGGATGCCTCGCTCTCACTGATATTTAATAGCGGGTGAACCTTGCCCGCTCGGCATCCTCAACGTCCCTCGAAATCCCAAGCCAAGTCACCCATAAAAATAAAACTCAATATATTAAATTATTTCTCAATTACATGACCTGATTATCTAAAGCAATAAAAGTTTCTATATGGTTCGCCCGCTATTGCAGAGTTGGCGAGAGCAAGAGCTTTCGCTCGAGCGAAGATTTTCCACGCCGGGGAAAATCAAGCGGTGCTGCGAGAAATATACCTTGACACCTAAATACTTGAAGTGTTAACGAGAAACAGATGCCAAAACAGAACGCATAAAAATAAAGCTCAAGAGAACAAAAACTCTCATTACAACTATTCTTCCAAAGTTTTCGGCTCGCCGGTATACCCCCGGCTAAGCATTGCATTATAAACCTGCTGGCTTAAATCATACGACCTTATCCACAGGCCGGCAATATTCCACGCTACAATCCCTTGGCCTTTTTTATAATGCATCGGCCTTCCCACTCTGCTTTTTATCGCCAAATAAGTATTCTGGATTATCTCAATAAATAGATAGACATACCGATAGCACATCCCCAAAATCATCACAAAAATCTGCGGCACCTTTAACACGCGCAGCATCCTTAATAACACATTGTGCCTTGTAGTTAAAACTAAAAGCACGCATAACGAAACACTCACCAAAACACGCATAAAGAAGAATCCTGCACTCATTATACCTTGTTTTGTAATACTAAAAGAATGTGAAAATATTTTGAAGCTAAATACAATCTCTCCGGGAGTAACTATGCTAAAAAGAGACGGCAACCCAACAAAAAAACAAAATAACGGAATAAAAAATAATGAACGTTTTAGAAAAAATCCGATTTTAATTGATGAAAGCACTGTCAATACCAAACACAGCACATAAACACCAACGAGAAAATATAGAGATTTTGCAAATAATACCGATAACAGAATAGATAAAAAAACTAAGGCTTTAAACACAGGATTGCTCTTCTGCAAAAAACCGTTCTTTACTGCATATTCCTGCGTAAACATAGATTCCTTAAGAAAAGAAAGGACATTAAAAAGGAAGTTCTCAAGAAAACTATTAATTCTTTTTGACTGCATTCTCTAAATAATCTCCTGCCAGATAAGAACTGCGCACATAAGCGCCGCTTTCAACGTGCAAAAATCCAAGCTGTTCCGCCTGCTCTTTATAAAAATTAAACTTCTCAGGTTCAATATATTCTTTAACAGGATAATGCCGGATACTTGGCGCAAGATACTGGCCAATGCTTATAAAATCACATCCTATAAGACGCAAATCCTGCAATACCCTAATAACCTCTTCCTGCTTTTCTCCTAAACCAAGCATGATCCCTGATTTTGTTTTAATAGAAGGTGTTATTTTCTTAATCTGACGCAAGACACTAAGCGAACGAGCGTAATCTGCTCCTTGGCGGACAGCGCTATAAAGCGAAGGAACTGTTTCAAGGTTATGCGCAATAATATCAACAGGCGCTTTCGCAACAAGAGTCAAAGCATCAAGAGAAAGCTGGAAGTCAGGAACTAGAATTTCTATTTTTATATCATCGCATTTACTCCGAATGCGTAAAATTGTTTCCACAAAAATTCCTGCTCCCCCATCTTTAAGGTCATCTCTGGTAACACTGGTTATTACAACGTGCCTTAAAGAAAACTTTTCAACCGCACAAGCAACACGCTCCGGCTCATCAAAATCAACTAAAGAAGGAACATTTTTTTCTATATTACAAAAACTGCACATCCTTGTACAATGCCTTCCCAAAATTAGAAAAGTTGCTTCACTGCGCGAAAAACACTCTCCGATATTCGGACACATCGCCTGCTCACAAACAGTTTCTACGCGTAAATCCCGTAAAACCTGCTTTACCTTTGAACATGCCCTAAGATCTATTTTTTTATTCAGCCACGCCGGTTTCACAGTAAATTTTATCCTCTTCGTAAAAACGCGCATCAAATACACTGCTAAAAGCATCAATCAATCTATCTTCTAGAATATTTTTGTCAAAAAAATCTGTTAACTCTTGAGAAAGCGTTGTAATTTTACTGGGCATATCTACTGGAAAATCACGAATATATTTCTCCATCAAACCCCAATCAATGCTCCAAGGAATAGCCCCATGCTGAAACACAGCTTGTTTTCTTCTTTTCTGTGCGTTACCACCTATTTTCTTGTTATTAATTACAATATCGTATTTTTCATTTGAAGCACTGCAGAACATATGCGGAGTTGACTTATCCTTAAAGCTACCTGACTCAACTGCAAAAGAAGCCTTCAGGCCAAGTAATTCTTTTTACAACCTCAATTCCGTCTTTAGCGCACTTAGATAAATCAAGACTATCTTCCGGCCTCTGGGAAAAACCATAAGTAAAAGACGGGCTCGACCATCCATACACACGCAACACAGGTATACCGTCTAGAAGATACTGGTTAAAGATCTTCTCATCCAAAGCCATATTATAAACAGCTGTTGCCGGCTTTGAACGAATGAGCCTAAATACTTTCATTTATTAGGATTTCCAACGCAGATTTGGTTCGCGTGCCGCCCTTGTTTCATCCAGGCGCTTAATCGGCATATTAAGAGGTGCCTGCTTCACACGAATTGGGTCATCTTCAGTAAGACGAGCAATTTCAATCATGGTTTCAATAAAAACGTCAAGGGTTTCTTTAGACTCTGTTTCAGTAGGCTCAATCATCAACGCCTCTTTGACAATCAGCGGGAAATACACCGTCGGAGGATGATACCCTTTATCAATCAGATATTTGGCAATATCAATTGCATGCACCCCATTTTTTGCTTGGCGAGCGGCAGAAAAAACACACTCATGCATACAAGCCTTTTCAAAAGCTAGATCATAATAATCTTTAAGGCGAGCCTGACAATAATTAGCATTTAATACCGCAAGCTCCGCAGTTTTAATGAGGCCGTCTTTTCCTAAACAAAGCATATACGCGTAAGCCTTAAGAATAACGCCAAAGTTACCATAAAAAGGCGCAATGTAACCTATTGACTTATTATAATGGTAATCCAGCGCATAAGTAGCGTCACTCCTGCGCACAACACGCGGCTTGGGAAGAAAATCAACTAAAGCTTCACTTACTCCCACCGGCCCTGCTCCCGGGCCGCCTCCTCCGTGCGGAGTACCAAATGTTTTATGCAGATTAATATGCACCACATCAAAACCTAAGTCTCCTGGACGGGCCTTACCAAGAAGCGCATTAAGATTTGCTCCATCATAATACATTAACGCCCCTACTTCATGCGCCATATCAGCAATTTCTTTTATTTGCGGATTAAAAATTCCCAATGTATCAGGACAAGTTAACATCACTGCAGCCACATCACTGTTTAAGTATTTTTTATACTGCTCTAAATCCATATAACCGTCTTTACCCGTCGGAATCACAATTACCTGATAGCCGGCAATTGCAGCACTTGCCGGATTTGTGCCATGAGAAGAATCCGGAACAATAATATATTTTCTGCGCGAACCCTTGTCTTTATGATACGCCGCGATAAGCATAGCTCCGGTTAATTCACCATGTGCCCCTGCTAATGGCTGCATAGTAAACGCAATCATCCCAGTTATCTCTGCAAGAAGTTTTTCTGCTTCATACAACACTTCCAGTGAACCTTGCGCAAGCATGCCGCCTCCGGCTAACTGCGGCAGCAAAGGATGTAATTGAGAAAAACCTTCAAACGCAGCAATGCGCTCGGTAAATTTAGGGTTATATTTCATTGTGCATGAGCCAAGAGGATAAAAATTCGTATCAACAGAAAAATTCAGGCGGGATAAATTGGTATAATGCCTTACTACATCAAGCTCACTTAATGAAGCAATATTTGTATCTTTACTGCGGCAATATTTTACATCAAGCGGCTTTGCCTGAGGGACATCTGGTTTTGAAAAACAAAACCCGCGCCTTCCTTCTTTATGTTTTTCATATATTAACTGCATCCTTCGACACGCTCCTTACTGTTGTTCGTCGCTTGCTCAGGATAATTCTAAGCAAAAATATAATTAATTATAATACTGCCTCCAAACTGTCAGCTAGCCGGCAAATCTCTTCTTTTGTGCGTTTTTCAGTAACAGCAATCAACAAATAATTTTCCATACCTTTATAGAATCTTCCTAAAGGAAAACCACAAGCAAATCCTTTGTCAATCATACGGTAAACCACATCATCTGCCCGCCGAGGAAGCATTACCGTAAACTCATTAAATGTTGGCGAGCTGCGTTTTACCTCTACTCCTTTAATTTTAGATAAAGCCTCTTTGGCAAACTCAGTCTTTTGATAATTTAATTCAGCCATCTCTTTAATACCAGACCTTCCTAAAAGAGAAAGAAAAACCACTGCGCGTAAAGCACAATGCGCCTCATTTGAACAAATATTAGAAGTTGCTTTTTCTCTGCGAATATGCTGTTCGCGTGTTTGCAAAGTAAGCACAAACCCGCGCTTACCGTCGGAATCAACGGTTTCTCCAACAATTCTTCCAGGCATCTGGCGCACTAATTCTTTTTTTGCTGCCATAAATCCCAAATATGGCCCGCCAAAAGAAAGAGGAATACCCAGACTCTGGCCCTCGCCTGTTGCAATATCAAAATTCATTTCACCCGGAGATTTTAACATGCCTAAAGAAACTGGATATACTGAAGAAATAGCCAATGCTCCAAACTTATGAACGCGTTCAACCACATCGCTATGATCATCAACTGCCCCAAAGAAGTTTGGGTTCTGCAAGATTACCGCTGCGGTTTTATCATCCAGGTGCTTAAAAAGCTCTTCGCGTGAACTATGCCCATGCACAACAGGAATCTCTACAAACTCAATGGAAAGATTTGATGTATAAGTATAAAGCATAGCGCGGTAAATCAGGCTCATTCCACTATCCATAATAATTTTATTTCTTCCAGTAAGCCTAATAGACATCATTGCCGCTTCATAAATGGCTGTTCCTCCATCATACAAAGAAGCATTAGAAACATCTAAACCAGTTAACTCACAGATAGCGGTCTGATATTCATAAATTGACTGCAGCCATCCTTGAGAGCACTCCGGCTGATACGGCGTATAAGCGGTATAAAACTCCGGCCGATTAACAATCGCATCTACTGCCGCCGGTATAAAGTGATCATAAAAACCAGCACCTACAAAATTTATTAAACCTGTGGCATTTTTATCAGAGAGTTTTTTCAAATGATTAGTTACCTCAATCTCTGATTTTCCATCGGCAAGATTAAATGATTTTGCGCGCAAAGCTTGCGGGATATCCTTAAAAAGCTCCTCAATGCTTGAAGCACCAATTGCCTTCAGCATTTGCTTAACATCTTCCTGTGTATGAGGCGTATAATTCATTTTACTCAAGCGAGCCCCTCCACATAGCGCTGATAAGTTTCTGCGTCCATAAGATTTTGTTTCTCTGCTTCATTCTCAAGCGACACCACAAAAAAATAACCTTTTTCATAAGGAGACTGATTCACCAACTCCGGATGGCTAGACAATGCGCCATTAACCGAGACTACTGTTCCAGAAAAAGGCGCATAAACATCAGAAGCAGCTTTCACTGATTCAACAGTAGCGCAATACTCTGACTGCTTTACTGCAGCTTTTTCTTTAGGAAGCCCTACAAAGGTAATGTCTCCTAAGGATGCCTGCGCATAATCAGTAATACCAACATAAGCAGTTTTTCCTTCAATGCGCGCCCATTCATGTTCTTTGGTGTAAAAGAAATTCTTCGGTATATTCATGCTATCTCCTAGATTAATTTTTGGATAAAAACGGTTTTCCTACAATAGTAACTGGAATTTCTACTCCTTGATCCCTCACAACAAGCTTGTCCCCAACTGAACAATCTCCAGAAACGTATCCCATGCCGATACCCACAGCAAGGCTCGGAGAAAAAGAACCGCTTGTAACCCTACCGACAAGTTTTTCCTGAGAATATACCCCAAATCCATGCCGAGGTGAGCGTCGGGAATCAGCCTTATAAAATCTTTTGAGAAATCAACAAACTTTTCCAACCCAGCAGCAAGCGGAGAATGATTTAAATCAAGCTCATGCCCATAAAGCGGATAACCCATCTCAAGCCGCAAAGTATCCCGGCATCCAAGGCCTGCTGGTTTAACTACGTTTGTTTTTAATAAACGTTCCCACAAATCTAGCACAAAATCATTCTTTATATATATTTCGTAACCAATTTCGCCAGTATATCCGGTTCGGCTTATTATACAGCTCTCTTTTTGAAATGTAAACTCTCCAAATTTATAATAACCAAGATTACTAATCTTTTCCCCAAAAATACTTATCAAAATCTCCTGAGAACGCGGCCCTTGTAAATCAAGTTTTCCTAAAGCATCAGAAACATTATGAAATTCATAACTTCCTGATAAATTTTTCCTGAGATTGTCTTCATCGCCAGAGATAGTTGCGGCATTAACCACCAGCATCCAATAATTTTCTCTTATTCTATAAACAATAAGATCATCAATCACCCCCGCAGATTCATTCAACATAAATCCATAACGGCAGGAACCAAGCGGCATATCAACAATATTCTGAGTAACTATATTATCCAATCCGCTTGAAACAGGATCTGCCTCAAGCAAAAATTCTCCCATGTGACAAATATCAAACAAAGTAACCGCCTGGCGCGTATATAAATGCTCAGCTAAAATTCCTTCATATTGAATGGGCATTAACCAACCACCAAAACCTGACATTTTGGCGTTTAATTTCAGGTGAGCTTCATATAGAGGAGTCTTTTTTAATACTTCAGGAGCACTGACTTGCATGTTTATTTAGTTTTAATAATTTTTTCTTTTACCAAATACCTGCCACAGGAAAACTTCTCTGTTTCCGGGCAATAACCAAGAGATTCACATTTAGCACCCGCCCCCATAAACACCGACGGAAGTTTCTCTTTGCAAATATCAAGCATTTTCATGGATAACTGCCTTATTTCCCACTGGGCCCTAGCACAACAACGATGCTTAAAAAAATGCATTAATTCCCGGCAATTCATTGTAATTACGATCTTTGTTTCAGCTGCCTGCGGCAGGACAAAACGCGCATCTTGATTTGCCGCCTCTCCAGTAATCCCTGCCTGCGACAAATACCCCAGCATTTTATCGTAACCAACCTGAATCTCCTGCATCATTTTCTCAAATTCTTTTTTTGACTCGGGATTTCTCTCAAAAGAAGGAGGGATAATATAATCAAACTGTTTTTCTTTTACGTAACGCTGGCTCTGTTGAGAATAAGATGCCACGCGATGCCTAACCAATTGATGTGTGAGCGCTCTTGAAACCCCCTGAACAGCAAAAGTAAACTTAACATGTTCAAGCGGACTTTCATGCCCAGAGGAAACCACTTTTCTAATAAACTCTTCTTCTTTTTCTGGATTGATCCCTGCTTCAGAGTAAATATCTCCAGCAAACTTTTCAGAATAACACTGCCGACAAGCAGCATAAATCAAAGCTACTGCATTTTGGCTCATTTCCAACAAACAAACGTCTAACCTAACTTGCGGCATATTAAATTTTCTCCTAACAACTGAATTATTTTATTTCAATGGACTGGATTACAAACTCTTCCGCACTCAGTATATCAAAATCAGGGCAATTACAAACTGAGCAGGAAAATAACGGTTCTGCAGATTTGGAAATAAATCCGCATTTCTTACATTTAATACTCACCTCGTTTTTCTTAACGCAAAGCTCGACATTGCCAAAATCCTCCTTGGCCAAAACTGCGCCAAAGGCTGCCTTAAGGCTATCAACAGTAACATGCGTAAACGGGCCCAACATGACATTAACTACTATCCGCTTTCCTCTATCTTGAGCGGAAACATTCTCTCTTAAGAAACAAATAATCTTGTTGGCATACATCAAATCGTGCATTTTTTCTCTGCTCCAGCGTATATTCCTAAGCTTTTTATGCCAATATACTCCTTTTTTACATCTTTGTCTACAACCAAAATAAGTTTTTAAGCTTAAAAATTACTTTTTCTTTCGTAAAACAGTTCCGATCAATAAAACCAAACCAACAGTTACCAATATACCAACTACTGCCGAAATAATATAGGCAAGGCTTAGGCCAAGTAAACCTTTATCTTCCCAGCCTTTAAAAGCATAATCCGGCAAAGGAGCTTTCCAAAAGCTTGATAATTTTTCTAATCCTTTGGGAATATATCCAACTAATTCTTTAAACGAATCCGCTCCCCACTCTCCCCAGGCATCACCTGCTTTGAAGCGCTCGGGAAGAATCAAGCCTAAAGGTGATAATAATATCAATATTCCCACGCCAATCCATAATTTTGTCGTCGTCCTCATGCCAGTACCTCCTCTGATACGCCAAGAAGATCCGGCTCCTGTTTTTGCAGATATTTTACGACTAATGCCGTTACAATTGCTTCTATCCAGCCAAAAATTAACAGATGCTCTCCTAGCATCACCGGAATAGCAACGTTTAAACCATACGGACAATAAAGCGATTGCCCGCTTGCGGTTTTATGCAACAACGGCTGAATACCAAACATAACTGCCGTAGATAACGCAGCAATATTTAAAGCAGCATAACCAGCTACTCCTGCAGCAATCACTCTTCTTGCTGATGTAATCAGAGACCGTCCGCTTATAAGCCTATAAATATAATACCCGGCAAAAACTTCAACAAATGCCATATTAAAACAATTGGCTCCAATAGCAGTAATCCCTCCATCGCCAAATAACAATGCCTGCACCACCAAAGCCACGGTAATTGCAATACACGCCGCCCACGGCCCAAGCAAAATTGCCACCAACACCGCACCAACCGCATGTCCGGTTGTGCCCCCTGGAATAGGAACATTTAACATCATAATCACGAAACTAAATGCCGCTCCAATTGCCAACAAAGGAACTTGTTTTGCCTTAAGTGTTTTCTTTACAATTTTTGAAGCAATTACCCAAACCGGCAGCATAATTGCATATGTAACAGCGCTTGTCACCGGGCCTAAATACCCGTCTGGAATATGCATACATTTTCCTTTCTTTAACATAAATCTTAATTAATAAAATTAAAATGAATAAAGAAACGTTAGCACAACTGAATCATTTGCGTCAGTATTCGTGCCAACAGCAGTACGTTGATATGCCAAAAGCGTTTGTATTTTCTCGTTTGACCACCCAACCGCAGGGCAAACAATTAAATAATTAGTATCACTAGACTCTAACTTTATTCCAGCTTCTCTCTTATCACCTTGCAGATATCCGTTTAATTCTAACATTAAATTAAATCCTTTTGGTAAAAAATATTCAACAGCAAAATCAAGATTCAGGTATGGAGAATTCTTAATTTTTATACCATCAACCTTTGCAACCGAAGGAACATTGTAAACTCCGTCAAAATGAATCACCCAAGGCTTGAATTTCTTAGTCAGAATTACCCCGATTCCGTTATCGTATGAGCCATTGCCCATTAAATCCGTCCCAAGCTTATCAGGATCAGCCTTCTGAAATTTACCCGTTGGTATTCTTAATTGATACATCAAACTTAAATGCGGTAAAAACCCCGATTCTTCAATCATACAATAACGTAGAAATGCATAGCTATCCGCAAATCCTTTGGAATACGCCGTTTGCCCATCCTGCTTAAGCTGATTTTGCTGATAAGCCATCTGAGCCTTAATTTCCAAATGATCAGTGATCCCATACTGCAAACAAAACTGCTCAACCATTTGATTTTTTCTATTCTCCCCGCCTAAGCTGTTATAATTTCCCTGGCTATCAAATGTGCCGCGGGTGTGATTATAAAAATAAAACGGCTGAGCAATTAACTGTCCTTTCTCGCAAACAGGAGCCGTCCATCCGGCAACCGGGCCAACTGAATAAGGATTCCAATCTGGTTCTTTTTTAACTTCTTCATCGCAAAATATATTTCTTGCTAAACTCAAACAAATTATTACCACAAATAACATAATCCTAAACGGCATCTTTCTTCTCCTTATCGTGTTACTTATATAACTTTCGTGTTACTCAAGATTAAAAAATTTTTATTTCACTTCTTTTCCCGTAGTACTCATGGCAATACTAGCATGCTTTACCCCCTTTGCGGATTTCAATTTTCCAAAAAGCAACTCTACGTCTGAAGGCCTCCCCCTTACTACAACAATTTCAAGGCAGTTAAAATGGTCCAGGTGGATATGCTGGGTAGAAATAATATTCCCTGAAAAATCATGCTGAATATCCATAAGATAACTGAGTAACTGGCGCTTATGATGATCGTAAACAAGAGTAATTGAACCGGTAACTTCTTTCCCTCCTTGCCACTCTTTTTTAACTAGGTCTTCCCGAATTAAATCACGGATTGCTTCAGAACGATTAGTATAGCTTTTTTCTCTAAGCCGTAAATCAAACTTCTGAAGAAGATCTTTCTCCAATGAAACACCAAATCTTACTAATGCCGACACAATAACTCCTTTAATTAGTGCTACATTTTCTTATAACGTAACACGAATATAAATCTTGTCAAGAAAAATTTTTAGAATTTATTAAATATACTGACTTTTCCTGCGCCAAGAATTATTAACGCAATACAAACACAAGCTAAAACAAAATTATATTCAAAGCCGCCATTTTGGATAAAGAATCCTTTTGCTAAATGCACTCTTGTTGCAGCAACAATCATAAAAACTAAAAGGAAAAAAGCAGCAATTCTAGGGAGAATTCCCAAAAGGATAAACAATCCTCCTATCAATTCCACATAGGCCCCCGCATACGCCCAAAACAAGGCCGGCATAAATCCCAAAGACTCAAGCATCTTTGAAAACCCGCCTATTCCTGGCCCACCAAACAAACCAAATGCAGCCTGCATCCCATGCCCAACAAATACGACACCAAGACAAATGCGCAAAACCAAAACCGCCAAATCTGCCATATCTAGCCTCCTTTACTTAAATTTTTCAAAATTCCAATCTTATTCTTTATACTGCAGGAACGATAAATACACATAATAAAATGCAGCAAAGTCGCAAAGACACCTTTTACCCTAAATCCAAAAACCTCGCCGCATGAACGATTATTTGCCATCGGAACGATATAGCCTAAATCAACAGGCTTAAATTTAGACAAACTCCCCCCTTTAATGCTCCTTACAATATTTTCTGCAGCTACTTCTCCTTCAGTAATAGAAAATTGCACTGCCATTCTTAAAAAATTATTCTTAAAAGAAAAATTTGCCGCGTCTCCGCATACAAAACAAGTTTCATTTAACCTTAAATAGTCATCTACCTTAATTCTTCCTTGCGGGTTTTTCTCAATCGCCAAATTCTGAATAAAACTACCCGTCTTAACTCCTGCTGCCCAAACCACTAAGCAATTATTAAATTCCCTGCCATCAGATAATCTAACTCGATACTTATCAACGTTACTTAAAGAATTTCCTGTATAGGCATTAATTTTCAGCCTTTTTAAATTATCTAAAACATAAATCTTCATCCACTCTGGAAGATTCCCTAAAATACTAGCAGCGCGCTCAACAATTATAATTTCTCCGGTTTTCTTAGCTTTATCCAGATAAATCCTTAAATTTGTTGCCACCTCTACACCCGTATACCCGCCTCCAACTACAAGATAATTATCAAAATTATTTTCCTTCAAGGCAGAAACAATCTTTTCTGCATCTACTGCATCATCTAAAGCATTTAAGCAAAGCCTAATTTCATTATTTCCATAAAAATTTGTTTCACTGCCGCTTGAAATAACCAGATAATCATAACTCAGGTTCTCAGCCTCGAGATAAATTTTCTTTTGTTCAAGATTAACTGCCTCAACTTCTTTATTTATAAAATCTGCCTGAAACTTTTTGCAAATATTTATAATTTTGCAAACTAAATTATCCGGATTAATTCCTCTTCCAATACAATCCGGCAAAAGCGGCAAAAAACCAAAGGTTTGTTTTCTATCTATCAAAACAACCTTGAGCCCCAGCCCAGATCTCGCAAGCACCTTTAAAGCAGATAAACCTGCAAAGCCTCCTCCGATAATCACTACTTTCTTCATAACCATATTCCCAGAATCAAAACAACGCTTACCGCTGCCTGCACAGCAATGGTCAACTTAGAGGACTCAACAAGCCTGATTTTATCTAAATAATGCTTTCTTAGAATGTTTGCTGCTTTTAATGAAGGAAAAATAAAAATAAGCGAGAATAAAGCTAAGGGCTTTAAAAATCCCAGAATAACAGATAACCCCACAAAAGAAAAAGCCAAAAACACTATCAACATATACGCCAAATAAGTTTTATTCTGTTTTACTAAACCTACCCATGTAAATTTAGCTGATTTAACATCTGTAATAAAATCAGGAACTTCATTGGCAAATAAAATCGCAGTTGTAAATAATCCGAACGGCACAGACAAAACAAAACTTTTTAAATCCGGGAATATCCCGGTCTGAATAAAATACCCTCCCATCACCAATGCCGGGCCAAAAAGCAGAAAAATAAAAAACTCTCCTAAACGGTAATAGCAAAACTGCAATGGTTTTGCAGAATACTGCCAGCTTAAAATAATTATTATAAAATAAATTAAAATAATAAAAACACTCTTTAATAACAAAGACAAGGCAAATACGCAGGATAATGCAATTACGGCAAACAAAACTGCAAATTTAAAATAAACTTCCGGTAGAAACCTGCCTTCCTGAATCAGCTTTGAGCCGCCAAAAAAGCCATAAAACACAGCATCATGAGAATCAGCGCCAGTTTTTGCATCAGCATAATCATTGATCAAATTAGCGCTTAGATGGGTACAAACAACTGCAAATAAACCAAAAATAAAGCTTAAAAAACAAAATTTTTTAGTATTTATTAGTGAACCAAAAACATAAGGCAGGACACTTGCTGTTACAAAAGCTAACCGTAAAGCACGAGCAATATATTTAATTTGCATATTCATTCCCTATATGTTAACATACTGCCATGTTTTTGAAAATAAGAAATAAAATAGAGCAGGAACTTGCCGGATATATTCAAGATGTAGATAAATTATACCACCTTAGTTCTATTTCCAGCCTCCTCTATAAAAGCATTAAGGAATTTATTTCTCGCCCGGGTAAACGCGTCCGGCCCACTCTTTTTACAATCGGTTACCTCGGATACAGCAAAAAAACTCCCCCCCAGCTTTATAGAAGCGCAATTGCCATTGAGCTCTTGCACGATTTCATGCTTGTTCACGATGATATTATTGACAAGTCTGACACACGCAGAGGCAGGCCTTCAATGCATGCTATCTTTAACAAATACCTTTTAAAAAAGGAAAATATAAAATTTAACGGCCAGGATTTAACAATTATTGCCGGAGATGTTATGTATGCTATGGCACTAGACGCTTTCTTGTCAGTAAAAGAAAACCTGGCTAACAAAGAGGCGGCTTTTAAAAAGCTCATTGAAGCAGCTTTTTACACTGGAAGCGGAGAGTTTATTGAACTACTCTATGCAGCAGAAAACATTGAGAAAATCTCTCAAAAAGAAATTTATAAAATCTACGACCTAAAAACAGCTAATTACACTTTTGCCACTCCGCTTGTAATGGGAGCAACATTAGCAGGAGCAAATAAACAGGAAATTTCAAAATTACACCAATTTGGGATATATCTAGGAAGGGCCTTTCAGATACAAGATGATATTCTTGGAACATTCAGCGAAGAAAAAGAAATCGGAAAATCCAACACTACCGATATTCAAGAAGCAAAAAAAACTATTCTTATCTGGTATGCCTACAACCACAGCTCAATTAAAAACAAGAAAACTATAAAAACTATTTTTTCAGGAAAGAATGTTAATAAACAAGACCTTTTAAGGATTCGCGAAATCATCTCTTCATCAGGAGCGCTTGATTACGCAAGAAATGAAATCGCAAACCTTATAAAAAAATCACAATCAATGAATAAATCTTTAAAAATGTATCCTCAATACAAAAAAGCTCTGTTTGATTTCTCAAGAAAAACGCTCAGTCTTTAGAACCATTATTTAGAGATTATCTATGCGAATAAATTTAGCTAAATCGGCAGGTTTTTGTTTTGGCGTAAAGCGTGCATTAAAAATTGCCGTAAATACCGCAAAAACAGAGAAAAATGTCTGCATGCTCGGAGATATCGTTCACAATGAAGAGGTTGTAAAACTAATCACAAAATCAGGTATTCAAAAGATTACACTACTTAGCTGTGGCAAGAGCAAAACGCTTCTTATCCGTGCGCACGGCGCCTGCAGGAAAACTTTCGCCAAAGCCAAAAAGCTTGGATATAGAATTGTTGACGCAACTTGTCCGATGGTAAAAGAAATTCATAAAATTGTAATGGAAAAAGAAAAGCTGGGCTTTCAAATTATTATACTCAATAGCCTGCATAAAATAAAAAAAGCCTGCGTTGTAGCTCAATCAACCCAAAACTTTGATAAAGTTAAGAAGGTCTTAAAAATCATTAAAGCAAAAATAAAGAATGTAAAATTCTTTAATACAATTTGCCGGCCCACAATAATTAAACAGGAAGAAATAAAAAAAATGCCCCTTGGGAATGACGTAATGATTATTATTGGCTCAAAAAACAGCGCTAACAGCAAACGCTTATATGAAATTTCCCGTAATCTTAACAAAAACAGCTACTGGATAGGCTCAGAAAATGAGATTAAAAAGGAGTGGTTTAATAACGCTAAATCAGTAGGAATTACTGCCGGAGCATCAACACCTGAACCAGCTATTCAGGCTATTATCAATCATATCCGAAACTATTCTTCTAAAGACTGATTCTTATATTTCTCTACTATGCACAAAATCTTCTCAAGGTCAATTGGCTTTTGGACATATTCATCAACACCTACTAATCTTGCCAAATCTTCTTTTATAGCCGCATAACCAGTAATTAAAACAATTTTTACCATAAGCCCAATCTTTTTAATTCGCCCTACTACTTCAAGCCCGGTCAATTCCGGCATGTTTTCATCCAAAAAAACAATTCCGTAATCCTTCTCCTCAATCAAACCAATCGCTTCCCTGCCGTCAACAGCAGTATCAACCTTATGGCCTTTTCTTTCTAAGAAACTCTTTGTAAACTGCAAAACATCCTGCTCATCGTCAGCAACAAGAATTCTCACTACGCCTCCTTTTTTCTAGACAAAAACAAATGATGCACTTCTTTTAGGAAGTTAATTCTTTAATCCGGGCAAGTAAATTCTGGGGATCAAAAGGCTTAACTATAAAGTCTTCTGCTCCGCATTTCTTAACCAAGGCGTTATCCTCATCACCTGCTTTAACGGTTAAAAATAACACCGGAATGTCCTTGTATTTAGGATTACTTTTAAGAATATTACAGCAATCATAACCGTTGAGCTTAGGCATTAGAACATCCAAGATAATCAAATTCGGCATTTCTTGTTCTACTTTTTCTAAAGCTTCTTTGCCATCATAAGCAGTAACCACCTGATAGTTATTCATCTCAAGGCGCAATTTCACCATCTCTACAAAAGCAGGTTCATCATCCACTAAAAGTATTTTTTTCTTTTCCATAACCAGCCTCCTTCTAATAAGCTTCAGCTTTCTGAATTAAAACATCTTCGTTATCCGCCTCATCTGGATAAGTAGCACAACCAAGTTTTAAAACAATTTTCTCTTGAACATTTTGCGAAATCAGGAATTCATCCAAAGACTGGCTAAGCCTTTCTTTAACTTTTATAGCATCCTGCTTTTCGCATTCTGTTAAAATCACAGCCAGCTCACCAGTATCTTTTAAAACAAAATCCTTTGTTGAATGAACTTTTATGCGCAAGACCTCCTCCATGCCAGAAAGTATGCCCTTTAGCTGATCAGGAGCAAATTCTTGCTTAATCTTATCAAAGTTAACAATAGAAACTGTAACCAAAGTAACTTTTCCATGCCTTTTAATCGCATCTTTAACATTGTCAGAAACAAAATCCCTAAACATAGCTTTTATTGGCTTATGCGGTAAAGTAAATATAAATTTTGTCCCTTCGCCAAATTTACTCTCCACCCAAATCCTTCCCTTATGCATCTCAACAAAAGCCTTGGTAATTGCAAGGCCCAAGCCTGTGCCCTTGGCACCTGGCCCAGAAACCCTGCCAAATTGTTCAAATTTACCAAACACCTTAGGAATATTTTCTTCAGCAATGCCAATTCCCGTATCAGAAATACAACACTCTACAATCTCTTCCTTTTGACGTATTGCAATTTCAATATAACCTTTTTCAGTAAATTTTGAGGCATTCCCGACTAAATTTGTCAATATCTGAATCATCCTATCAGGATCAACATACACAGATGCTTCGGGTTCAGATGAATCTAGCTTCAACTCAATACCCTTTTCTTTTGTAATCAGCTCAAAGGAATTAAGGACTTGCCTTGCTATACTTACGATATTCACCAGCCTCTTCTTTAATTCAATCTTTCCTGCTTCAATCTTAGAAATATCCAAGAGCCCATCAATAATACGTGCCAAACGGTCAATATTATCACGGGCAATGGAAAGCACACGCATCTGTTCTTCGTTTATCTGCCCTAAAACCCCATCTATAATAAGCGAAACACCTTCTTTACTAATAGATAATGGAGTACGCAATTCATGTGAAACAGTAGAAACAAAGTCAGATTTTAGTTTATCCAGCTTTCTTAACTCAGCATTAGACTGCTCCAGCTCACCACGCGCTTTCTCTAAATCATCCAAAATATTTAGAGTAGCCTCCTGAGCAGTAAATAATTCCTGCGTCCTTTCGTTAACCTTCTTTTCCAGGTTATCAGAAAAATCCTGCAGCTTAAGCCTTGCTTCTTTTTCATTGGCAAAAAGTTCATTAATCTGGCGCATATCTCTGGCTATCACAATAACACAAACAATTTTCCCAACAGTATCCCGCAAAACAGAAAGATTAAGGCTGGAAGGAATACGTTCATTATTCTTATCCAAAAGATTAAAGTCTAAATTATAAATACTGCGCTCTTTAAGCAACCGCTTAAACAAATCTACAGACAATACTGCTTCTTTCTCCACAATAAAATCAGCAAGATGTTTTCCAATAACCTCTTCTTCGCTATAGGATAAGAGTCTTAAAAAAGCAGGATTGGCCATATTCACAGCACCCTTACGATCAAGCACTATCAAAGAATCTGCCATATTAGAGATTACCGACTGCAGATACTTGCTGGTCTGCAATATCTTTTCCCTTGATCCTCTTAACGAAACAGTCATCTTCTGAAACGAAGCAGTTAAATCTCCGATTTCATCATCTGAAATCTCAAGCTTACGTTCTCGCAAATCTCCCCGGGAAACAAGCTCGGTTTCTCTAAGTAAAGCGCGAACTGGAACCAGCAAACTATAAATAAAGGTTATCAACAACACTGCAATTACGCCTAAACCAAAAAACAAAGCAAAAAACAAATATTCACTAATTTTAACAAGAACAGCAAAGGCTTCTTTCTTATCCTGAACCAAAGCAATCTTCCAACCCAGCCCCTTATATTCGCCATGTCCTCCAAGAGAACGAAAAACACAAACCCTTTCTACCCCTTCACGATTTACATACTCAACCAGGCCTTTTTGTGCACCAAGCAATGCCTTCCTACCCTCAGGTGGATACATTTTCTGAAGCAATAAATCAGCCATCCTATAAACTAAATAATTTCCTGCTTTATCAATAATTAAAACACGGCCGGTTTTACCAATCTGCACACTATCAACCAGGCTCCGTATAACATCAATGTTAACCTGCCCAGCAATCACTCCTTCAACCAAACCATTTTCGTCTAATATTGGACTCGTAATAGTAAATACTATTCGAAATGGCGCAGCCACCGCATAAACATTAGAAATAAAAGTTTTACCTGATTTAGCCGCCTGAAAGGACTCTTTAAACCTCCACTCTCCTCGATAATTATACGCAGTAGAAGCTAAAACCACCCCATCTTTATTAAGTAAAGTAACATCCTCAAACAACTTATGGAAATCCTGCACCTTCTGGATTTCTGCCAGCTTTTCTTCAGATGATTTATGTCTTGATTTAATAACAGAATTACCTGCCAAAGTTTCAATATATGAATAAGCATTAGAAATAGTACGATCCACAGTATTACCTACCTGTAAAACTAAAGCATCCATGTGGCTCTCAAGCAAAGACCTGATATCAACGCGAATCTTAAAATAAATGAGCCCGGCCAAGAGAACAAAAGGAATCGCACCAATAAGGACAAAATAAACCGTAATTTTAAAACCCAATGATTTTATAATTCTCATATTAATTAATTACTTTTCTGAACCTATTCTCAACTGCAATCTTGACCACAACTTGTTTATTAGCTTAATTCTCTGCGTCTTTTCTTTTTCTCCCCCCTCAGGAGAAAATAGCTTACATCTTTCAAATATTTCCTGCGGCGGATAAAGAACAAGGCTATTAATTATTTCCTTAGACGTAAATGGAGCTGCTGCAATATTGCAATTTGCATACCAAAGATAATTGGCATTCATGGCACTTACCTTGGCATCAAGCATATAATTAATAAACATCATTGCCTGTTTTTTATTCTTTGTATCACGCGAAATAACAAAATTATCCACCCATAAAACAGACCCTTCCTTAGGAACAACAAATTCCAAAGCTTTATTCTCCTGAGCAGCAAACATTACATCTCCATTATAAGCCTGAGCAAGCCAAATTTCACCATCACTGGCTTTCTTAACCAGCGTCTTGATATCAAAATACCCGGAAATTAACTTTCCCTGAGATAAAAGTTTATTCGAGGCTAACTCCAGCTGTTTCGCATCAGTGGAATTTAAAGAAAACCCCTGCGCCAATAACCCGGCATTCATTATTTCATCGCTATCACTTAACAAAGCAACCTTACCTTTATACTTAACATCCCAAAGAGACTGCCAACTATCAATATTCTCTTTTATGAACTCACGATTTACCACTAATCCGGTTATGCCCCACATATAAGGAACCGAATATTTGTTCCCAGGATCATATTGAAAGCCCATAAAGCGCCTATCAATATTCCTTAGATTGGGAATTTCAACTAGATTAAGTTCAGACAATAACCTCATCTCAATCATCTGAGAAAGAATATCGCTAGAAACAATAATCACATCATAATTTTCTAAATGAGACTGGATCTCAGAAAACATCTGTTCTTCATTATCAAATGTTTCTAAATCAACCCTAATGCCGCTGCTCTCTTCAAATCCCTTAATTGCATCTTTGTCAAAATAATCTTCCCAATTATAAACCTTAAGCACAATTTCCTGCTTTTTATTTTGAGCAAGGCCAGAAAACGGCAAAATTAAATTTAGCCCCAAAAACCCGCCCAGAATACAAATACAAACAAGTATTTTCTTCATTAATGCTCCTTTAAACGCTCCTCTAATTGCGATATTTTCTTCTTTAATTCAACCATCTTTAACTCCCTGTCTACTGCCACCTTTTGGAATATTTCCAAATCCTTAACCTTCTTCTCGAGCTTTTCTTGAATGCTCTTCATTTCAGAAATATCTTTAGCAGCATGCACAGCTCCTACAAAATTGCCTTTTTGATCAAAAATCGGAGAAGTAGTTACTAACAGAGGTATGCCTATTCTTAGGTCATTTATTTCATTAACGTGCGCCTTAAGGTCTTTACGCGTCTTCTCCATCGGGCAATCCTCCCATGGATGGTCAGACTTATGAAGTAGTTCATAGCATTTCTTTCCAATGATATCCTTTAAATCAAGCTTAAGCATCTGAGCAGTAGCTTTGTTCGCTTTTATTATTGTAAAATCTTTATCCTGGATAAACACCGCATCACTGATAGAATCAAATGTCTTGCCCCACTCATCAACAGAAAACCTAAGCTGTTTTTCTGCCTCTTTAAGGTCATGCATAATCTTTTCCCGCACCACCATTTCTTCTGCCAACTCTTTCTTTTGCTTAAAAGAAAACTGGATAAGCTTAGCTATAGCTGAAAACTCATCCTTCCTAACTTGTAAAGATGTAACGAATTCAGGGTTATCTTCTCTCAATGTCTGAGATATCAACCTTAACGGCAATGTTACCGCAAGATAAAAATAAACCACAAGAATAACAAAAGTAAATAAAATAAAGGCTGCATAAATAACAACAAATTGCCTCATTGCCCGCGCATAATTTTCAATTGCCTTTGCCTCAACCCGCACATTCATATATGCCAAAGCCTCATTATCAAAACCCTTAAGGGGCAAAGACAAAGTAATTGTTTTATCTTTTAAACTAAATTTATCTTTATAAGGAGACTGCGAAATCGTAACTTGCCCTTCCATAAAATCGCCGAGATCATCAAGATATGGCTTATCTACAATACGGCCGCAAAAAAAGTAGCCTCTCGGCTGGCCTTTTCTGGCGCTGTCAGCAGATAGGTGTATCGTAGCCCCACGCACCTCTAATAAACCAAGAGGAGTATTGATATAAAAATGCATAAAACGGCTATCAAAAAGCTTGGGAAACACACCCTCGGGTAAAACCAAATTCTTGAGAGCATTTAAATCTTCAGAGATTACTGTTGCATAAACAAGGCTTGGGCCCAAATCATAAACCCATGCTACATCCGTATCAAAAGTTTTTAAACTGGCATCTATATTCTGAATCGCCCAATTCTGATCCTTAATTTGCAAGAAAACAACAAATTCATCCCAATAGGTCCAACCTTCTGCAAATGTTTCTATTCCTTTACTTTTCAAAACTTTTATCTTGTCAAACGAAGATTGAGCATGCGTAAATTCTTGCTTAAAAAGCACATTTATCTGATACCTCTCAAGCGTAAAAAGTATACCCAGCACAATACTAAACAAGAAAATAAGCAAAGAAACTATAATCAGTAATTTTATTTGTATCCTCATTAGTTCCTTTCCTAGAAACTTAAAGTCAGGCTTGCCTCAATTTGATAGGCATTATTCGCTTCTCCGTCGCCGCGCACAAACGGGCTGAATAAACTACCATCTGTATCATCCCTTTCTTCTTCATAATATTTCCCCGGGAAAAATACAGCAGACAACAATGACACTGATACATGATCATTAAAGAAATAGCTAAAGGTAGTATCTATTTCATTGCCCAGATCTCGTGATAATTGTTTTGCTGCACCAGCTAACATACCTACGCCGCGTTGGGGACTGCGCAAATACCACCAGTCTAAACTCATGCAAAACTTCTTAGTAAAGTTATAATCAAAGCCAAGGCTAAACAACATTATATTATCCAGCAAAACTGGATCATTAAAAGTTGTTGGCCGGCTGACTCCATAATTTAAACCATTTCCATTACCCATGGCTAAAACAGGAACAAAAGGATTGTCCGGATAGATTGAATCATTAAGATTAACATTTAAAGGAGAACAAACAGAGAATGCCCGGTTTTTTCCGCTAGTCAATGCCGTATCTCCATTATCCACCATTTCCGTGGTTATTTTATTTCCCGAGCCATAAACAAAACGCGTCCGCGGAACAAACTTATCCAATAAATAACTTAATTGCGAATAAAAAAGATAACCACAATGCTCCACATCTTTAAAGGCCTCATCACTTGATTTTGCTTTACCAAAATTACGTGCAGCTTCCAAGTTTATTAATAATTTCTCTATTTCTCTTGAATAAGAAAGGCCAAAGGTCCCTAACATATCTTTATGTGTAGAAGTAGTAAAATTATTTGCACGCTTGTCACCAGTAGCATCATACAAAACCCCAACGTATGGCTGAAAAGAATTCTTACCAAGAGTAAAATCAAGGTCCATGGCATAAAAATTAGCTTTGCTGTGATCATAATCAATGCCTTGCGGCTTTAATTGTTTGATATGCGGGCCAAGATCCTTATTCGCCAAGTCTGGGCGACAATAATAAAAATGCCATTTAAAATTATCAGTTTCATGATAAAGACTTAAAGCGTAATTTTCATAACTGCCGTTAAGCGCTACGCCATTTCCTACGGCATAAGTAAAAAGACCAGACTTTAATCTAAGCTTTGATTTTAAAATCGGAAAATCATACCAAAATTCCTCAACCTGCGGTAACAATTCTCTTCCTCTATAAGGATCCATATGTCCAGCGCTAGTTACCAAAGTATTATGAATTGCCACTGGAGCATCATAATCATAAGGCCCATTTCTTTCAAACTTAATAAACGCTTCTGAATCAAGCTGTTTAAGCTTTAAATCTAATCCTAGGCTGTAATCAATGCCCAAATAAGTAGTGCTGTCATCTTTGTTTTTGCTGTCCAGGCTGACTACATTTTTAAGAGTTACCGCATCTGTTCTTAAATACGGGCTTAAACTAAAAGCCAACGCATCATTTTCTACAACTCTTATTTGAGCTTCGACAGAACTAATAAACAAGAAAATAAAACATAGAACCAATAAGAAATTCTTCATTAAAAAAGCCCGGCCTTTTGTCTGCTTAAATTAGCGACAACAAGACCGGGCCTCCATATTAACCTTAGATAGAAAAACTCCATCGTCTGGTTTTTATTTTTTTTCCAGAATAGCCACAAAAATTGCCAACAATATGAGAGTGTTTGCCCCCATCACTGCTGTTTTAGCCTCAAGAGGAAACAAATACCCAAAAACCGAAGGCCCATGAATGAACCTGCCTACAATAGCATAAATAAAAACTAACCCACCCACACCACCTAACAACAAAGCAAGAGACTTCATACTGCTCCTCCTTTCTTTTCTTCATTATATAGGAAAAAATATGCTATACAATAATTTTCTTTAATTAAGCTCTCTTCTCTGCCAAACATCAAATGACCCGATTCTGCGGTAAATAAAATTCTCTGCTAAATAATCTTTTATTTCAGAAAGCTTCAATAAATCATAGGTTTTTATAGAATTTGAGGCCAAACTTAAAACAATAAACTTATTGGCACGATTATTAATCATCCTAGAAAAATTATCTTTATCTTCCCAATCAGCATTATAGATAATGTTAAAATTATTCAAATCCATTTTGCCAAGATAATATACCAAATGTAACGGAGCAATCACGCTTTCATTAATATTAATTCTCGGTTTTATGTATTTAACTACCTTATATAACCCCTCTTCTCCATAAGAATAATTAATTGCATATCTGGCAAACATCTGATTAATGCTCAAACTAACATTATAAGAAATCATAGAAATAAAAATAGACAACAAGAATGCTTTTTGAGCTTTCGTTTTAAATTTCAGCAAAAGATAAAGCAGCGAGAAAATAATTAAATATAACAACGGCTTTATAGCAAATAACAACAAATTACAATGATTCTGACTAGCTAAACACTCTCTTAATCCAAAGCGTAAATCTAGAATTGTATCTCCAAAAGGCATAAAAATCAAAGCCAAGCATACAATCCAAATGAAATATTTTTTAACAGGCTCTTCCTGCAAAAGATAAAGTAAAAATATAATTAAAAAAATTATGCTGGTAAAAGAATATTTTGGATAACCAAAAGCCACAAAAGTAAAACAAAGATAAAAAACTGCACAATAAATAAAGCTAGTAAAAACATACATACAAGATGGAAAACTACTCTTCAATGATTTTCTAACTACAAAAACAAGTAACAACAATGCAAACGGCGAGGCCCAAACCCCAAGAAACAAAACATTTTTTGTTAAATTAACCAAGGGGCTACTTAAAGGAGATGTAAAAGAATTACCAAATCTTCCAAGAATATTTATAAATGGCTCAAGAAAATTCCAATCATAAGTTTTACTAGAAAAATAAAAGGTAAGAATAAATAACCCCCCGCCGAATATAAAAATACTAATGAAAACTAAGATCTTATTACGAAGGGCTTTGTTACAAATAACAACCAAAAGAAATACAACCAAGAAAAAAATCGGAGTAGTTAATTTTGTCCACAAAGAAAGCGCAAAAAAGACAATACAAGAAATGTAATCAAGAACAGACTTTTCTTTTTGTTCAATTACTTTAATTAAATAATAACTAAAGGCTAACAACATGACACATAAGAAACTATTATCTATATCTATTGCCAACGCACCAGTAACGCCAAAAGGGGAAATCATAAATAAAAGTAAAAAATAGAAAAACATCTTTGATATCCCGGTTAGCTTCATGATCCGATAAACAACAAACATCAAAACAAACTGCAGGAATACTATCATTATTCTTGAAGCCAAAACAGGATCAAGCGGGATTATTTTCTGAAACACATACAGTAAATAATATATCAGAGGGGAATGAAAAAAATATGGCTTTAAATTACTAGATATTCTTAGGCTTGATATAAAGGTGGATATTTCATCTGGGCTGATAGGAACAAAAAAATGCCGCAAAACTAACAATAAATATAAAGAGATTACTAAGAAAATTCCTTTATTATCGCGAGCGAAGTTTTTCTTCAACTTCTTTATCGGAAAGTATTTCTTTGATATTTAATAGCTGTTCTTTGGAAAGATCAACTATATAAGGCTGAACCCTATACCCTTCCATATGGCCAATAATTTCTATTTGCGGCCTTAAAATGAAACTACGGTTTACTCTTTTTACCTGTCCAATAAGGTTATTGGTCAATAAAACCCAGGTTCCAACAGGATAAACAGTTACTACCCTGAAAAATGTTTCAACTACTCTCGGCGAAAGAATATCTCCGCGGGCCTCAACAATATCTTTTAATGCTTCAGAGGCCATCCATGGAACAGCGAACTTACGATACGGAGGAGGATTAATAATAGAATCAAAAACATCAACTACCTTTATCACATCATCCGCCTCTTTATCAAATTCAAATAAAGTTGCTGATAATTCAGCAGGGACATCAAAGATTTTCTTATCATGGAACAGGCTCATTACAACCAAATTTCTAAGGCGAGTCTCGCTGAAATTCATTTCTTTAGCTATACGTGAACCCAAGAAAGAAATATTGATAAGATGATAAAAAGGATAGTCTGCTTCATAGTCCTGAAGCTTATAAGTAAATAAAAAATACCTCTCTTCATTAAAAAAAGAGGCAATCCCCTGAAAAAGCTCATTAATAAAATCCTTCCATAAAGAAGCATCGTTACAACCCACAAGTTTCTTTAAATTATCTTTAGTAAGTAAATAAAACTGTTCCATTTATATTATTCCTTAAGCGCACCCTGCACCTTTGAAATCAACTCATCCTTATCAAAAGGCTTCTTGACATAACCCTCAGCCCCAAGGCTCAAGGCGACTCTTACCTCTTCATCTTGAGCAATAGCAGAAAGCATAAAAACAGGAATCTCCTTAAAAGCAGGATCTGATTTTAGTTTTAACAAAACTGAAATCCCATCTAACTTAGGAAGCATGATATCTAAAAGAATCAAATCCGGCTTGTCTATTTTTACCGCGTTAAGCGCTTCTTCGCCATCAGCAGCTGAAGAAACTTTGTATCCCAAAGCGCCAAATCTCAATTTCAACAAATCGCTAAGCTCCGTCTCGTCGTCAACAATCAAAATCTTATTTTTTGTTTTCATATTTATAAAAAATCGGGTTTGTAATAAGCTGTGCGCCCCGGCATTTCGCCTCTATGCGAAAATAACCGTTTTGCCCCGGCTCCAAGTTGTCCTCAATCGTGATTTCAGCTTCCTTACCATTAATCTTTGTTACTTCTTTTATATCAAACAATTGCGCGTTTTTCAAGATATTAATTGTTAAGACAGAATCTAGCTTTTTCTCAAATCTCAAACTTAAAACTAACTGTACTTTGGGCCCACAAAAAAGAGTTTCTCCAGCATAAGCTTTTTCCTTGTTAGAAACATCCCTCAGAAACCATTCTCCCAAAAATATTCCTTTTCGATGCATTCCCCATGAAACATACAATCTGCCCTTTTTCATCGCTGATAAAACATCTTTTCTTGTCTTTTGTTCAACAAAAACAAAATTAAGCATTTCATCAATTCTTCCAATTTCTTTACTACTAGAATAATCCAGCTCACCAATTGCCCAAACCGGATATTTACGCCTGCCGCTACAATATTCAAGTAATATTTGATCCCAAATTCCTCCGAGCCTTCCAGTCTCCTCATAACCCCCGAAGAAAATACCAAATCCAGTAAAACCATCTATTCTTTTCAACATCTCTGGATAAGGCTGGGTGCTGACAGTAATACCGCGGATTTTCTCGCTATGGCCTTCATCAGGATGTGCCCAAAATACCAAGCCTCCTCTTTGCTGCACATAATCAACAAAGTCCTGATACGGTTCAAGCCACTTCTTTGCATCATAAGGAGAATATTTTGACTTACCTGTAGATGTCACAGGAAGATCCCGATAACCATATAAATCTAGCCCAGTAACAATAAACTGCCTGTGCCAGTCAACTAATTGCAAATCCCCCTTAAAAAATGATCCGCGCCACCAATAATAAGGAGCAGCTTCAAAACCCTCAATCATTAAAACCTTTGAATTTTTATTAATTTCATCAAATAAACGCAGATATCTTTCAAGCCCATATTTACAAGCAGAATCTCCCAAATAAGTTTTCCTAAAGATTCTCCTTAATGGCCCAATTCCATATTCAAAACGCGCACAATATTGCTCCCCTATAATTACCGCATCAATTCCCAAGCTTTGAGCAATCTTAGCAATATTCTCCAAACTAACTTCTCCTTCGCCAGCCGAACTCTCCACGTCCATTGCAACCTTAACTGGCTCAATGGCATAACAATTAACAAAAAAACCTAAAAAAACAAAAAAAATGAATATTCTCATAGTTTTTGGCTGATTAACTCGTCATAAAGCTTGAAGGTCTTTTCAAACATGCTTTCTTCTTTAAACTTGGCTTTAACACCTGATAGCGCATTCTTAATAATGGTCTTGCGCAAATCTTCATTTTTTAAAAGATGTATAACTCCACCGGCAATCATTTTAAAATCTTTTGACCCAACCAAAATGCCGTTTTCCTGGTCATTAATAATACTTGGCACGCCCCCCACATTAGTAGCAACAACTGCTACCTCAGAAGCCATCGCCTCCAAAATTGCCCTACCTAAACCCTCATTTAATGAACTTAAAACAAAAACATCAAATACGCGTAAAATCTGCTCCACATTATCGCTAAATCCCAAGAATAAAATCTTGTCTTTTATACCAAGAGCGTGTGCCAATTTTATCAATCTCTTCTTTTCTTTTCCATCTCCGACAATCACAAACTTTACATCAACAATTCTTTCGCTAATTAATTTGGCCGCCCTTACAAAATACTGAACACCCTTTACCGGATCAAGCCGGGAAACTGTGCCTACAATAAACCTTTCTTTTATCCCAAGCTTTTCTTTTAACAACGCTTTGTCAACCGAGGTATTTAAAAACTTTTCTAAATTTATCCCGCAATAAATCGGAACAAATTTATCAGCATCAGCAATCTTAAAACGCACATGGTCAGCTTTTCCTGCCTCAGTAAGAGTAATAATCTTATCAGTAATCCTTGCCAGCATCCTCTCTAAGAAAATAATCAACTTATTCATTACAACATTAAAATAACCGTAAAAAACATGGCCATGGGGAGTGTGAATAATTATAGGAACTCTGGAAAACTTAGCCGCAAGCCGGGCAACAAAACCAGCTTTCGAGGTATGCGTATGCACAATTTGAATTTTTTGTTTCTTAAAGAAATCTAACAAGAAATTAAAGGCAATAAAATCTTTAACAGGATTAATACTACGTACAAGCGAAGGAAGAAAAATTATTCTATCTTTATAAGCCTGCTTAATGGCATCAAAACACGGAGGGAAATTATTAGTAGGGCCATAAATAAGGTACTTGTCAAATCGCTTCTCATCCAAATGTTGAAATAACGATAGCACCACATCTGGAGAACCGCCTCTTTCAAGGCGGGTAATTACATAAGCAATTTTAACTTTTTGATTATCTTCCATAATCTTGGTCAATAACGATACAGCTCGCTACAACGCACACAAGCAGGAAATAACTTTTTCTGCTTAAGCACCCGGCGGTAATGAATAAATTCCAAGCTGTTCCAGATTTCTAAGAACTTTTTATCTTTCACATTTCCAGCCTTATGCTCCATATCCAGGCATGGCCTGACAGTGCCATCTGGAAAAATATAACAAGTCAACCAAGGGCTGAGACATCTTTTGTTATATCCAGAAGGAATAAATGATAAATTGTGATAATATTCATTAATCTCTGAGCCCTTGATATTTGGATAAATATCAATTTGCAAATCTTTTATTCTAAGCTTTTGCAGTTTATTAATATTCTCGGATAATTTAGTTGTATCAATGCCGCTATCTTCAAGCACAAAGCCTTTCCACCAACGACTGGAGGCATTAAAAAGCCCTGAAAAGGCTTTCTCTTGTTCAACATAAAGCTTATTACTCAAGAAAATCAAGTGATGAAAACTAAGGCTCGTAGCCTTAAATTGCCGAGCAACATCCACCATTTCCAGCATATAGTCAACATTAAATTTAGTAATAGTAAACTCAATATGAAGAAGCGGTTTTTTCTTACTAAACCTTTCCTTGCATTGATTTAAATAAGCGATATTTTCTTCAATCTGCTTAAATAAACCCGGAATTCCGCGGATTTGATCATGAATTTCCTGCGGCCCATCAACAGAAATATTTAATTCATCCAAACCCATCTCTACTAATAATGGAGCATAATCTTTTAAAATAGAGGTATTGGTAATCAAAACACAGTGTAATTTCCTTTGTTTTATATAACTAAAGGTTTGCTTAAAATCTTTATAAAGAAGCGGCTCCCCGCCAAATAAGGTAATACTCGGACGGTAAAAACTAACCTCGTCAATAAACTTTTTGATTTGTGCAAAATCAAGCTGGCTGGAAACTTCTTCTTTAGAAAAACCCTTGCAAACACCTTCCTCCCCCCACTGTCCGCACATCTTGCAACGCAAATTACAAAGATAAGTCAGGAAAATAGTAACCGCCTCAGGGAGAAATGACCGCCCTGTTCCAAATCTATAAAACAAATAATCAATACCACGGATAAAAAACATTTTTAGCGCATATAGCGGCTGCTCAAATGCTTTTATAAATGTCCGTCTTAAATTAGCCAAAGGAATCATAATATACTTACTATCCTTTCCAGGTTTTTTTTATTCATAAAACAATTTACAGGAAATACCAACAAATTATCAGCCAGCATTTTTGCATTAATAAACTCACTTTTATTTCGAAGCTGAACTAACTCTGGATAGAAATCAAACAAGGTTTTTCCATAAAAACAATTCGCCTCAATGCCAGCCCTATTTAGTTCTTCTCTACAAAGCAATAGCTTTTTCTTATCCTTGATAATCACTGGAAAACGATTATAACAAACCTCCATCTCCTCGCTAATCTGAGGAATCAATACCTGATCTTTCTTATCTTTTAACTGAAGGTAAAGTTGTTTTCCAAAATTTATCTTCGGCAAAACTAATTTATTTAGATTTAATAAATTTGCATATAAAAGGTGTTTCTTAAATTGCGGCATCCGGCCCAATTTAAAATCAAAAACTGGCTTTTGCTTCTTAAAACCAGAAACAAATATCCCAATAAAAGAATACACCGCAGGATGGCTCAGAATACAAACCAATTGATACAAGATAAAATCCCTTAAGGCAATCAATAAACACGGCTTGGCTAATTTATCAATCTCCCGCCGAATATCAAGGGCAAATTCCTTATCCACAAAAAGTATGCCTCCGCTATAAGTAGAAACATTTTTGCCGCGGGCAAGACTTGTAAAACTAAAATGGGAATAATTACCTACAGCCTTGCCTTTAAAACTAGAACCAAAGCCCTGCGCAAAATCTTCTATCAAATATATTCCGCGTTCAAAACAAAATTTATTAAATTCCTCTAAATCTTGCGGAACACCAAACATACACGGCGAAATTACAGCTAACACATCATTATTAAGCAAAAGTTTTGCCTTCTCTAAATCAAGATTAAAATCTTTAAGGCTATTGTCGCATAAAATAGGAGTTAACCTTGCTTTTTTAATTACAGCAACTAATCCTGAATCAGTGTATGCTGGTAAAATTACTTTACTGCGGACAGAATTATTTTTTAAAACAGCCAGCGCCGCATATAAAGAAGTCTTTGCACAATTAGTATAAAAGATTTCTTTATTGACAAAAGTTTCTTCCAGGATACGTTTTAGCTCATCATCAATATCCTTTACAAAAAATGACTTAAGAAAATCCTTAAAGAAAAAACGTTGACAAATAAATGGAATCATATATTTAATATTATTTGCCTCAACTGCTCAGATCTTTGCTGCCAACTAAACTCATTTTTTGCACGCTCCCTTGCGTTTTTGGCTAATTCATCTGCAAAGGCCTGATTATTAATTAAGCTTAAAATTGACTGCGCCAATAACTCTATATTCTCTGGATCAATTAACAATCCAGTTTTACCATCAACCACTGCTTCACTCGAGCCGCCTGACAAGCCTCCGATAACCGGCTTCTGACAACTTGAAGCCTCTAAAAACGAAATACCAAAACCCTCAAGCACTTCACGTCCATAAGTTTTTTTATTCGGCATCACAAAAATATCACAAACATTGTAATACAAAGGAAGCTCGTCATCTGAAACCCTGCCTGCAAATTCAACATACTCGCCAAGCTTGTTGTCCTTTACCAAATCCCTAAAATATTTTTCATCACTGCCAACACCAACAATAAGATATTTAATATTTCTATTTTGCTGAATAACTTTAGGTAGAGCCATAATCATTGAATCAATGCCTTTTCTTTTAACCAAACGCGCAACTGTCAAAAGCACAGCTTTTCCTTCTAAGCCAAATTTATTCCTTAACCCCAACATATCTAGCCCTGGCCTAAATTTATCTGTATCAATTCCAGGAGTAATCTTAATTACCCTTTTACGGTCAATTCCGAACTTCAAAACTTCATTTGTTGTAAAATCACTAATCGTAATTACTGCATCTGCTTGTTTTAAATTTTGTTTTAATATGTCAAAAATAAAAACATTCTTTCTAAATTTATCATACTCTCCGCCGTAATAAAAAACCACATAAGGCAAACCAAATATTTTCTTAAATAACCAGCCTAAAAAACCTAAACTTACCGGCACTCCGCAAAAAACAGCATCAATCCTGTGTTTTCTAATATGCCGGGCAATAACAGGAATTAAAGCTAAAACCCGCAAGAACTTTAAACCAAAGAATTTTTGATAGCGTAAAATTTTATGTAAATAATTTCTATCAATTTCATCATCATTTTCTAATCTCGGAGCCAAAATAAACACATCAACCCCATTCAACCCTTTCCAAAGATGGTTAAAATAAGTAGAAATCCCGCTTGCAATAGGAGGAAAATCATAGGTTATAAATAAAATTCTCTTATTCATTTTCAATTTTGCGCCCTAACACCACCAACTTTGCTGTCCCCAAAAATAACGAATGAAACTGCTCTATCTCTAACTGCTCGTCTTCAAAGAAATCCTTAAAATCACCTATGCTATAAGTATTTACAATTGGCACTTTTCTATCATATAAACGCAAGAATTTAAACCGGAGGTAATTAATAAAATTATTTCTTTCTCTAAAATCAAAAATCACCAACCCATCTCTTCTTAATACCCGCTTAATCTCTCTAAAAATAACCAACAAATCCACGTAATGAGCAATATTAATGGAAAAATTCAACATAACCACGCAATCTAAAGAATCATCCTTTATCGGCAAGAATCTAGTATCTGCCATAATCAAATTACTAACCAGTGGATGCCTTTTTCTGGCTTCTTGTAAACTATAAAATGCCAAATCAACACCTAAACATTGCAAGTCTTTCTTCAAAATACAGTTCTTTAAAAATAACCCTTCTCCGCAACCAACATCAAGAAGCCTGCCTTTACTGTGCTTTAAAATACGCAAAGCCTTTTTACGTATAATCTCAGGTATTAAACCAGAAGAAGATGTTCCTCCTTGTAAAATGCGGAAAATTAACCGGATTTTATCAAATATTACTTCAAATACTAACATTCTGAGTAAGCTCCCTTATAAACTTGTCTGATTTATACATGCTTAACAACTCTTCCACCTTCGGAGAAGGCTGTTCTAGGCCTTGTAAAATTGCATTTTTAATAGATTCCGGAGCCTGTGGATTAAAATAAACAACCTTATCTTTCAGCACTTCCGGTAAAGAAGCAGCATCAGAAGAAATTACCTTTGTTCCACACGCCAATGCTTCTAATGGAGGATAACCAAACCCCTCATAAAAAGACGGATAAATAAACAAACTTGCGCCATGATAAATATAAGGTATATCATTATCACAAACAAAATCAATTACCTTAATTCTTTCTTCTAATCCAAGAGAGCTAATTAAATTCTGAATTTTCCTAAGATTAACATCTTTTTTGCCCACTAAAACAAGATTGTAACCCTCTAATAATTCCTTAGGCAGAATTTTATAAGCCATAATTAAACCTTGGACATTCTTATGAGCAAAGAAATTCCCTACATAAAGAAAATATTTGTCTGGCAAGCCGTACTTAACCCTAACCTCTTCGTTCTTGTTATTATCCGGTAAAAAATTTAAGAAGTTATCTCCTATAGGATTATAAATTACATCAATTTTTTCTTCCGGGACATTTAAAATCTTTATTATCTCTTTCTTGGAAAAGTTGCTAACGGTAATAACTTTGTCTGCTACCTTCAAAACCAGCTTTAAATATGTTAAATAAGGCCTTAATTTTTCCACGCCTTTCCTTAATATTGGTTTTAGAAAATGCAAATCGTGGATATAAACTATATACTTACACACCTTAACTAATGGACATTTAAAATACGGCGAAAGAAACACATCTATTTTCTCTTTCTTTAAAAGAACTGGCAAAGTAAACTGATCATAGAAAAACGTAAAGAATTCTTTTCTGCTGACTATCTTCATATTTGCCGCAGATAAATTCGCTGTATCGGTAAACTGGTTGGCAAAAAGCACATACTGATTACGATTATCTCTGGCCAATAACGGTAAAGCTGTACGCAAGATACGCGCTATACCAGTAAGGCTATCCGTTCTTAACTCTCTAATGTCTATAGCTATTCTCATTTATTAATTCTCTATATACAGACTGAATTCTTTTAACGTATAAATCTATGCCGAATAATTCCTCACAGCGCCTTCTTCCTGCTTCACCCATTTTCCTTGCCATTTCCGGATTTTTAAGCAAATAAATAATCTTACTGGCAAACATCTTATAATTTCTTGCTTTCACCAGAAATCCTGTTTTGCCGTCCTCAACAATTTCAGCAACCCCTCCGACATTAAAAGCAACCACAGGCTTTTTTGCAGCCATTGCCTCCACTAAAACCCTGCCAAAAGATTCTGTTAAAGAAGGCAGGATAAATATATCTAACGAAGAGATTATTTCTGTAACGCTATCTTTCTTTCCTAACAAAAGGATCCTGTCTTCTAAATTAAGCCTATTAACACTGTTTTTTAGGCTAATCAATGTTTTATTCTCTTCATTATAATCTAATCCTGCAACAAAAAACTTTACTCCTGGGAAAACTTTTAAAATAATACCAGCTGCTTTAATAATGTATTCGTAACCTTTAATAGCATGATACCTGCCAATCGTCCCGACCAGAGATTCATCCTCTTTACAACCAAGGCTTTTTCTTATGTTAATCCTGTCAACTTCCATATCAAACTTTCTTAAATCCACCCCGTTATAGATTACTGAAATCTTATTTTTCATTGGCAACCACCAAAATTTATTCTTTGTTGCCTGAGAAATTGCCACAATCTTAGTTGCCAATAAACTCTGCACAAAATTAATAACTCCCTGATCCATAGTTCTAACGTGCCAAACAAAAGGGATTCTTTTAAACTTTGCAGCAAGGCTTCCTAAAAAAGATATGCCCCCCGTAGAGTTCGAGTGGACCAAATCTATTTTGTATTTCTTGATAATGCCAGAAAGCTGCTTTAGCGCATTTGCTGAATAAAAAATATTTAATGGGTTTTTTATTTTCTTAGACCCAACAATAATCACTGAAACACCCAGCCCCCTAACTATTTCCGCAAAACTGCCCTCAAAAGGCATAACCACACAAGGATTAAATTCATCACGGCGTAAATTTTTCAGCAAATCAATCAAACTAAACTCTCCGCCGCCGATAATATTTCCTGTATCTGTTAAATACAAAATATTCATTTTCTAAACACCCATTAGAAATTTATACAGACCTAATGTTTTTTCAGCTATCTTGCTCCAGCCAAATTTTTCTTCGGCAATTTCTCGCGAACGAACTCCCATTGCCTTTAAAAGTGTTTCGTCAGAAATAACTTTCTTTAACAGCTCCGCTAATCCTTCTGTATCTCCGCTTGAGAAAAGATACCCATTGCGTCCATCTTCCACCATTTCTGAAAAACTTCCGCTTCTTGATGCGAGCACGGGCTTACCAAAAGCATACGCAAGCTGTAATGAGCCGCTCATATCTATCTCAGTATACGGCAAAACTACTATGTCTGCTGCAAAGAAATAAACCCCTACTTCTTCAAGGGGGATATAATAATCTTTGAGAATAATTTTCTCCTCTAAATCCAATTCTTTAATAAATTTTTTATAGTTTGAAATATTAATCCTGATTGGCTTTCCAACCACAAGAAGCACAGCTTTATCATTTGCCTGACTAAATATTTTAAAAGCATAAATTAACGTATCAAGCCCTTTATATTCCCTGATTGCACCAAATTGCAAGATCACTTTCTTATCCTCAGCAATCCCCAAAATTTTCCTTGCCTCTTTCTGAGTCATTTCTTTCTGACGCATAAACAAATAATCACCGTGGTAAATAATAGAAATCTTTTCCTCTGGCACCCCAAAAAGGGAAATCAACCTGTCTTTTGAATACTGGGAATGTACGATAATTTTTCTAGAATATTTATAAATTATGGAAAATGCAAACCTCATTCCCTTAGCTTGTTTTTCAGAATCTTCATGTGGCAAGATATTATGCGCGGTATAAACAATCTTTAGATTAAAAATACGTGCAATAATAAAAAACAGCCAATCTTTGCGAGCAGTAATTAGCGACTGCACATGAATTACATCCGGCTTAATCACCGCAATACTTCTAATTACACTTAAAACAGCGAGTATATATGGTTTGCCGCGGATTGATTCCTTTCTTAAAGAAAACTCTCTCTGAAGATGTTCAAGCTCATATTCCCTGTCAGTTAGAAGCACCACCTCGGCTTGCCCAGTCTTAGAAAGCGCATCTGAGAAATTATAGGCATAGTGCGATATACCTCCCCAACCCCCGGATTCAAAAACTAAAATTTTTATCTTTTTGTTTACTTTCATAACATTTTACGCCTCTGGCTCATACTTAAATATCTTTGTCAATCCATCAGGAGCAGTATAGATTTCTTTAAAATAATTCTTATGCTCATAAACAAATAACCTGAGAAAAACATCTCTTTCTCTTCTAGAAAGTATATCCCGAGAATCTAAAACAAAATAGCTGCTTTTGCCTAGATAGCCACCTAATTCACTCTTTTCAGGATAATCCAATGTCTTTCTTTTAGCCAGCCACCAAGCACTAAAACTCTTTTTTGCAATAACTAATGCATCATCTGGAAGGTTGTCTTTTGCCCATAAAAGAGTAGTTTTATAGCTTTCTAATTCAGGAGCATTCTTATAAAATAAGTTTTCTTTTAAATTGCCCCATAAATTTAAAAATAGAAGAATACTGAGCACAAAACTAACTACCTTCTTATTCTTCATAATCTTGGCCAATCCTAAGGCAAGAAATAAATAAACTAAAATACCTACAACTACCAAATATCTTACTCCATAAGCAGGAATAAAAATTATTCCCAGGTAAAATAAGAAATAGAGGCAAATTAAAATGTTCTTTCGCAACAAACAATAAATAAATCCAATCAAAGTAACCGCAGAAAGCACGAAGCCACTAACTAATTTTATCGGCCATAATAACGAATACACTGCTATAAACTTTAAAGGATAAATAATAAAATCAGGGACAATATCCAGCAAATAAACCACAAGATAATACGCCGATCTTTTTAAAAGCTCGAAGATATTTATCCACCCAGCCTTATTAGATATATAATCGCCTTTACGCAGAAGCTCCTCAAAATATGTCCCAGAGTAGAAGAATGGCCCTGAAGAAATAAAGAAACTACGCATATTCCACAAACAGAATAGTATAAATGGTACTCCAAAAATAATTACAGCTTTCTTAAATTCTCTTTTCCAGGCTAAAATAATCGCAAAAGGAATAATTAAGAACATGCCCACATACCTGCATAAAAAACAGGCTGAACTAGCCAAAACTACCCAGAAAAAACTTGGTTTCTTCTTCTCCAAATACGAACACATTAAATAAATAGACAACGCGCTCAAAAAAATAAAAATTGGCTCAGTCAAAATTTGCCATCCCGTATAAACAGTATATGGATTAGTAAAAAACAAAGCCAATGAAAATACGCCTAAACTTATATCAAAATTAAGTTTTTTATATGTCAGAAACAAAAATAAAGCCGCCAATGAAACCAAAAGCGCAGAAACCACCCTCAACAAAAAGAAGTTTACCCCAAAAATATTTATTAAACCCGCCAGCAATACTGTATAAAACGGCATAACTCTTGTATCTGGGGGTTCAAGAGGCGCATTAATCAAAGTAAAACCTTTACCAAGGCTTAATGACTGCGCTACCACAAGATAACGGCCATCATCACCTTCTAAAGGATAAAACTCATGAATTGACAAGAAAATTAAAAGAAAAACTGAAAATACACTTAAAAATAAAATCAAATTTCTCATTTAAGAAATACCAGCCTTTTTATTAGCTCAAAAAGCAAATCACGAGTTGCTCTGCGCGACGGCTTAAAAGTTAATACCAAGATCCTTAGAAGTGAAAATAAAATAATAAAAACCTTAAGTAAAAAACCAATCAAAAAACCGTAATGCTTAGTATAATAGATAACTTCGCACAGGTAAAAATCAACCTGTCTTCCTCCACTAGCAGCAACTGACTTATGCAATAAATGAACCGCTTGTGCTATCGGGTAATAATAAAGTTTTAAGCCTTTTTGCTTTGCACGCCTGCACCAATCTGTATCATCAAATCCGTAGATAAAGCGCTCATCACACGGGCCAACCCTTTCCCAGCTTTCTTTCTTAAACATCAATGAACCCAGCCCCAAAAAGTCATAAAAACCTTCTTGAGTCTTTTGATTTCGCACCGGAATCGATAATATTTCATAAATTGGATAAAAAATAGAAGGTAAGTTCCTAAAATTATACTGAAGTGAACCATCCAGAGAAATAAGCTTCGGAGCAATTGCAGAAATATCTTTACGGCTCATCAAAAAGTTAAACATCTTTTTTACACAAAGATCACTCACAATGATATCTGGCTCCAGGAGAAATATTACCGAAGACTTTGCAATAGCAACTCCCTGGTTCCTAGCTTTAGCAATGCCAACATTATTAGGATTATTTATAACAATCAAATCAGCAGGCAAAAGGAGAGGCTGCGTACTGTTATTAATAAAGATTATTTCATAGCTTATCCCCTCTGCACTTTTTCTAAAAGCCTCAAGGCATTGAAAAAGAATTTCCTTATCTTCCCGGTAAAATGCAATTACTACAGATAGATCCATTTACTGAGCCTCCGATAAATAATTTACCTTATCAAGTTCCCATAATTTAATATAAATTAAAAACCTGTACACAGCCATCAAAACACTAAAAATAAAACCCTCTATACCATCTTTATAACCTTTTCGCTTAAAGTAATAATTAATAAACTCTGCTATAGGTTTTCTAAGCATCAAGATTCTAGAAGACCTTAACCCATTGTCTTTATAAAGATGCGCGGCTTCATCGCTTGTATACCGGTTCATTTTCTCAACAAATCTATAAACATCCTCGGCAACATAATGTTTAGTAATATACCCGGATTCAGCAGGAAGATGATAAGTAGTGCCATTTATAACAGGATCAGAGTGAACTCTCTTAGGAAAATCTATTGAATCTTTCTTTAAAAACCGTAATTTCCAAATGAGAGGATACGTATGCTTAAGCTCCTTGCCAAAACAAATAGTCTGAAATGGAATAGCTACTGCCTTAAAGTCTGGTTTTGATAAAGATAATTCTTTTAGTCTCCCGCCCAAGCTCTGCGGCATAACCTCGTCGGGATCAACAATCAACACCCAATCACCACTGGCTTTAGAAAGAGAGAAATTTCTCGCATAAAGTACGCTGATTGTTCTTTCATGATAAAATATTTTATCGGTATATTTACGCGCTATTTCAACACTCTTATCAGAAGAATACATATCAACAACTACTATTTCATCTGCCCAAGTTAGATGGCTTAGGCAGCGATCCAAATATTTCTCCTCGTTATAAGTATTTACTATTACAGAAATCATGCTCTCACCTTAAATATTTCTGAAGCAAAACAAAACCTTGTGTCTTTTAAACTTTGAATAAGCTTAAAAGTCTCTTCTAATTTTGACCTTGCTGATTCATTTAACTGCCAATAATGAACACTTAAACAAAAAATTCCTTTTGCCTCTTTTACGCATTTTATAAAATTAAACAGCTCTTGAGGAGTAAATAACTCCGGCAAGAAATTAAAACAATCCAACTGCTGGATATTGTGCAGTATCTGCAAATTAGGATAAATGAATTTTCCTTTCAAGATCTTTTTATGAGTAATACTAAAAATCAGTCTCTTCAAATATGCCGATTGTTTCTTAAAACTAAAGCCAACTTTCAGGGGATTTAATGGAACAGCTGCGAGTAAATTCAGATTATTCCTTGATACCTCTTTAAGGCCGGCTGCACTGATAGCGTTATGCGGCGGGACAAATGAATTTATCTTAATCCCAAACAATTCTTCCAAATAAGCTTTTCCTTTTTTTATTTTTTCTGACAGCTCCTGAGAATTATTGCTTTCAAATTCAAATCTTTTCCCAGACGAAGCATGGCTATACCCGTGCAAGATTATTTCAACTTTATTTTCTTTAATTCTCTCTTTTAAATAATCTACAAGACGGCTGTTTTTTCCAATTGTTTCCTCGTTAGTACCGGTTTTACAAAACTCAACAGGAGAAACAAAAGGAATAATTGCAAAATTTAACTTTGCTCCTTTTTGATTAAAATACCAGCCCCAGGCATCCTGAAGCTCTTCAGGAGTTGTAAAATAATTTATATCGTCATCACGAAGTAAAATGTCCATAAAATTACTAAACTTTCTTTGCAATAAACAGCGAATGAAAAAACATTTTATCTGTCCATTCATTACTTTCCAGAATTTTTTCTTTTACTACTCTATAAGGGCCGTCCTGATAAACTGACTTATCTGCTGGATTCACGACAACGTCATGAAACCCGATAAAGCCTCCTTTTTTTACAAACTTGGCCCAGTCAAGGTAATCACGCAATACTGCCTCATAAGAGTGGTCTCCGTCGATAAAAAGAAAATCTATCTCTTTGTTCCACTCTCCGGAAAACTCCCAGCTTTTTCCTTGAAGTATTTTTACATATTCAAAAACGCCGCATTTCTTCAGGTTTTTGATAAACTTTTCAACCAAGGGAATACCTAAGCTTTCTGCCCTACGATGATAATCTTCTTCTCCAATTTTATCTCCGCTGGCATCAAAAGGGTCAATACAAAATAATTTACCTGTCTTATTCTTTTTAAGCCCTTTTCCCAGTATAACACTGGATTTCCCAAGCCAGGAGCCAATTTCAACCACTACAGGTTCTTTGGCAGACAAATTACAAACCGTATCATACAAAGCACAAGCTTCTTTTTCTGTGAGCCAGCCGTCAATTGCCCAATAACCAGCAATCGCATAATATCTGCTCCCATGCAATAAAAACCATCTCAACTTAAAATATGCGCTTTCACCAAATAATAATGAAATAATAAATTTTATAAAACTAATTAGCTGTTTCATTTCTGACAAACTGCAATAATATTACGACATGTCTTTATGTTCTTTTGCGAAATTACCAAATCAGTATCTTCTATTTTATCCAGCTCTTTTGCGCCTGTTGCCTTGGCAATACTTTCAGATAAGCTCTTCTTGAATTGACTCGGAAACAATCTTCTCAGATTTAAAATATCAATTTTCCTTAACAACAAATGCAAAGCATACATTTTGCCAACCACAGCTTTTCCTCTTGTCTGGCCGTGAAACTCAACTTTATTGAAATATTTATCCAATAAATTCTTAAACTCTTCACATTCAATTTCCTTCACATGCAAAGGATTATCTTGGGTCCCGAAAATCTTTACCATTTTTTTGTTGGGAGTTGAAATAATGCTAAGTCCGCCTGGCCTTAAAACTCTTCTTATCTCAGTTAGCAGCTTGTCATGATCAAGGATATGTTCAATAACCTCAAGGCAAATTACCACATCAAAATTAGCTGTTTTAAAAGGCAGGCTTACTCCGTCAGCATTAAGATACTTTACATTATCCTTAGCAAAATTATCTCGGGCATATTTTATATCAAAAAATTGTATGTCCATGGCAATGACTTCTTTTGCCAGAGCTCCCAAAAGAATTGGGCCGTCACGCCTTGATGAACCTAAATCCAAAACCGTTTTATCCGAAACATAGTTTAAACAAAACTTATACCTACTCAGATGTTCTTTATAAATCAGCCCTTTCTCAAAATCTGGGCCTAAGCCGTCACTTTCTGAAATATATTTTTCTTTAATACCTGCCATACCAACTTTACCTCCTCAACCTTAATTAGAAACAATACTCCGAAAAACACTATGACATTCAACACGATAAGTATAACAAGATAAAAAAGCTGGTTAATTAACAAGTCAATATTAAAGAATTTAACCACTAAGTTATCAGAAAAATAACCAACTAAACCCATAACAAATGCTGCAAATAAAACTTTCAAAATAAACGGAGAAATCGCTAACAGGTTGATTTCTATTTCCTTTTTTAGAGATTTAACAAGATAGGAAACCGTAATTAACGTAACAATTGAGGTTGCCAAAGCTATGCCTCCTAATCCCATATATTTCATTAAAATATAATCCAGAACTATGTTTAGACTAAAGCCTATTATTTCAAACTTAAATATTATCCAGTTCTTCTGCATAGCATAAAAACATCTTGTAAGAATTGGTTTGAGGCCGTAAACAATCAAGCCTAAACTTAAATAAAATAAAGCAACGTATGTCACCCGAGCGTCATAAGCTGTGAATTTACCATGTTCAAATATAATCCTAATCAACTTTTGACCAAATATGACAATACCCACCAAAGAAGGAATCAACATTAGTAACGACAACTTAATAGTTAATAACAAGTTACTCTTAAATTCTTCTTTATTTTTAAGGGCAGTATTATAAGAAAGGAAAGGGAAAATTACAGTAGCAAATGTCATAGAAAAAAACTCAACAGGAACTCCAACAATTCGGTTTGCTAAGAATAAAGAAGTAACTGAGCCAGTGGGCAAAGTTGAAGCAAACATTTGATCTACAACACTGATTCCTTTGCCAATTATTTCCGCGCCGATTAACGGAAGCATTAGTAAATAAATCCTGCGCACCTGGGGATTACGAAAATCAATAATAAATTTATAAAAGTTAATTTTATTCCCTAAAAATACTACCAAAACAAAAAAAGATAATAAAAAACCTGCGATTGTTCCCCAAGCCAAAGCATACACACCAAAAGTTTTTGAGAACAAAACAATTGAAACAATAATTGACAAAGGAACAAGCAAACTACATGCTCCAGGAACCACAAAATTAAAATATGAACGGTATATGCCAATCAACAAACCATTAATCCCCATAAACGCTAAAACACTAAGCAGTAAACGCGTAAGGCCGACTGCCAAATGATGGGTATTCGCATTAAATCCGGGAGCAAAAACATAAACTAGTTGATTTGAGAAAATAATTCCAATAATTGAGGCACCTGCCAAAACTAATCCGAAGAAATTAATTACAGAACTTGCTATGCGCCAGCCTTCTTCTTCTTTTTTCTGAGAAATTAAATCAATAAAAACAGGAAAAAAACTTGCTCCAAAAGCCCCAAACATCAAAAACTTAAATAAAAACTCAGGAACATTAGAAGCAATATACCAAGCATCAGTTAAATGGCTTGCGCCAAAATTACGGGTCACTAAGACATCCCGGAAATAACCCAGCAAAAAAGAAAATATCCTAAAAATAAAAACTATTACAGTAGAAAACACCAGTATTCTTTTATCCGACATTTTCCTGCGCCACCTTCGGCAGAGATACAACTATCCCAGCCAAGAACCACAAAGGCTCCATTACCCTGATTAAAATAAACGTATTTGCAGTTAAAGCATGTACCAAAAGCCCAACCATGCCGCTAGCAAAACCAATAGTTATGCCCTGAGCAAGGTCATCGCCTTTTAATAACTTCATATTATCAAAACAAACTTTAAATAAAGTCATAAAAATCCAGACAAAAAACAACAAACCCACAAAACCATTTTCTGCTAAAAAGGTTACATATTGCCCATCAACAAATAAACTCCCCGGGCCATGGCCTAAAAGCGGCTGCTTTGGCCATTTATTTAATAAAATCCTGTTCCAGCTGTCAATGCGCTCAGTGGCTGATTCTTCCAATTTAAGCGCCTGACCAGCAATTGGCTTTTCTTTTCCGGTAAATGTTTCTTTTACGCGGTTCTTCACAAAATCAGGCATAAAAGCCACGCTTATAACCATTGCCAACATCACAGCAATAACCAAGAAAAATTTATTTTTCTTGGTCCAGAAGAAGAAAGCAAAAAATGCAGGAATAATTCCCATGTATGAAGCACGCGACAGTGAATGCAAAAATGGAGGTATACTAAATAAAAAACAACCACCAAGAAATAATTGAAGAAATATTCCTTTAACATGCCAGGCACAAGAAAGAATTACCATACCTACGATAATAATATAACCACCGTAAGTTGCCGGCTCAGAAGATTTTCCTTCAAATGGCGTAGAAATTCTACCTGAACCAATTTGAGAGAAACCATAAATTGCAGTTAGTATAAAAACAAGCACAAAAACACCAAGATAATACTTAATTTGTTTACGCGTACGAATGTGATTACAAATCATAAAAAAAAGCAGAAAATATTCAGTATACTTTAAAGAGAAAAAGATGCTTTTAATAAAAGTAACCCTTCCTAACAAAGCTCCTCTTACACTTGAGATAAGGCTTGCCCCTATAAAGCAAAAGATAGGCACATTAATAGGAGTAGTTTCCAATAAACCAAGTTCTTTATCTATTGCCATCCTAACAATCCAGCTAAAGAAAACCACAATCAAGAAAATATCTTCAATCCTAATAACAACACTGCGCTTAGGGACTTCGGCAACGTTAATCTCCGGTGAGAACATCATCGCAATAATTATAATGGTAAGCCCCAAGTCAATACTAACAAAAGACGCCACAAAAACAAAGAGCCCAGAAACAATAAAAATAGCGTAAAGTGGAGTTGAATAAAAAAGTGCTGCCGCAGCTATTGAAACAACAATAAAGAAAATAATAAAAATAGGAAGGTATTCGTCCATTTATCTCAGGACCTTTGAGGAAACTACTAAAATTATAACAATAAAAGTAAAGAGCAGTACAATAAAAAACAACGGGCTTGCCTTTAAATAAAGGGAAGTAAATAAATAAAGAGTTCCGATAATAAGCAGTGTCACACCGATAACCGAAAGAAAGAATACTAACTCAGGCTTATTTCCGCTTACCCCTGCAAGGCCTATTACCAGTAAAACAAAAAGAAAAACAGCGAGGATTAACATATGCGGGAATACTCCGCCATAAAGCTATCAGGTCCCCTCAACAGCAGAATATTTATATTTTTTATAGTAAGGATAAACTCTTTCAATCTGCTCAGTAGTTGCTCTAACATGGTTTAATACTACTCCTCTTAATTTCGCCCCAGAGGAAAGTAAAAGGCTCTTTGCCCTGATTAAAGAAGATTTGGCAATACGGCCTGCCTGATAAACAATTACAACACTATCAGCATACGGACAAAGCAACAATGCATCAGTAACCGGCAATACAGGAGGGGTATCAAGGATAATCACTTCATAGCGAACCTTTAAAGTATCTAATAAGTCCTTCATTTTACTGGATCCCAACAATTCGGCCGGCTGAGATAAAATCTTGCCTCCAACTATAAATGAGAGATGATCCAACCCGGGTGTTTTCATGACATTTTCCCAACCCATCCCGCCCATCATCAAATGGGTAATATTACTGATAGAATCCTCTAGCGGAACAGCACCGCTTAAAACTTCTGATAAACCCTGTCTTTTACCCAAACCAAAGGTTTTGGCGATTGTCGGGCGCCTTAAATCACAACCTACTAACAAAGTATTGAGCCCTGATTGTGCTAAAGCAATGGCTGTATTAATAGTGACAGAACTTTTTCCTTCTTCATGCATGGTACTAGTAAAAAGAAAAACCTTATTCTCCGCAGAAACCTTCAAGCTCGTTCTTAATGTCCTAAAAGCTTCCGAAGCAATTGAGTCAGGCTCAAAATGTGTAATCAATCTTCTTCTGACAAAATCCTCCTTTGTTTCTTTATAAAAAGGCGTCAGCTTAAGAAGTTTATCCTGCCAGGTCAGCTTGCTGTCATGTTCTTCCTGACGGATAAAAGGTATCACCGCAAGCACCGGCAAGCCAATAACCTCTTC
>JACROS010000029.1 GCA_016214325.1 Candidatus Omnitrophota bacterium | reverse complement strand
TCCATTATTACCTTTTTTATAGTTGTTGGGTCAATGATTTTTTTGTGGCCAATATAACATCCTAAAGCCACCATATTAGCAGTCTTTACATTTCCTAATTTCTCTGCAACATCCGTAAAGGGCTGTTTTACCAGAGCACCGGCTTTATCTAAGGCCTCTCCAGCCAGAGAACTATTAATTATGCTAAGGCCGCCAGGGCCAACTCTATTTTCAAATTTAGTTAAAGATGGTTTGTTCATTATAATCAAAGTATCGGCTTTGTCAATATAAGGAGAGCCTATCTCTTTATCAGAAACAACCACCATGCAATGCGCAGTCCCGCCGCGCACTTCTGCCCCATACGACGGAAGCCAAGTAACAAATTTATTTTCTCGCATGGCAGCTTCTGCCAAAACTTTGCCCAAAAGCATCACGCCTTGCCCGCCTGCTCCAGCTATAATGATACGCTCAATCATTTTATTCTTCCTACTGGAAACTCTTTACTCATTACATCCCTGACCCAATCCATTGCCTGACGAGGAGACATCCCCCAGTAAGTTGGGCAAGGAGAAAGAATCTCCACCAAAGAAAACCCTACATTATTTATTTGATTCTCAAAAGCATGCTTCAATGCCTTTTTGGCATTTAATACCGCCTGAGGCGATTGCAAAGACACCCGTTCAATGTACTTGACTCCCTGAAGCACAGCAAGCATTTCTGAAATTTTTAAAGGATACCCGTGGTACTTTATTTCTCTTCCTAGAGGAGTTGTTGCTGTTTTCTGTTTTAATAAAGTAGTCGGAGCCATCTGGCCTCCAGTCATGCCATAAATCGCATTATTGATAAACACTACTGTTAGGTTTTCTCCTCTATTTGCTGCGTGGATTGTTTCATTTGTCCCAATTGCTGCTAAATCTCCATCTCCTTGATAAGTAAAAACTATATTTTCCGGCCTGACTCTTTTTATTGCCGTTGCTACTGCAAGAGCTCTGCCATGTGCTGCCTCAGAACAGTCAAAATCCCAATAATCATAAGCAACTACTGCACAACCAATAGGAGTTACTCCAATTACTTTTTCACGAATATCAAGCTCATCTACAACTTCAGCAACCAATCTATGCGCAATGCCATGCCCGCAACCCGGACAATAATGAGTTGACACATCTACCAAAGATTTTGGACGCACAAAAGATTTATTCATTTCGTTTTTTTGTACTCAATAACCCCTTAACTTTAGCAATTATATCTTCTTCAGACACTACTCCTCCACCGGAACGACCGATAAAATCTACCGGAAATCTTCCGTTAAGTGACAATTTAACATCATCAACCATCTGGCCGTAACTCATTTCCACCGCCAAAAAGATTAATCGCTTATCGCCTGTTGCATACCGCTCAAATACCTTCTTGGGAAATGGCCAAAGTGTAATTGGACGAATCAACCCAATATTATAATTCTCTTCTCGTAATCTTTGCATTGCCGATTTAGCAATACGCGCCATTGTGCCATATCCGACTAGAACCAATTCCGCATTATCTAAATTAACACCTTCAAAGCGCTCTTCTTTTTCCTGAATTTCCTGATATTTCTTTTGCAACAAAATATTCAATTTCTCTAAATCACCTTCACGCAAGTAAAAAGATTTAGCAATATTGCGCTTTCTTCCTTTACAGCCTGTTAGCGCCCATAGTTTGGTCTCTGGTTTCTGGTCGCCGGTCGCCGGTCCTCCAGCAGCGACAGACAACTGATGATTGGTGAATAAAACCGGCTCCATCATCTGCCCCAATAAACCATCACCAAGAATCATTACTGGATTGCGATATTTGTCCGCTAAATCAAACGCCAAGAACATAATATCATATGACTCCTGCACTGTTGATGGCGCTAAAACAATACAATGACTGTCCCCGTGCCCGGCGCTACGGGTCGCCTGAAAATAATCAGACTGTGACGGCCAAATATTTCCTAAGCCTGGGCCTGCGCGCATAACATTAATAATTACAGACGGTAATTCCGCGCCTGCTAAATAAGAAATCCCCTCCTGCTTAAGGCTGATCCCTGGGCTTGAAGAAGAGGTCATTGACCTTACTCCAGCAGCTGAGGCACCAAAAACCATATTCACTGCAGAAATCTCCGACTCAGCCTGAATAAACACTCCCCCTGCTTCAGGCATATTTAGAGCCATATAAGCAGGCAGCTCATTTTGCGGAGTAATTGGATATCCAGCGTAGAAACGGCACCCCGCATCTAAAGCGCCCTTGGCAAACGCTTCATTTCCCGTCATTAAAATTTTTTTATTCATATATTTCAATACAACATTCTGGGCAGATTACCGCACATTGGCCGCAGCCAACACAATCATTTATTTCTTTTAATTTTACCGGTTTGACTCCCTTACTGTTTAACTTTTCCTCAACAATAAATAAAGCTTTTGGACAAAAACTAACACACAATAAACAACCCTTGCATTTTTCTTTATTTATAACAACTTTAGCCATTTTTTCAATAATTTTTAATGAACAACCTCTTTTATTTTATTTGCAATTCCGTTTGCAGTTAAACCGTATTTCTCTAAAAGCATATCTCTTTTCCCATGCACAACAAATTCCGACGGTAAACCAAGCCTTATAACCAGTTTATCTAAAACCTCTTCCACAGCAGAACCAAAACCACCATCCAAAACACCATCTTCTATCGTGAAAATGTATTTATGATTGCCAACAAGTTTTTGAAGTACCAATTTATCTAATGGCCTGACAAAACGAGCATTTATTAATGTACCTTTTAAACCAGATTTTTCCAAATTAGTTATTGCTTGTACTGCCGGATCCACCATGCTTCCCAAAGCAACTATTGCAAAATCTTTACCTTCTTTTAAAAGCTCTGGCTTACCAAGCTCAACCTCGGAAACCTGCCAGCCTGACTGCGGACAAACAGCCTTTGGATACCTAATCGCCACAGGCTTTTTTAAAGTTAGTGCAAATCCAAGCATTGTTCTAAATTCGTCAGCATCTTTAGGAGCCATCAAAACTAAATTTGGAATATGCCTTAAGAAAGCTAAATCAAAAATTCCCTGGTGAGTCACTCCATCTTCACCAACGATACCAGCGCGGTCAACAGCAAAAACCACTCCTAAATTCTGTAAACAAACATCCTCAACAATCTGGTCATAGGCACGTTGTAAAAAAGTAGAATAAACCGCCACTACTGGTATAAGCCCGCTTCTTGCCAAACCTGCAGCAAACGACACAGCATGAGCTTCAGCAATCCCCACATCAAAAAATCTTTTTGGATAAGCGTCACGAAATTTATCCAACCCTGTCCCCTCAGACATAGCTGCAGTAACCGCCACCAGCTCTTTTATTTTTGCACCAAGGTTAGTTATCTCTTGGCTAAAAATATCCGTATATGTCTTTGCCTTCTTTGCGCCTACCACATCTCCAGTTTCAATTTCAAATGCGCTTGTACCATGAAATCTAACAGGTTCTTTCTCTGAAGGCAAATAACCTTTGCCTTTTTTGGTTATAACATGTACCAGTAACGGGCCGCGTATCGTTAAAATATTCTTCAGACGATTAATTAATAACTCTACATCATGCCCGTCAAATGGTCCAAAATAACGAAACCCTAATTCTTCAAACAACATCCCAGGGACAAACAATCCCTTAAGGCCTTCTTCAAATTTATTTGCAAGCTTCACCAAACGGCTTCCTCGCGGCAGGCGCTGCTCTGCAAAATTCTCCAAAGAAGCCTTAAAACGATTATATACTGGCAATGAAATCAATTTATTTAAATACGTACTAATCGCCCCTACGTTTGGAGCAATGCTTAATTCATTAGTATTTAAAACAATCAGCACATCTTTTTTTAAATGCCCGGCATTATTTAAACCTTCAAAACAAGGCCCACCGCTTAAGGAGCCATCGCCAATTACCGCGGCTACTCGATATTGCTCAAGATTATAATCCCTAGCGCAGACAAGCCCCATAGCCAGAGAAACAGAATTTGAACTGTGCCCAGTTGTAAAAGGATCATATTCTGATTCATCTTTTGAGGGAAACCCGCTAATCCCGCCAAATTGGCGCAAAGTTGAAAAACTTTTATTTCTTCCGGTTAAAATTTTATGCGCATACGCCTGATGCCCGACATCAAAAATAATTTTATCTTGAGGAGCGTTTAAACAATAATGCAATGCAATAATTAATTCCACTGCCCCTAAACTAGAGGCGATATGCCCCCCAGACAAAGAAACCACCTCTACGATCCTTTGGCGTATCTCTTGCGCCAATGCAGGCAATTTTGATAAAGGCAATTTCTTTAAATCAGCTGGCGAGTTAATTTTTTCAAGCAGCATTATTCTTCCTTAGAGTCCGTTTCTTCAAATTTATCCAAATTATATTTGCCATTATTTTTCATTAACAGCTCTACCTTGCGTTGAGCATCATTTAAAGTAGCGCTGCAGCTTTGGGCCAGCTTTACCCCTTCTTCATACTTCTTTAAAGATTCTCCCAGAGTAAGCTTACCACCAGAAAGCTCTTCAACGATCTTCTGCAGCCTTTTTAGGTCTTCTTCAAAAGATTGCTTTTCTTTAGTCATTTTTAATTACCTCCTGCACACTGCTTATAAATGCACCTTTATTTAAAACTGTTTTTACAACATCCCCGAGTTTTAATTTATCAATATTGTCCACAATCTCTCCCGTAGAAACAACAGTAGATAAGCTATATCCTCGGGACAAAACCGCTAAAGGGCTCAAGGTATCCAGCCTCTTAATCAATGAACCAGCCGTTACCTGTGCCAGACTTAAACAGTGCCGCATATTATTAGAAAGACTATTAGACAACTCGTCTAAAAACTGCCCTTTTTCAAGAAGCCTGTCCATCGGGCTTTTAAGCATGTGCCGCAAAGCTACAAGGCCATGACTTAATCGGTTTATAACTTCTGAAATAGAAAATCCTAATTCATGTTTCATGCTGTCAATTTCTGAAAGTAAAAAATTCTTTTTATCCACAATAATTTTTGCTGCTGCTGAGGGAGTTTCTACAAAATAATCTGCCGCTAAATCAGATAATGTCTGATTAATCTGGTGGCCTACTGCAGAAATTACCGGAATCTTTGAATTATAAATTGCCCTTACCACAACTTCTTCGTTAAAGGACCAAAGATCCTCGGTGCTTCCTCCTCCTCGGCTAACAATAATTAAATCTATTTTACCAAAATCATTGAGTTCCTGAACACCTAAGGCGATCTCCTTAGCGCTAGTTTCTCCCTGCACACGCACAGAACGAATTAACACGTCTACTCCCGGAGCGCCTTTCTTTAAAATTTGCAAAATGTCTCTTACTGCCGCTCCTGCTGCCGAGGTAACAATCCCGACGCAAAAAGGCATCTGAGGAAGTTCCTTCTTATGCGCAGCATCAAACAAACCCTCTTTTGCCAACTTATTTTTCAACTGCTCAAAAGCTAATTGTTGTGCTCCTATGCCTTTTGGCTCAATACGCTCAATAATTAATTGATATTGCCCGCGGGGAGCATACACATCAACCTTGCCAAAACAAATTACTTTCAGCCCGTCTTCAAGGTTAAACTTTAAATCTTTATTCGCCCCGCGAAACATTGCTGCAGAAATAATTGCCTGCTCGTCTTTAAGGGTTAAATAAAAATGCCCAGAACTAGCTGCGCGAAAGTTAGAAACCTCCCCTTCTATCCAAACCTGGTTAAAAGTGTTTTCTAAAATTAATTTGATATCTCGGGTGATTTCAGAAACAGTATAGATATTTTTAGACAAATCCTGGTTATTGTTTTGCATCTTCTGGCACTAGTAATGGCAATTTTTTCTTCAAGATTATCATTTGTACAGAATAAGGGCTTAAGTTTAGCACCTCTTCATACAGATTGTTCCCTTGAATTTCTTTTGTTTCCATCACAGAAAAGTTACAATCTGTATGACAAGAAGAATCAATCACATATCTTTCATAGAGATAGCTGTCTTTGATGTTCTTTATCCCTAATTTCAAGTTACGAAAACCTGATTCAAATTTGCGTGCTTCAATATATTTCTCTTTTGCTTTGCGCAAAAGCTCCTTCACACGCTTAGTGGTGCGTAAATCAGTTATTGCTTGTTTTCCAGAAAGAATATTTTGCAAACGCTCAGTATAAATAGAATTTACAATAAATTTTCTTTCACCGGCAGTTAATATACCGATATTTCTGGAAAGAAAACTTACTGCGATTTCCGGATCAATATAATTATAAGCCAAAATAACAAAACTATCTACGCCTTTAGTTGCAATTATCCCGATAAAGTCATCATTGATTTTAGCAGTAAATAATTCTTTATCTAGTCGAGAAAGCATCCTAAAAGCATTGTAGCTTGACTTAGCACTACCGCGGTATTCTTTATACTCCGAGTCAAAAGAAAAAACTCCGGTATTTCTAGTTACATTCTCCTTATTAGCCTGAAAATCTTCAAGGCTAAAATATACCTGATTATCAATCCCTTGTTCAAACATGCCCTTAAGCCTTGCTGGGATAAAACTAGCACAAATATTAGCCTTAT
>JACROS010000024.1 GCA_016214325.1 Candidatus Omnitrophota bacterium | reverse complement strand
GCAGCGAATACAGGCCTAAATAAGTAAGCCAGCTTGCCTGCTTGTGATTTATAACTCCAAACAAACCACAATACTCGTTGGCTTGGTCATCATAAATTACTTTTCGCATATTCCACTCCATTCTTAATAATTAAGAACCCGCTGCCATGTTTTTCCGGAACATGTGCCGGATGCTGCCAATAAAACGCATGCCGCTCAGGATGCGGCATCAAGCCTAGAATCCTGCCAGTATTATCACAAATCCCGGCAATATTTTTAGTTGAGCCATTAGGATTATCGGGATAGCCACTCAAATCTCCCTGCTGATTGCAATATTGAAAAACAATCTGCCCATTCTTCTCTAATCTATCCAAAACTTGTTTATCTTTGGTGATAAATTTTCCTTCTCCATGCGCAATCGGAAGATAAATAGTTGCCGGCAAATCCTTAGCCCAGATACATTTTGTTTTGCTGCCTGCGGCCTGCGGTGTGCGTAAATAAATCCAACGATCTTCAAATTTTCCAGAATCATTAATAATCAAACTTGATTCTTGAGCAAGGATTTCATTTCCAGGCAACAGCCCAGATTTAACCAAAATCTGAAAACCATTACATATGCCGATAATCAGCTTTCCAGAAGAAACAAATTTCTTTATATCATCTGAAAGCTTATACCTAAGCTCATTGGCCAGAACTTTCCCAGCACCTAAATCATCGCCATAACTAAAACCGCCAGAAAGAGCCAGGATTTGATAATCCTCAAGGCTTTTTTTATTCGCACAAAAAACATTTATATGCACAAACTCTGCCTTAGCTCCTGCTTTCTCAAAACTAAACGCAGTTTCTTTATCGCAATTAGTGCCAGCCGTTCTTAAAATACAAACTCTTGGTTTTACCATATTAAGCTATGTATTAGGATTTCTTATAAAATTTATTAATCACCTGCACCACTTCCTCAGGCTTATCTACAACCTTAAAAATTTCTAAATCTTTCTTGCTGATATTTGCATTCTTATCAAGCACTGTTTCTTTTAACCAATCCAGCATCTTTTGCCAATATTCCCTGCCAAATAAAACTACAGGAAATCTCGGAATCCTCAGCGTCTGAATCAAATTAATTGCCTCAAAGAATTCATCAAGCGTGCCATAGCCTCCAGGCATAATTACAAATGCCTTAGCATATTTAACAAACATAACCTTGCGCACAAAGAAATAATGAAAATCAACCAAGGTATCCACGTATTGATTTGGCTTTTGCTCAAGAGGAATCTGGATATTTAATCCAATAGATTGTCCTTTTGCCCGACGAGCTCCTTTATTAGCCGCTTCCATAATCCCCGGGCCGCTTCCAGTAATTACTGCATACCCTGCTTTAGCAATCAAATACGCCGTTTCTTCTGCAAGTTTATAATATTTTGTACCCACAGGAGTCCGGCTTGACCCAAAAATAGAAACTGCCCTGCCCACATTAGACAACACCTCAAACCCATCAACGAATTCCGACATAATCCTGAATATACGCCAAGGATCTTCGTGAGTGAAATCGTCCTTAACAATTTCTTTATTTTTATTTTTTACCATGCTAAAGGGTCCCTCCAAGCTTTTTTTAACACGCTCACATCTGCCGAAATACAAACTTCACCGTCTAACCCATAAACCCTGAATTCATTTTTATCTGATACGCAGCCTACTAACCCAAAAGGTATTCCTTTCAAAATGCTTTCAAATTTCTTCTGATTTTTCTTCTCCACTTCCACAATAAACCGTGAGTTTGATTCCGAAAAAAGAATTACATCATTTTGCGGCGCGTGATTTAATTTATTTGAATGAATAAATGGAATTGCGCTCGCAAACAGCTCCATCCCCAACCCCCCTGAAAATGCCATTTCAGCGGCAGCCACTGCAATTCCACCCTCAGAACAATCATGCATTGCGCTAATCAATTTTAAATCTGCAGCCTTAGTTAAGGCATTAAAAACTGCTAAAGCTTTTTTAGCATTTACCTTTGGAACATCATTGCCCAAAAATCCTGCCAAATCATAATAATGCGAGCCGCCTAATTCAGAAAAAGTATTGCCCACAACATAAATTAAACTTCCCGGTTTTTTTGCATACATGGACACAACTTTATCCGTATCCTCCATTACAGAGATTGCAGATATCAACAATGTTCCGGGGATAGCTTGTGAATGCCCATGCACCGCATACTCATTGTATAAACTATCCTTGCCGGAAATAAAAGGCACTCCAAAAGCCTTGGCAATATCATAACACCCATTTGCCGCGCGCACCAGGCTGCCAAGCCTGTCTGGTTTATCAGGATTTCCCCAGCAGAAATTATCCAAAATTGCAGTCTGCTTAAGCGACCCCCCAACTGCAACCACCTGACGCAAAGCCTCATCAATCACTGAAGCAGACATCCAATAAGGATCAATCATGCCAAAGCGGAAATTTATTCCATTAGAAACAACAACTCCTTTTTTTGAACCCAAAACCGGCTTAACCACACTGGCATCCGACGGGCCGTCATTAACAATTCCGGTTAACGGTTTTAGAACCGAACCACCCTGAACCTCATGGTCATATTGCCTAATCACCCATTCTTTGGAGCAAATATCATAGTGGCTCAATAATTTAGCCAAGCTCTTAGTTAAATCCTCTGGGCAATTTATTTTTGGTTCATGGTGTTTATTTAAAACAAACACTGCTTTCTTCTCTATCTCAGGAATTCCATCGTGCAAAAATTCCATATCCAAATCACAAACCAAATTTCCTTTATAATAAAGCTCAAGCTTCTTTGTATCAGTAAACTCTCCGATTACGCTTGCCTCAACATTCTCGGCGGCAAAAACGGACAGTAATTCTTCTGCCTTATCCGGGCTAACCGAAATTACCATCCTCTCCTGAGATTCAGAAATCCAAATCTCCATATAAGAGAGCCCTGAATATTTTAAAGGAACTTTCTCTAGATCCACTCTTACACCCAGCTCAGCCCCCATCTCTCCAACAGCGCTTGACAAACCACCTGCTCCGCAATCAGTAATTGCAGTATAAAGATTCTTATCGCGCGCCTCAAGAATAGTATCTGCCATTTTCTTTTCCTGAATCGGATTCCCAATCTGCACTGCCCCGCTTGAAATCACTTCTGATTCGTGAGTTAATTCTCCTGAAGAAAATGTTGCTCCATGTATACCGTCACGCCCAGTCCTGCCGCCAACTACTACCACCAAATCTCCAATATTAGTTTTCTTAAAGGATTTTTCCTTAGGCATAATTCCAGCAGTGCCGCAATAAACAAGCGGGTTACCTACAAATCCTTCATGAAAAAGTATTGCCCCGTTTATCGTAGGAATACCCATTTTATTTCCGTAATCACGCACACCGCTTACTACACCTTTCATTACTCTTTTAGGATGAAGGCTGCCCTGCGGCACTTTATTAAAAGCTGTATCTGGAGGAGCAAAACAAAATACATCTGTGTTAAGAATCGGTTTTGCACCTAAACCTGTACCGAGAGGGTCGCGAATTACTCCACCCACGCCAGTATTTGCGCCGCCAAACGGCTCCAGCGCCGAAGGATGATTATGAGTCTCTACTTTAAAACAAATATTATATTTATCATCAAATCGGATTACTCCGGAATTATCTTTAAATACCGACACGCACCAAGGCTTATTCAATTCTTTTGTTACCTTCATAATAGTT
>JACROS010000020.1 GCA_016214325.1 Candidatus Omnitrophota bacterium | reverse complement strand
TCATGATGCGCTTGAGGCAGCGGTAATGCAGGAGCATTTGGTAATTGATGAAAGCCTTGTTAATGGCCTAATTACTCAAGAGGCTGGGGTATGAGGACTAAGGATGGCTTGTCTCCAGAAGAGAAATTATTAAGGTTAATTCGCGGTAATAAAAAGAGTAGCCAACCGCAGCAAAATCTTTCTGGAGTGGTTAATAAACAGCAAGAGCAGAATATTAAGATTTCTTGGCGTTTGCTGGCCGCGAAATTAGTTTCAGATTTTGGATTAAGAAAATGGATCTTTATCTTTCTTTGTTTAGCAGTTGTTTATTTGGCGAGTTCTTTGGTTTATCCATTTGTAGCGCTTCGTAATCTGAAGGTTCCTGTCATAAAAAAAGAAGAGATGGAATTAAAAGAGTCTCCGGATAAAGAAGAAATTAAGACTTATGAGCATTATTTAAATGCTGTACAGGGGAAGAAAATCTTTGGTTCTGTAGAAAGCTCTGCTTCTGAGCGCGGGCAAATTGCAACCGCAGGAAGTTTTGATATTAAAGATATAAGTGTTACTGGTATTATCTCTGGGGATAATCCGCAGGCTGTGATTGAGGATAAAAAAAATCAGAAAACATATTATTTAAACAAGGGCCAGTTGCTTGGAGATTTGCAGGTTGAGGATATTCAGGATGGTAAAGTTATTTTAAAACAAAACAACCAGCTTTACGAACTTTATTTATAAAATGCAAAAATATGATTATGACGCGATAATTATTGGAGCAGGGATCGGAGGCTTGGTTTGTGGTTGTTATCTTGCCAAAGCCGGCCTTAAGACGCTGATTGTGGAGAAGAATGCAAGGCCTGGGGGGTATTGCACTTCGTTTTCTCGCAGTGGTTTTAAGTTTGATGCTTGTGGGCATTCTTTGGGGAGTTTGCGAGATGGCGGAAACATTTCTAATATCCTTAAGGAATTAAATTTGGACAGAAGAATAAAGTTTAGGCGGTATGATCCACAAGATACTGTTATTACTTCCGAAGGAATTATTTCATTTTGGAATGATTTGAATAAGACAGTACGAGAATTTGAAGTAATTTTCCCTGATGAGGCTAAAAATATCAAAAGTTTCTTTAAATTTGTAGATAATTGCACGGGCCTATCTTTTAATGAGTTGCGTCAGCGTACTTTTCAAGATTTGCTTGATGAGTATTTTAAAAATTCCAGATTAAAATCTATTTTGTCGTTACTTATTCTTGGAAATGTTGGTGCCTCTGCTTTAGATGTTTCTGCTTTTACCGCAGTTACAGTTTATAAAGAATTTACTCTTGACGGAGGTTATTATCCTTTAAATAGGTCAGTTGGAGATTTGCCAGGGCTTTTAGCTGATAGGTTCTGTGAGCTGGGAGGAAAAACTATTTTTTCTAGCTTGGTAAGGAAGATTAAGGTAGGAAATGAACATGTTGAGGGGGTTTATCTGGGTAAGAAGCTTATTAGAGCAAGGTATGTTGTGTCTAACGCTGATTGCCGCCAGACTTTCTTGAAGCTAGTTGATAGCCCGATGTTGAAGAAAATCTTTTTAAGAAAACTTAAACAAATGAAACCCTCTTGTTCGATGTTTATTTTGTATCTTGGTTTAAGTAAAAGTTTGCCTAGAAAGTTAAGTGAAGGAGTAACAAATTGGGTAATTCAAGACAGCTTCTTTAATGGGGTGGCGAATAAAAATAGTAAAACAAATTTTTCTTGGTATATGTTGCGTTTATTGGCGGGTAAGAATAACAGCTTGGTTGCTTTCACAAACGCCCCTTTTTATAGTGTTGAATATTGGAGAAAGAATAAGGGTTTATGGATGAATAATTTTATCAAAAATATTGAAATAGTTATTCCTGGTTTGTCTAATAAGATTATTTTTAAAGATGCTGCTACTCCGCAAACTTTGTATAAGCATACTTTAAATTATAAAGGAGCACGCTGCGGCTGGGTTTCGTCATCGAGCCAGCTGATGGTTCCGGGGTTTACCCAGGTTTCTCCGATAAAGAATTTATATTTAGCTGGTCATTGGACAACGTTAAATGTAGGTATCCCGGGCGTCGCCTATATGGGTAGAGATACTGCGGAGATAATTTTAAGAAAGGAAAATAAGCGAAGAACACATGAAATCAAGGATAACTAAAAATAAGTATGATGCCGTTATTATTGGTGGTGGCGTTAGCGGGCTTGTTTGTGGTTGTTATTTAGCTCGTGCCGGACTTCAAGTAATTTTAATCGAGAAAAATGTAAATGCTGGTGGTTATAGTGGATCTTTTCAAAAGAAAGGATTTGTTTTTGATGCTTGTGCGCATGCGTTAGGAAGCTTGCGCGAAGGTGGATTTATTGAGCAAATTCTAAAAGACTTAGAGATAAAAGACAGGCTCAAGATGAAAAGGTATGATCCTTCTGATATTGTTATTAGCAAGGATTTCAAATTACATTTTTGGAGTGATTTAGATAAAACTATTCAAGAGTTTTCTGCTGTATTTCCAAAAGAGGCTGTTAATATTAATCGGTTTTTTAAAGATATTATTGATTTAAAGAATGTCTCACTTGCGCAACTAAAATCAAAATCATTTAAGGATTTTCTAGGCTCTTATTTTAGCGACGTAAGATTAATAGCCGCTCTTTCTTTGCCTGTCCTGGGTAATGCAAGTCTTGCTGCTTCAAAAATATCTGCTTATACGGCAGTGGCTTTATATAAAGAGTTCATTTTAGACGGAGGCTATTATCCCGGTACAAAGATGCAGGATTTTGTTGATATTTTGGCAAAAAGATTTAAAGAATTTGGAGGGGATATTTTACCGTCTACTTTAGTAGAAAGAATATCTATAAAAGATGGCAAGGTCGAAGGAGTATATATTAACAAAGACGATTTTATCGAATCTCGTTATGTTATTTCTAACGTAGATGCGCGGCAAACATTCCTGGAATTAATTAATGGCAAGATCGATCTTAATTTGTCTGATACTTTAAATAATCTCTCGCCATCGTTGTCAATCTTTATTCTGTATCTTGGCACTAATGGACAGGTAGATTCAATTCCTCCGGGAGTTAATGTTTGGTTCTTGCCGCATTATAATGTGGAAAATATGTACGAAGTCGCAGATAAGAAGACAGTTGATCAGTCTGAATGGTTCATGGTGCGCCTTGCTCCCAACAAGAAAAGCATTACGATGCTGGTTACGTCTGCATTTGAAAATCCCGAATACTGGAAAGAAAATAAAAAGAAACTAATTAATCTTTTTATTAAAAAGATTGAGCAGGTTATACCTGAGTTATCACAGAATATTATATTTAAGGATGCTGCTACACCGAATACTCTGTATAAATGGACGCTGAATTACAGGGGGGCTGCATATGGTTGGGCAGGAACTCCATCGCAGTTTGCAATTCCGGGCTTATCTCAATCAACTCCAATAAAGAACTTGTATTTAACTGGACATTGGACAACGCTTGTTCAGGGCATTCCAGGGGTAGTATATTTAGGCAGAGATACGGCAAAAATTATTTTAAACAGAGAGAAAGTTAAGAAATGAATTTATTTGCAATTGCAGGTTTGTCTTGTGGTATTTCTTGCGCAGTTTTGGCTTTTGTTGCATTAATATTTGGAAAGCTAAAAGTCCAGCGTTTATTAGCCTATTTTAATATTGCTGTTGCTGTTTGGGGCTTTGGTTGTTTTTTTGTAGGCATAGCTAGTAATCAAGCAGATGCAATATTTGGCTGGAAGTTTGCGCATATTGGAGGAGCTGTTGTTGCTGTTTTATTTTTTCATATGATCTGCGAGTTTTGCGGCGTGCACCATAAGGCTCTTTTAATTTTTGGCTATATTCAGGCAGTAGCCTTTAATTTAATTAGCTGGGGTTTAGATATTGCCGTAACAAAAACCAGATACGTGTATGGTCTTTATTATAATGTGGCTAATTTTTATGTTATTTTTATAATTGCTGTTTATGTTTTTTTGGTTTCTTTGAGTTTCTTTGAAGTTGTTAAATTCTTCAAGAAATCTAAAGGTATTGCGCGAGTTCAATCTTTGTATGTAATGATTGGTTTTGCGGTTGGTTTTATAGGGGGGACATCAACTTTTAGCCCGGAGTTTAAGATTGACCTTACGTATCCATTCGGCAACTTCGGTATTGTCTTGTATTGTTTGATAGTTACTTATGCAATTTTGAAGCATCATGTTCTTGATATTAATGTTGCTGTTACTCGCGCAGGTATATTTTTGGTTGTTAATTCGTTAGTTTTAGGTATCCCGTTTTGGATAGGTTATACAACTAAATCTTGGTTTTTTGCCACTAGCTTAGCTGCGGTTTTGGCGACATTTGGGCCTTTTGTTTATGGCTATTTGCGCCGGCACGCAGAACAAATTATTCTAAAAGAACAGCATGCCTATCAGCAGGCTTTGCGCGAGTTGTCTGAAACAATGACTCATATTCGTGACCTTGATAAGTTAATTAAAACCATTGCTACTGAGGTAGTAGAATTAGTAAAGGTAAAATTTGTACTTATATATGTTAAAGACGAATTGCATAAATCATTTAGGTTTAAATACGGTTATCCAGGAAAAATACAAGGCAATTTCCTAAAATCAATATCATTAGATTCTCCTTTGGCAAAACGGCTTGATTCAAACAAGCGGCCGGTATTTGGAGAAGAAGCTGGTGTGCTTGAGAATATAGGTATTGAAACAGGAATGGTTGTGCCTTTATTCGCAGAAGATGGGCTCTTGGGCTTTATGTTTTTGGGGCCTAAGCAGGGTGACCGCGTGTATACGTCTGACGACGTGCTTGTTTTTGAAACGCTTTCATACTCTACAAGCCTTGCAATGGAAAACTGCCGTTTCTGGAAAGAGATAGAAGAGCGCCAGCGTTTTGCAAGAGTGCAGGAAATGAATACATTTTCATATTCCTTGGCGCATGAAATAGATAATCCGATGACAATTATTATCGGTCAGGCGAATTTGCTGAAGAAATTTTTCCTAAAAGAGGTGGTTATGCCTCCAGAAAAACAAAAAGAGGCAGAAGAAGAATTAGGGTATATTCTTGAGGCAGCCTGGAGAGTTTCTGGGATGGTGGATGCTATTCAGGACCTTGGCCAGAGGTCTTCAGGAGAATTCTCTTTATTAAAAATTAATGAAGTGGTGGATAGTTTCTGCAAACTTTATCTGCCGATCTTTCGTTCAAGCTCGGTTTATTTTACCAAAGATGTCCCTGAAGATTTGCCCTATGTTAGAGGCGTAAAGGCGGAGTTAATGCAGATATTGGTGATTTTCTCAAATAATGCTATTCATGCCATGCTGGCTCGGCGCGACAAGGAAAAGAAAGCAAGTTTAAAAGTAGAGTTGCGCGATTCTGAATGGATTCGCATTTCAATGACTGATAACGGTTATGGAATAACGCCGGAAAAACTTGAGATTATTTTTGCTCCTTTTGTTACTTCTAAGGCGTCAACTGAAGGCACAGGCATGGGTTTGTATAATGCCAAGAAGATTATTGAAAGGCATAAGGGTAGAATTTGGGCAGAATCAGATGGAGATGATTTAGGTGCAACATTTATTGTTGAGGTTCCTATTGCTAAGGACGTTAGTCCAGCTGAGCTTAAGGGGAAAGAATTTAAAGGCAGGGTGCTTTTTGGTTTTGAGGATGGAGGGGGAAATGGAAAATAATCAGCAGTTAAAGCTTTTAGTTGTTGATGATGAAGCAGCGATAGTGCATTTTACAAAAAAGATCTTTGATAAAAAGGGGTTTATTTCATTTGGAGCTACTGATGGTGAATCTGCTGTTGAGGTTTTTAAAAAAGAGCGGCCGCATATTTGCCTTATAGATATACACATGCCGTTTTCTCCGTTTGATGGAGTAGAAACCCTAAAACAAATTAAGCAAGTTGACCAAGATGCAGTTTGCCTTATGGTCTCGCGTATTACCGAAAAAGACAGGGTGGCTGATTGCCGTAATTTTGGTGCTTTGGCATATCTTTTAAAGCCACTTGATTTTGATGATTTGGATAAGGCTATAGAAAAAGCAAAAGCCTATGTAAAAACTTCTTAAGACAACCGGAGAAAGATAAATGGCTAATCCTTTACCAAATGAAAAATATTTATTTGAAAAAATAGAGCAGGAACAGCTGGGTATTTCTAAAGAAATATGGGACCTGCTTTATAATCGCATTGGAGATGATATTACGGCAATAAATTTAATCTGCCAGTGTTCGCTTATGGATGAAGAGGCTATCCCGATTAATGAAGCAATGATGATTATCCAGCATACGCATCATATTAAGGATATTATTAATAAAGTTACTATGTCTAAAATAGACAATCTTCCTTTTCCTGAATTTATTGATAGCTTACCTTTGCATCCGGTTTTAAGGGATATGCTGACGCATTACATAGGAAATGACATTTACATAATAAATCTTATTGTGCAGGATAGTATTGACCCGGCTGATCCTCATCCAGTGCCTCCTGATGTAGTCAGGAAGATAGTTGAGCATGCGAGCGAAGTTTCTGTTTTCATGAATAAGTTGTGTAGTGCCACATCTCGATTGAAAGATGTGTGCTGTTTAGAAGGTGATTTGAAAAATAGTACTAGCTCTGGTTCTAATTTAAAAAGCGAATGGTCAAGGGGAGAGGTTTTTATTAAGGTGTTTAATGCAATCTCAAGGAATTTTAAATTTTGTGACGAGAGTAAAATTGTCCCCAAAGCTGATTTCAAGAAAGACCTTGGTTTTGATTTGCCTGCTATGTTGAGGCTTGCAGAAATATTAGAAAAAACTTTTAGCCTTGAAATACTAAGAAACGATATGAATCAAATTAAGATGGTGGACGATTTAGTGGAATATATTTATAGTAAATTGGGTAGTAATTAGTTTTAGAAAAACTGGAGGTAAAGATGAGAAAAAAATCATTATTTAGCTTGCTTGTTTTGGTAGCGTTTGTTGCTAGATTAGTTTTTGCGCAAGAGCCTCCTCAGTTAACACAACAGCCTGCTGTTGAAAAGCCAAAGTCCACTGCTTCTGCGGCAACTATTCAAAATCCGAATAAAGTTTCTTTAGATATTAAGGGAATGGATATCACGGATGTTTTAAAGATGCTTGCTACTCGTTCTGGGTACAACATTGTTATTGGAAAGAATGTTACCGGCAGAGTGACATTATTTCTAAAAGACGTGGATGTGCAGGATGCTTTTGATATTATACTTTTGGCCAATGAGTTGGCGTATGATCAAAAGGGCAAGATTATTAATGTAATGACTCAGCGAGACTACGAGTTGATTTATGGGGAGCGTTTTCAAGATAAGAAGCAGGCGCGTGTTATTCAGCTTCTTTATGCTAAGGCCGCAGATTTATCGCGAGCCCTGAATCAATTAAAAACCAATATCGGCAGGATCGTGGTTGATGAAGGTTCAAATACTCTTGTGTTGATTGATTCGCCTGCTGTGATTAAGGCGATGGAAGATTTTATTAAAAAAACCGACCTTCCTTTGCAGACTAAAATTTATTCTCTTAATTATGCAGCAGCAGACAAGATTCAGCCAAAATTACAGGAGATAATTACTAAAGGCGTTGGTTCAGTTAGGATTGATGAGCGGACAAACAAAATAGTTATTACAGATTACCCTCAAAAACTTGATGAAATTTCTAAGATAATCATTGCTTTTGATGAGAAGACGCCGCAGGTTTTAATTGACGCGCAGATTGTGGAGATTAATCCTAAAAAGGATCAGTTTACTATGGGTGTTGATTGGGACTACTGGTTGCGAAAGAATGTGCGTTTTGCAGGCAGTCTGCCTGCTCCATCAATAACTGATGTAACAGTTATTCCGAATAAATTTTCTTTTGGCTTAGCAGCTGCGAGTACTTTGATTTCAGGGCCAGGACAATATAAGGCAATGATTGATATGCTGCGTGTGATTGGAGAAACAAAAATTCTTTCCAGCCCTCGCATAATGGCTCTAAATAATCAGGAGGCTAAGATTTTAGTTGGTTCGCGCCAAGCCTATATAACTTCTACTACTACGGTAACGCAGTCTAATCCTGTTACTACTCAGCAGGTAAACTTTGTGGATGTGGGTTTAAAGCTGTATGTTACTCCTACAATTAACAGGGATGGTTTTGTTACCATGAAGATTCGCCCAGAAATCAGCACGGCAAAGATGACGGATATTACCTCTGAAGGTAAGGTTACCCAGGTTCCGATTGTTACTACTTCTGAAACCGAAACTACCATTATGGTTAAGGATAGTACAACCATTATTATTGCCGGTATGAAAAAGGATCAGTTAAACAAAGAAGTCAAAAAGATTCCTTTAATTGGCGACATACCTTTTGTAGGTTATGCCTTTAGGAATACTAAAGATGAGGTTATTAAGACAGAATTGGTTATTTTTCTTACTCCGCGCATTGTTTCAGGAGAAGAGACTATTGAATACACTAGCTCTACTAATGATAAGGATATTGCTCAGATACAGGAGGTGGCTAAAGCAAATAACAAGTCAGAAGCATTAAGAAATGAATCAGTGAATGCGCAATATTACCGTCAATTAACAGAAAAGATTAATAAGTTTGCCAAGCTCAATCAAGTTAGCGGCCAAAAAGGCGAAGTGAATCTAAAGTTCGTAATTTTAAAAGATGGTACCCTTGCAGGCGAGCCTAAAGTTATCCAGTCTAGCGATACAGAGCTTTCTCCGCTAGCTGTAAAGGCTTTAAAAGATGCTGCGCCATTTGCTCCTTTGCCTGATGCTGTAGAAAAGGAAGAAGAAACGTTTCGTATCAGCATTAATTATAATTAAAAAAAGTTAAAAAAAAGTTTAAATTCTTACTTGACTTAATAAGAAAATGTGATAAACTTGTTGTTCTGTTGATTCTAAGGAAAGGTTTAGCTATGAAAAAGACATTTACAGCCAAAAAAGAAGACATAAAAAGAAAATGGTATCTAGTGGATGCCAAAGATAAGGTATTAGGAAGAGTTGCTACTAAAGTGGCTTCTGTATTAAGGGGTAAACACAAGGTTATTTTTACTCCTCATCTTGATACTGGAGACGGTGTGGTTGTGATTAACGCCGCTCAGATTAAGGTTACCGGAAGAAAGCTTAAGCAAAAGGTTTATCGCAGGTATTCAGGTTATCCGGGTGGCCTTAGAGAAGTAACTCTGGAGAATATGCTTGCTAAAAAGCCCGCAACAGTGTTTATGCTGGCAGTAAGAAGAATGCTTCCAGGAGGGCCTTTAGGCAGAGACTTGATTAAAAAATTAAAGATTTATGCTGATGACAAGCATTCGCATAAAGCACAAAATCCCGTTGTTTTGGAGGTTTAGTAAAATATGGAACAGACGACAAAAATCACAGCAGTAGGAAGGCGTAAAGAATAAGTGGCAAGAATATATCTTTTACCGGGTAAGGGTGATATTATGGTGAATAAAAAGCCCTATGATAAATATTTCTTGCGTGAAACAGACAGGATTTTGGGCAAACAGCCTTTAATTTTAACTAATAATGCAACTAAATTTGATGTTTTTGCAAATCTTAAAGGCGGCGGGCTTACCGGTCAGGCAGGAGCAATGAGGCTTGGTATTTCTCGTGCACTTATTTTAACGGATCCTACATTAAAGGATATGCTGCGTAAACAGGGTTATTTAACCAGAGATCCAAGAATGAAGGAACGCAAGAAATACGGACAGAAAGGGGCACGTAAACGCTTCCAGTGGACTAAACGTTAGTTCTTAAATTAAATATAGTTTTAAAAAAAGTCCCGCTTACGAAGCGGGATTTTTTTTGTCTTGACGGAAAAGTATTTTTATCTTAATATGTAATGAATTGCACCTCGATACAAACGCGGGGTTACGGAGGAATTTTTAAATGGTAAATGTTGGAATTGTAGGAGCAACCGGTTATACCGGAGAAGAGTTGATTGATATACTTTTAAATCACCCCAATACAAGAATTACAAATATTTCTTCAAGAAGCGGCCAGTCAGAAATAATTTCAGAAATCTTTCCGAAATTCAAAAATCGCACTGAATTAACCTGCGACCCAATTAATATAAAAGAAATTGCCAAGAAATCAGATATTGTTTTCTTGGCGCTTCCGCACACGGTTTCAATGGATTTGGTTCCGGGATTATTAAAGGCTGGGAAAAGGGTTATTGATTTAAGTGCGGACTATCGATTAAAAAACATTAAGGTTTATGAGAAATATTATCAAGTAAAACATAAAAATGCGCTAAATCTGCCAATGGCAGTGTATGGCTTACCGGAGATTTATCGTTTAAAGATTCGTGATGCAAAATTAGTTGCTAATCCTGGATGTTATCCGACAGCTGCTGTTTTATCTTTAGCGCCATTAGTGGCTTTTGGGTTGGTGGATTTGGATTCTTTAGTTATTGACGCTAAATCCGGAGTAACGGGTGCAGGCAGGAAATTGGCTGAAGGGCTTTTGTTTTCCGAGGCTAACGAGGATTTTAAGGCATATAAAGTAGGAACGCATCAGCATACACCTGAAATTGAACAGGAGTTGTCCAAGTTAGCAGGGAAGAAAATAAAGGTTACTTTTGTCCCGCATCTTTTGCCGTTAAACAGGGGGATTTTGGCAACAATTTATGTTCGCAAAACGCATGCCGCTTATAGCAAATCGCAAAATATTATAGAGTTATATAAGAAATTCTATAAAAAAGAGCCGTTTGTTAGGATAAAAGAGAAAGATAGTTTTCCGCGATTAAAAGATGTTGTTGGTACAAACTTTTGTGATATTGCTGTGCATGACAGTGGAGATAAAATAATTGTGGTAGGAGTAATTGATAATCTTCTAAAGGGTGCTTCTGGGCAGGCTGTGCAAAATATGAATATTATGTGTGGCTATCCGGAGACCGCAGGATTATTATGAAAATTTTTAAGAAAGCAATTTTGCCGATTAAATTTAAAGCCAATGCAGTAGCTTGCGGCATCAAGAGAAAAGATAGATTTGATTTGGCGCTTTTTTATTCAGAGGTTCCAGCTAAGGCAGCTGCAAGATTTACTTCTAATAAAATTCAGGCAGCACCTTTGCAGTTGGCCAAGGATAATCTTAGGGTTAATAATATTTTCCAGGCGATTATCGCCAATAGCGGAAATGCAAATTGTTTTACTGGAAGGATTGGCTTAAAAGATGCTCAAGAAACTCAGTTAGCTTTGGCAAATGAGTTGGGGATAAAGAAAGAAGCTGTTTTTGTTTCATCAACAGGAGTAATTGGAAAGCGGCTTCCAATTGATAAAATTAAAGCTGGAATTCCGGGTGTGGTTAAGGGTTTGTCAATTTCAGGTATTGATAAAGCAAAAACTGCGATTATGACCACAGACACTTTTACTAAAGAAATAACCGTGAAATTGAATCTTGGCGGCAAGGTTGTTACAATTTGTGCAGTTGCTAAGGGCGCTGGGATGATTGCTCCTGATATGGCGACGATGCTTTGTTATGTTCTTACGGATATTGCAATTAGTAAAAAACTTCTTGAGCAATCGCTTAGTGTTGCAGTGGAGAACTCTTTTAACCGTGTTACTGTTGACGGGTGCATGAGCACTAATGATACTATTATTGTTTTAGCAAATGCTGCAGCAGGAAATAAGCCGGTTAATGCTGCCGGAGAGGATTTTAAAAAGTTTTCTTCCGGGTTAGGTTTAATTTGTCTTGAGCTGGCTAAAATGATGGTGCGTGATGGTGAAGGGGCGACGAAATTTATTCAGATAAAAGTTGCAGGAGCAAAAAGTATACAAGAGGCAAAAAAAGCAGCGCTGGCAATTGCTAACTCAAATCTTTTTAAGTGCGCGGTTTATGGCGAGAATCCAAATTTCGGCAGGATTGTTGCTGCAGTGGGTGCAAGCGGGGTAGAGGTGAAAGAAGAGTGTTTTAAGGTAAAGGTAAGTGATTTAAAAAAGAAAAATATAAATGTGGATGTAAACCTTAATATTGGCAGACATGAAGCAGTAGTTTATTCATCAGACTTGACTCCAGAATATATTAGGATTAACGCAGAATATAATTAATCTAGGTAGTTTTTGACAACGATTTATCAAGAGAGGGGTTTTATGGAAGAAGCAATTAAGAAGGCAAAAGTTTTAATTGAAGCGCTGCCTTATATAAAGAAATTTCACAAGAAAATTGTGGTGATAAAATATGGCGGTAGTATCCTCGGCGAGGAAAAGATTAGAAAGGGAGTTTTAGAGGATATCGTT
>JACROS010000038.1 GCA_016214325.1 Candidatus Omnitrophota bacterium | reverse complement strand
GGGAAGTTAAGCTGGATTATAAAGTGATTAAAGATAAAACAGGATTTAATTTTAAAACTATTAGCCATTTAGAAGAAAAATATCCGCATGTAAAACAAAAAAGAGAAAATGCCCAAATAAAATATTTACTTAAGATACGGGGAGATTTATTAGAAAGAGGCATTGCGATTAATGTAAAACAGCTTTCTGACAATTCAGGCTTAAATTATGCTTTAGTAGAAAGCCTTTTTGATAGACTCGAAGAGATAGAGCCGGAGCCAACAGCACAACCTGAGTTAGTGTTTGCGCCTGATCCTGTATTGATATTAGAATCTGATCAATGTGAAACTGAAGCATTAAATGGGTTGGTGAATCGTTTTGAAACTCTAAAGGCAAGATTTGTTTGTAGAGGGGAACTTTCGTTAGAAGAACTCAAGGAATTGCTAGGTAACTTTAATGATATTCAGAATGCTGCTAAAATTAGTAAAATTACTGATTCTTTCCCAAAAGAACTTGTTTTTAAACTCCGCTTAATAAGAAATTCAAGAAAATTCTCAGATGAAGTTGCGAAATTAGTACTTATACATTCGCAGCAAGCCTCTTCAGCTCTTAGCAAAAATCACCCTCAGACAATTGCAGATTTTATTAAGAGCGTATTTAGTAAAGAAATACAACGTATTCGAATTCCAACATTAGAAGAGATTGCTCAAAATACCGGTATCGGTATCTCTAAGGTTTCTCTGCATATAAAAACAGCTTTGCAGATATTAGAGAATAATCCAGATCCAAAGCTTAAGATTGCAGTTTTTTGGAGGAAAAACATTACTCTTCCTCTTTTAGGGAGCAGTCATCATCATCGTGATGAAGAAAAAATATGGAATGATTTAAGGACATTAAGAATATCGCTGATGCGTGGTGATGGTTATCTTAAAAAAGAGGTAAATAGATTTATTGGTTTAGATATAATTAAGCAAATTGGTGAGCAGTTACTCGGAGTAAATGGTTTTAATGATTGGGTGCAGATGGATCCATATTTATTGGTAAAAGAAATTATAAATTTTATTTATTTTCCTGGTAATTTATCAGAGCTTGAGCAGGAAATTGATTCGGGGCTGATTGGTCCGGATGAGATAGTAAATTATTTTAATGGTAGTTGGGTGAGATGGGAGGTGGTTAGTGTTTCTGGACAGCTCAAGCTTTTGGAGTTGTTTGCTAAAAGTTTGGGAAAGAGAGCAGGCCTGTTAGTTGCTAATGATTTTTCGCGTCCATCTCCTGAATTCTCCAAGAGTTTAAGTGGCTTATTGAACTTCTACGAGAAAAAATACAATTGTACCGGCCAAGTTGCCTTAGTCTTTATGAAAAGGGACTTGGGGATAACTAGCGAGTTGTCTTTTGAAGCTCCGGAAACATTAATTGGGGAAGAAGAGATTTTGAGTCTGTTTATTTCAATGATGGATTCTTTTTCTTGGAAGAGGACTACAAAAGAAGCGCGGGGTAAAATGGTAGCATTGTTGGCTGACGAGCTGAAAGTAAATCCAGGAGATTTACGTACAACTCATTTTGCTAAAAGGATTGCTAGGTTTAATGGCAAAACTTTGGCAGGATTGTTAGATTATTATATGGCTAGGTTTAATTCTTTTTGTTCGTGGATGGCAGTTAAAGAATTAAAGAAAGATTTGGGTATTTTGTCGGGTGCTGCTGGGTATGAACCAAATATATCTTTGTTAACTGGTGCGCTTACCGGAGGAAGGGCTGAGTTTGTTGAAGAGCTTGTCAAAAGATTAATAAGTATGCGTATTCTTTTATCGGCACAGGGTTTGATTCCTATTATTTCAAGCTGTCAGATAAATCTGGATGATTTTATGAGTAGAATCGCAGAAAATATTGTGCGTGCTGTTTTTGGCAGCGACCAGATTACTGAAAGCTTGATTGAGCAAGGTGTATTGCAGCTTGGAACAGTGGTTAAAATTAATGATCTTGATCCTAACTTTGAAGATTCTGAAATAGAAGCTATTCTTCTCGCAGGAGAAAATATTTTTGCAAGAAATTCCCGCTTGCCGTTTGAAAGAGCTTGTCAAGATTATGCCCCAATTTCTAGGGTGATGCGTTTCAATGATGTTTTTAACTGGCTGTTAAATCAAGCTGCTGCTGAAGATGCTGAAGAATTTTTTTTCTTGGTAAATGATTTTGTTGAGACAGCTTGGTATGTTTCAGCAAGCTGGAAGATTCTTGAAAATGCCAAATTAATTACAGAAGAATATGGAAGATGGCTTGGGCCGGTTGAATATTTTGGCAGGCAGTTAAAACAAAGATGGCTGGTTGTTATTCGTAATCTTGCTCCTGCAGGAGACCACGCTTCGTTAACTGAAACAATCAAGGTTTATAATAATTATTTTGGAGAAATTAGTTTTAGGCCAGATCTATTAAAGATATGCTGGTTTACTGCCACATATTGTGTTGCTTTAAATCACAATTGTACGGCGTTAGAAGAAACAATCAAGATTGTAAATGAATATTTCGGTGATGTTGGGTCTATGTCAAAAGATTTGCATAAACATTGGTTGAGTGCAACTAGTTTAGTGGCCATGGATGCGGCGCATAAAGATTTGGGTAATTTAATTGTTCTTTTTGAAGGAAACATAGGAAGAGCGAGAATGGTTTCAGATAATAAACTACTGGCGATTTGGTTAATCGGTATAGGCATGATTGCCAAGTATTCTTCGATTGAGAACAAGAAGTATGTTCTTGATAGGCTTAATTCTTGTGTGGGTAATCTGCAAAATGCTAGCGTTAAACTAAAAACATGGTGGCTCAAATTAGTTATTCAGGTATTAGGAATTGGAAATAAAAATTACAAAAATGTTAAAAGAATATTTGATATTGCTGTGCAGGTTTTTGGGAGTATCAAAGACAGTAAAGATGAATTTAAAGAAAGCTGGCTTAGGGCTGTAAGGATATTGTTTAAGATCTTGCAGGTTAGAGATATGTTAGATGAAGATATTATCAAAGAACTTAATAAAAGAGTCGTTGCTGTTGAGTCTGAGGCAGTGGTTTTAGCCGAGTTAGCAGAGCCAGTAAAGGAAGAAATTCCTTATTGGAAGAAGTTAAGTATGGTTGTGTTGGGTGCTAGTAAAGTGGCGGATATTTTAGGTGTATCTTTGCCACAGAACAACGATGATTGGCGTGATTTACAGGATGCAATTGATGCTGGGGAAATAGAAGAGAGCTTGCTTTGGCAGTTGGTTTCTATGCCGCCTGTGCAGGAAGTGTTTAATCATATAGGATATTGTGGCTGCACAGTTAGCGACAAGGTAGATAATCCAGCTGGGGTTGCTGTAGCGTTAATCGATTTCTTTTATTTGCGCAGTGATTTAAAAGATGAATTAGAACATGAATTATATGGATTAGCTGAGCAGTTTGGTAATATTAGGTATAGCCTGCCTTTAGAAAATGTGCTCAATCATGGCTTGTCTCCAACTTTAGATATTTTTAGAGAAAGAATCTTTCCAATTCTTTTTGAAGGCAAGACTTATAAGGATATATTAGAGACTTACCAATCAGCGCCACGCTCTCCTCCTCAAGATAAAAAATCTAATAAGACCCCCCGTCCTAAAAAGCCTACGCCTGTTCATTTGCCTACACAAAGAAGTGTTCCTCTAGCACCGCTAGAAGAAACATTAATTAAATTTTATCCTGAATATCTAAGTGAATTATTAGCTGAGTTTTCTACACTTGAAGAGGCCATTAAAGAAGAGCATTTAGATGTTGATGCTTTTTTTGTTTGGCATAAAACTATTCTTGCTTTTGAAAGACTTCAGCGTGATTTTCATCAAGATACCAATTTATTTACTAGAGATGAATTATTGAATCTATCAGGGAAAATAGAGCAAGTTAAGCTTACCGAAGCTCAAGAAGCTCAGTTGGTTTTGCGTCGGGATTTCATAAGAAATAAGATTTTACAATCTGGGCAGGTTGATACAATTAAATCATTTCCGCAGCAATTACGCATGAAAGTTATGGCATTTGAGAGCAATAAGAGAAAACTTTTGAAAAGAATTGCAGGGGTAATTAAAAATCTTGGAAGAAAAACAAAAAAAGAGAAACAAGAAGATAGAAAACAGGGGTTACCTAATAAATTTGATCCTATTTACGGGGAAGGCTTTGGTGAAAATTTTAGAGAAGATAGCGAGGATGGTTCTAGTAGTCCGGTTACAAGTGTTCCGATATCTTGTGGTACACGTCTTGACGGGACAAAAACTTGCGCTTGCGGTTTTTGTTGTTTCTTTGAATCATTAGATACTTTAGCTGGAGGTATGTCTGGGTCTATTAGAAGGGCACTTGAAAGATTTCACAATAATTACGAATATTTAAGGCGTAGTATATTATTAGTTAATCCGGATAGGTTTAAAATGATTCAGCAAAGATTTGCTAATCGTTCTCTGGAGGCTTCTTGGGCTGCATTATTTACTAATGTAGAGGGTTTATTTGCTTGCTGGGCTTTAGCAATACTGCTTGATTGTGATGAAAAAGGAAACCTGACATGGTTAAGTCATTGTTGTTTAGAGCAGCAAGGGAAACCTCAGCTTTGTCAGGATTATCCTTATGCAAAGAATAGAGGAGAACATGATGGTGTATGTATTTACGACAGATTTTCTTCTCAGGATGGGAATAATATTGCCTTTATTGTGAGGCATTCTGTATTAAAACCGATTAATGGAAGCGTAAGATCAAATTTTGTAAACGGCGGAGTTTATTATACACAACGAGTAAAAAAAATAATTAGAAAGTTGTTTGATAAGTTTTCTTTTAATTTGTCTGTTCATATTCAATTAGCCGAATTTGATAAATTTCTTCTATTACAGCCAGTCAGAGAAGATGGCATTAAGCCAACTCGTGCTTCTTCAACACTAAATCAGGACATTAAAACCTTGCTTAATAATTCCCTGAGTCTGCATTTTGGTTATCGGGCGTTTAGAGCGATATCACAAGTTTATAGTAAATTATCCAGTACAACAGAAGATAAGAATATTTCTTTAAAGGCCAATGTTAGTTTTTATGGTTTAGCTGAGTATATTCCTTTTGAATTAATCGCTTATGTTCTAGTGGATATGCTTCTAAAGACAAAAAAATATGCTGGATCTATTATTTCTAAAAAAGCGGCAGCTAATCAGATTGACTTAAAGTTAGACGAGCTTCTTTTAACAGGTGAATCTGAGCTTGCAAAATCAGAAATGTTGTCTGATCCTTTTACGCAGCAAGGTTTAGAGAAAATTGCTGAATTTGCTTTGTCTGTTTCAGGTAATAAAACTGGCATGTTTCTAAAAGAAAAAAAATTGTTACAGCTTTTAGAAATCAATCCTCCTAAAAAACTAATTTCAGTATACAGGGCTGGAACATTAGAAGGTTTGCTTAAGATTGTGGATATTCAGACAGCATTTACTTTGGCGCGGTATGTAGAGCCTAGGAAGTGGCTAAGAACGAATATAAATTCTTGTGTCAGGATTTTATCTGGCCAAGATTTTGAAGAGCGCCCGATAAGAGTGGTGATATTTAAGGAATTACCGGATTGTTTGGTTAGTTATTTTAAGAATAAACTCCCGTTTTCTAATGATAAATTAGCAGGAGTTTTGTGTGGTTTTCCTGTTGTTGATTTAGAAGAAAATAAAATTCCCAGATTAAGGGCAATTTCCAGAGCCTTTCATTATATCCATGAAATATCATTTTATTCAGATGTAATATCTCATCGTATTCTTAACAGAGTCTATGATGGGGCTGATTTTGGCCAAGCAGTAGGGAATATATTTGAAAATTATGTAGATTTAGCCATGTTTTTTGAGCCGCATGCTTTAGTGGAAGCGTTATTTATGGTTGAGTCGTTGCAGGATATGAAAAAAGTTGGCTTGTTGTCTTTTTCTCAGGAATTAAAAGATGCTGATTTTGCGCTAGTTATTGAAGATGGGGTGAATATTAAGTTAACAAGCTTAATTGACCACATAACTGTGCTTTCAAAAGGATATGAAAGTGATCTGCATGCACGGAGATATTTGCGCTTGGCTCCAATATTGTATTATTTTAACAATATTAATGTTGTTCGCAGGTTTTTAAGTTTGTCTTACAACCATCCTTCGAATATTTGTTTGGCAATGGCGAATGGTTTTTCTGGGCTAAGTCTTCGGCCGATAAGTATTAAAGATTTATTAGCTGATTATCCGGAGAAAGTTGAGAATTATTTATTAACTGCAAGCTCAGCTTTATCAGAATACGGCAATGTTATCCTGAAAATAAAAATACTATTTGTAATGCCGTTTATAGAAAGTCGGAAGCTTAATGGTAAAGATATTTTTGAAGTGTTAAGGGCATTGGATAAGTGGGGCTCTGAACTTAATCTGTTTGCTGGTGATTTTGAAGATGAATTGCCATATTTGGAGACTCTTAAGAAAATCAGCTATGTATTCATGCCAAAATCAGATATTGAGATGTTTGAACAGTTAATTTCAGATATTTCTGCTGCCGGAAATAATCTTGTGTCGTTATTGGTTAGTTCTCAACTTTGCTCCTGCGGGCAGTTAGCAGTATTTGTTTATCTTGTTTTGGAAGAACTAGGGTTTAAAAACTTAATCGCTATAGATTTAGAAGGATACCAAGAAGTTCATATTAGCGTAGGAACACCAGGAGAAGGTAGTAATATTTTTATGCTTGATCCGCAGTATTTAGCAAGGATTGTTTATGAAAGAGGAATTAATATTTGAAATGGGCGAAAAGCATTATCACCATTTTAATGATTGTATTTCTGCCAAAAAGTATAGAAATAAAGCCGCAGATTATCTTAGGAAAACTCTTGTATTAGCGCCTGAGTTTGAATTTCCTAGAATAAAGTTAAAAAACATGGGTTTGGATGGGGATAAAGATGGTACATCTTCTGCGTTAGTAAAGAAGGAAAAAGTATGTATCTTTGGCACGAAGGATTGCCAGGCAGTGCATAATAATGCCCGTTACAGGCTGATTAAGGCAATAGAAAAAATGGGTTTTATTTTAGAAGGGGAAACTGATTTTTATAAATTGCCTTCTGACTTTAGTAATTACATTGATTTTGCTAGTTTACTCAAGAGCAATTATTCTACCGGAAAAGTTACATTATTTTTAACCGGCGGTTTATGGGAATGCTGTGTTCGTGACGTTTTTGAGCAGGCAATTAATTTAGTATTAATTGATGGTGTTAAGCTAGAATTAGTTCTTGTTTTAGAGGCCATAGAGAGCATTAATAATTATGGGTTTGATTCGTATTTAAGTATTATTAAACGGTTCCAGGTTAATGCTGTAATTGTATTTTGTCTTGGTTTCTTGAGAATTATCTCTGATCCTCAAAAGAAAAATGTAGTTTCAGTTTATTTGTACCGTGATGTTGAGCAGTTTAGAAATTGTTTTAAGAAAGATAGGCGAGAAATATTTTCTTCAAGCCCGCTTTTACAGGAAATAAAGTCAAAGTCAGGAAAATCAACCTTATTATTAAGTGATGAACATAAAAATTTGTTTTATTGGATGCGGGAAAGACGTGATGGCCCATTTGTTGTTGTTAACTTTGATAATCATGGGGATACTGCATTTTTCGGGCTCGATGTTTATAATAACAATTGGTTGAAAGCAGCTCTTGATAGAAAGCTTGTTCAACACATTATACAGATATATCCATATTGGAATAAAGGGTGCGAGGATGCCGTAGCTAGACAAGATGTGCAATTAATTTTCGATAATGACATCTTGGCAGTAAAAAACAAATTGTTGGGAAAAGAGATAACAAGTCCTGTTATTGTTACAATTGATTATGATTATTTTGCATGCACAAGAAAGCCTGCTTATCAGCCGCGTGATTTTTCAGAGATTGATACGGCTATTAATGGTGTCATAGAGTTCATTCATTCTTTAAAGAATTTGAATGTGCACTTATATGCCATTAATATAAATCGTTCTTTTGGCATCAATGATTTGTTTGAGAATTATATTAGTGAATATTTTGGAAGATATATTGAGTATAGGCTCAAGCAGAGGTTATTTGAAGATGGCTTTTGCGAGATTTATCTTGATACACATTCTCATTGGCAGATAGGCTGGAAAGTGCCATCTGGAATGATGTCAATTGTTTGGGGGACCAATAGTCTTAATGATCATAAATTTGTGGAGATGAGAATATTAGAAACAGTAGGTTATGGAGAAGATTCAGCAGAATATATTGAATTTGTTTATTATCATCGGCCTGGGTTGTTATGGGAAACATTATTAAAGTTATTTGAGAATGAAAATTTTAATATTGGTAGATTGTCAAAGAATATGCATCCGGAGTTTCTTGCAAATCTTATCCAGTGTTTGTTGGTGGATTCTAGATTTAGCAAAGAAAATATTGTTAGGCTTTGGGAGAGCTTGTCTCAAGAGCACAAGGTATGGGTTCCGATACTTATTAACCCGAAAGCTCGTTTCAAGTTATCAGGATTAATAGATTTAAATGCAGAGCGAGAAAGAGTTTTACATTATGGTGCGCTTTATAAATGGTGGGAAAAAACAGGTTCAAATAGCTCAAGCTCAGTTGTATCAAAAGTGAATGTTCAGAGTAGTTCTTCTGGGCTGTTGAATAAAGAAAGAATTTGTATATTTCGTACTAATAGTTATAAAACTGTTTCCGCACTAATCGGGACAGTGGACAAGAGCGTTTGTACGTCATCAGCCTTAAATGATAATTGTTTTCCTCTAATGTTTGATGAAAATGATTTTCAGCTTTGGCAAAGGTCGCTTAATTATATTATAAGTTTCTTAAATCGCCAATATCAAGGGCAAGTGAATAAAGCGAATGCATCTAGTTTCTTTAAGGAATATTTTACAGGTTTTAAAAAGAAGACGGGAAAAGGCCTGCATTGGCCTTCAAGCCCGGAATCAATTATATTAATATCTAAGGTGTTAAAAGAAATAAACTTAGATGCGTCCATTACAAATTTGTTTGATCTTGGTTCGGGAAACGGGTTCTTTTGCGTTATGGCAGCACATTTGCTTGGTATTAATGTTGTTGGTTATGAATTTGACGAATCTTTGTATAAACTTTCCCTTTTAGGCCAGGAGCAGTATTTAACTTTGGAAGAGAGAGCAAGGATAAGAGAAGGGCAAATTAAATTTAAGCAAGGAAATTTTCTTGAGGCGCCTTTGGAAGATTATAATTTGGTTTATCATTATTATGGCGGTTGCGGCACACACCGAACGGATTTAATGGAGGCTTTTGTTGCAGAGAGGCTAAATAAAGGGGCTTGTTTTGCAATGTTTATGCCTGATTATTATCCTTGGCGGTTATTAAAAGCGAAATTTTCTTGTCGTTTTTTTAGTATTAATTCTGGCTTTAGCCAAGTAAAGGTCGGAGTTATTTTTAAAAATGGCGATTTTTCCTCATCTGCAATTGACGGAGGACGAGAGGAAATATTTGGGGACTATGGTGGTAGTTTTGTAGAATGGGAAGAGGCAGTGATTTTTCTTAATTCTCGTAATTTTAATTGCAGCAGCATTACGGCTCCTGATGGTGCAGAGATTAAATATTTAGAAGGCGGGAATATTGATGGGCCGGTAGCTGTATTTTTGCATGGTTTTCTTGTGGGAGATCCTTTAAAGGATTGGGCCTGCCAGATCCGTTCGTTATATGAAGATGGTTTTAGGATTGTTTGTGTATCTTGGCGTGGGTATAACGGCTCAGCATTAGGAACAGCGTCTCCTCAAGCAAAAGTATTAGTTAATGATTTATTATTGGTTTTTGAGAAGTTAAATATAGAAAAAGCTTTTGTTTTTGGGCATAGTATGGGTGCTGCGCTTTCAATGTGTTTCGCTGCCTTAAAGCCAAGATTAGTTAAGGCGCTGGTGCTTTCTGCGGTTTCAGATAATTTCTTGCATTCTTTATACCCAAAATCATTAAAGAAGTTTTATTATTTATTTGAGAAATATTTTCTTGGCGCTATTAAAGTGTTGGATAATGCCTCTAGGAGCAATCAAAATAGTCTTAAGGCTTATTTGATGTTGCTTAACTTTGCTGATACGGTTTATCGTGAGGGAATTTTAAATTCTAAGTTATCAGGCTCTATTGTTAAAAAAGTATCCGGCAGAATTGCGCAATTATTTAATCCTATTCCTGAGAAGTTCTTTGATGATTTGTTTCTCCGTGTTAAGCAAACCCCGATTTCTACAATTATCTGGGATATTTTAATGATAAGGGACATGGATTTGGATAAAGCAGGCAGTGTATTTGACGGGAACATAATTTCTAAAATTGTTTGCCCGGTGTTTTGGATGGGTGGAACCAGAGATCCAATGGTTGTGTTTGATTGTCAAATGAGAGTTGTAGAGAAGTTAGAAAATAATGGCATTATGGTATGTGGATTTGTCGATTTCTATCGCGGGCACGAAGTTCACATGTTAGGAGGATATACAAAACTTTTGCGGGAGTTTCTGGCAGAGGTAGAAAATGGCGATGTTGTTTCTTCTTCAGCAGTAACCAGAAGTTCTTCAGTTAATCTTGGAGAAATGGCAGCAGAAAGAATTGCTTTAGATCTACGGCAAGATTTAAGTATTAGAAGTAATACAGCTAGGAAAATAGCAGAATTTATTAATGGGCTTGTTCAAATAATAAATTCTCTTCGTAAAGAGAATGGCTGTGCCATTGAGATTGAAAGTATTGATTTTGACGAACCTGCTTTTATACATGATCTGTCGCTACTAATTTATTTAAAACAGGCGTATGGGTTTGATATTGTAAAACTTCTAAATAGCGAAGAAACTAATTTTGTTTTTCCTGTAGCCGGAAATCGCTGGGATAGTTTGAAATTTAAACTCAAGGATTATGGCCCTGATTTTCGCGTAACTGCTTGTAAACAAGCAAGCCTTAAGTATGCATTGGCTGAGAGAAATAATTACAAGGCTAGAGATGTTAAAATAGTAAATAACTTGGGTAATTTCTTGATTAAAACGCATCATTTTGTGCTTTGGGCTATTTGTGGTTTAAATGAAGAAGAAGTAAAAATATGGGAAAAGTATTCTCGTGGGTTATCAGAGTATTATTCTTCTATCGGTTTTTTTGTTAACGGGGAATTGGCAAGGCGGCATGGCCTTAGGAAATTAAGCGCAGCAATTATTCCAGACATATACTTGGAAAGATTTGAAAGACTTCCTAAATCATTATGGAGGACGTGGTCGCAAATAGAAGCGGATCGTTTTCTGCATCTTACAAAAACTATATCGCAGAATAAATTAAATAGGGCATGCTCAAGATATCATCATGATTTTAGGGGAAAACCAAACGAATATTTCTGGCAGGTGAGCCCAGATACTGCCGCAAAGGCAATAATTCTTAGGGCATCATCTTCTTTGATGTTGGAGAATTTCGGAAAAGAAAAGATCAGGAATTTTGTTGTTGGGGTAGAGCCTCAGGAAAGATTTATTTACCAAATTTTGGCTACTAATAAGGCTAGATGGGAAAAGAGCTCTAGTGGTATAGCTGTTGAGGTGCTAGTTGTAACGGATTTTGTCCCATTGCGCAGAGATATAATGCAGTATTTTGATTCATTTGACTATTTTTTAAATGATCAAGGAAGATTAATTGAAATTAAACGTAGTTTTGTCGGCGACAAAGATGCGGCTTTATCTTTGTTAAGAAATAGAAAATTTGTTGTGATTATTGTTGATTGTGAATTGCAAGGTAATCAGAGTTTAGAGTTAGTAGAAAATATTGAGAAGCGAGGGATGCTAATTCGAACGCTACTGATGGGTTTTGATGAAGCATTTTGCAATAATATTAATAGAAGTGTTGTGCATGTTGATTTTATAAATAAGCTAAAAGGATATAGGGATTTTCGCGATAAGCTAATTTTAAAGCTAGACTTAATTGCTTCCTCAGCAATAAAAGAAAATATTAAAGCGTCATCAGTTATCCACAGAACGGTTAATTTTTTGAAATTATTATCCGCATTTTTTATGAACTTCATTGGAATATCTGTCCCGGCAAAATGGGCATTTGCATATTTAAAGGAGATAGTTGATTATAGGAAATCGCTTATTCCTTTGGGAGGAACGGTTTTAATTTGCATTGATGGAAAAAAGGCTGTGGGAAAAACAACAATTTCCAATGCTCTTTTAAGAGACGATTACAAGGTTATGGTTTTGCACCTTGATGATTTTATTGTTCAGTATCGGAATGATTATAAACAAATATGTGAAATAGTTAATTGGTATGCTTTAAGAGATAAGGTGATCTTGATTCTAAAAGAGGACCAGCCTGAGGTGCTTATTGTTGAGGGATTTAAAGCATTGTATCTTGAAGAACATCTTATAAGGTCAGGTAGAGAGTTTGATATTAAAGTAAGGATTTGTGCTAGCAAGAATACGCGCTTGATGAATCTTGCAGCAAGAGGAGTAACCGACCCTAGATCAATACAATTGTCTATGTGCCTTGCGCACACTTATGTTTTTTCTCCAGAGTATGATTTAGAAATAAACAATAGTTCTTGGTGTCGAATTAACCTGGGCACAAAGATTTCGATTATCAATAATGGTAATGGCTCTTCACCAATTTCTAAGAAAACTATGCCTCCTCAAGGATTGTTAGTAAACCAAGAGAACAAATTTTTCAAGGAACTCGTCCAAGAGCTCAAAGAAGATTTAACCATAGATGATTATTTGTTGTCGCAGCTGGAGAATTTTCTAAACCAGCTTGTTGAGGTGTTAAATAGGTATCATTATAATGGAAAAAGTAGTAGTTTTCATAAGGCTCTAAGCGGTTTATCTGTGGTAGATATCGCAGATCTGTTTTATTTAAAATTTGTCTTTAGATTTGATATTTTAAATCTTTTAAATAACCATAAGGCAGCATTTGAGAAAAATGATTCCAGAAATAATCTAGATGTTAATTTGAAGCTAGCGGTTAATGATTTATATTTCGGCAGCATTGATGCTGAGGGTTATTTGTGCAATGGAATGATTAAGGTTTATGGCCACGTTAGTCATTCAGAATATAGCGTGAAGTACTATGATAAAAATGGAAGAAATGCTAAGGGGCATAATGTTGGAAATTTCTTGATTAAGGTGCACCAGTTTTTGCTCTGGGTAATTTATAACTCACAAAGAGAGGCTGTGCTTATGGATGCGGATCCATTTGGCGGGCTTGAAGATTTTTATAGAAGCATAGGTTTTTCAGTTAGTGGAATCCAAGCATTGCGTGTGGGGTGCCATAGAGTAAATGCTGCACTGATTTCTGAATATGAAAAGCAGTTATTCTTGATACTTCCCCCGGTATTTAGCATTATTTGGCGTAACTGGCCGCAGAGAAAGATGGATAGGTTTTTGCGCAAGATTAAAGGCATGGATCTAAGAATTTTGCAAGCTGGTGTGGAGAGTTTTTTAAAACTGCATGAATTTGATGAGGATGAAGATCTTTGGCAAATAAGTCCGGATGACGTTGTTTCTTTTGTTTCTAAATATACCAACGAGAGGTCTTCTTCTGCTGTCAGCAATTCTAGAAATGAACCCAAAAATCATAAGCTTAGCGCAATGTCCTTTTTATCATTTATTTATGGTGTAAGGCTTGATGGCAGCAGGCAGTGTGCAGATGGCCTGTGCTGTTTCTTTCCATATCATAATGATTTCCGTGAGTATTCTCTAGAGATAGCTGGTGGATTAGAGAAGAAATACGCTGATGGCCGTTGTTTAAATAAGGATTTAATACTGGCTCACATGGATGATATTACAAGTTTAGAATCATTATGTGGAGATGAAATTCTTCCGCAGGATTTATTTGTTTTCCTTTATAAAACATTTGCCTGCCGAGCAATGGCGGTTGTATTGGATATGGATGCATCCGGAAGATTGATTTGGTTAAGCCACTGTTGTTTGCACAATGATTATAAGCCTCAGATTTGTAAAGATTATCCGTGTTGTTCTTGGGCTGGAGGAGTTTGTTATTATGACGATTTGGTTATAGGAAAAAGAAGAGGTCTTATTCTTGTTAATACTGCTGCTTTGGTAGTTTTAGATGAAAATACTTTTCGCTTAAGAGAGGGTGGGGTATTTTGTATTTTTAAAGCGATGAATTTTCTTAATGGACAGATTGATAGGTATTCTTTGAGGTTAGATCTTAAGGCTTTTGAGATAAGTGGTCAGTTTGTTTTGCTGCAGATTCCAAAAGAGAACATGATTTCTTCTTTTTCTAATAAAGGGGAGGCGTATTATTATTCTATAAAAGGGTCGTCTGCTTTATCCAAAGAGATAAATGGAGTTACTTTGTTAAAAGATTGCCTGAGGCAGTTGAGTCTTCCTGCTAAACTTTCTTCTGATTTGTATCTACGTTTAAAGGATGGTATTAAGGATAGAAGGCTTATTGAGTTTATAGTATTTATATTAAGTTCAAAGTACTCCAAACAGTCAAAGATTAATAATTGTTACTCTAAAATCAAGAGTCTTGACGATAAAATTTCTAAAGAAGCCGCTCCTGAAGAGTGTATTCTGGCCATGTTTTGGTATGTTAAATTAGTTGAGCTTGAAGGGCACTCAAGATTTATGAAATTAGTTTTTAATCTTTGGGCTGGTGATGGCCAAATAAAATCAAGGAGAGATTGTTTGGCTGATCAGTTGTCTTATAGTGCTTTTACGCTATATCAATATTTATGTTTACAGTTGGATAAGGATGCAAAATACGAAGAATCATTCCGTCTCTTAAATTATATTTATCGTTTTTCTGGAGAGCAGAATTCAGCTTCAGGAAAACTTGTTCCGGTTTTCTGGCTTTTTTATGAACTCAATTCTCATTTAGATCCGGCATGGGTATTGGGAGAATCACGAGAAATATTGCGCGGAAATTATCCTTCTAAATTAAAAGATGCTGGTAAGCAGGCCATATTAAAGGTAAGTGAATTCTCTAAAGTGATTTCAGAAAGAGGACCTCCTAAGGAAGAGATGGTTTTGATGCTTACTAATCCGCAAGACAATGCTTCAGCTTCTTCTGCAGTAAATAAAGTTTATTTTAGTGATTCATCTATTCCCTCCTTAGGTTGCTCAGAAAGATTTTTAGCCAGGTTTGGAGAAGACAGGGTTCTTCCTTTGTTTTTTGGTAAAAGAAATTCTGGCGGAAAAATTTGTACTGATGGATTTTGTTGTTTTTCGTGTTACCAGAGCCCGGAAATAGCAAATATTGTAAGTAAAGCCTATGGGTATGAAAAGCACCATGGAACAGGCGTTATTTTGCTGCGTTTGGATGAAATAGCATCGTTAGAGGAAGCGTTTGGGCAGGAACTGTTATTAAATGATATTGTGAATTTTGTTTGCAAAACTTTTCCTTGTCGTGCGTTGTCTATTAGCATAGACGTAGATTCAGACGGTAAACTGCATTGGATAAGCCAGTGCATGATTTACGACAAGATAAGGCCTAGGATCTGCAAGGAATATCCTAATAACTTTGGCAATAACGGTATTTGTTCATACCATGAATTTCTTTCAGGCCGAAGGAAACTGTTAATATTAATAAATTACTCTGCTCTCGAAGTTCATAGTGATAAGCCCGGGGTTCGCCTTACTCAAAATGCTGAGAGTTTTTTAGAGAGAGCTATCGAGGATCATGCCATAAAATTAAGATTCCCTGCTTTTAAGTTGGAAGGTGAATTTTTATTTTTATCTCCTTATCGGGATTCAGAAGTGGCTTTGGGCGGAGATGTTTCTTCTGCTGTAAAAGAAATTTTTAAGTCGTCAAATTTGCTTACGCTAAAATATTTAACTTGGAATGATTTTGAACTTTTCATTTACAACTTAAAGGAAAATTTGAGTTGCGCAATTGCACATAATTTACCTTTAGTTTTTGTGATTGGGCACAAAAATCCAGATATGGATGCGGTAATTAGTGCATTAGCAGAAGGTTACAGAAGACAACTTTTAGATAATAGCAAAGCTTATATTCCTGTGGTGCAGGGAGAAGGTATTCCGTTGGAAATCAGGCATGTATTAGGAGAAGATTTATCTCGAGCAATTATTTTTTCTGAAAGCGAGTTTTATAAGCAAGCTCTAATTACAGGACAGGTGCGTTGGATTCTGGTTGATCATAATTATAATTCTGAGGTTCAGGATCAAGTTGTCGCCATTATTGATCACCACCATTTTTCTGCTGGTAGCTCTCGTCAAGAACAAGAGATATATATAGATCCGCAGATTGGCTCAACTATAGCACTTATTGTCGGGAAGTTTTATAGCTTGGGGTTTGAATTAGACCAAAAACTGGCTAGAGTTTTTTATGCCGCAGCAGTAATGGATTGCAATAATCGTCAGCCAGCTAGAATGACTAAAGATGAGCAATCAATAATGAATAAGTTACAGAAAACATCTAAAGTAGAGAATAGCGAAGATATGTTTGCAGATTTGATGGGGTATTTACTTAAGGCAGAAGCACGAGATTATCGCGACGGTGTTTTAGTGCTTAAAGCAAAAGGTGTTTTTAGCAATTCAGGTAAAGTATTAAGGCCGGGATTATTTAGAGAGCTGTTGTTTTGGGCAAAAAAGAATAATTAATTCGCAAATATCCCGCTTACGATTATTAAAGTTGGTGATTATTTAGAAGATAATATCCATTTAAATAGAGAGCGGCTTTATTTGGTTTTTGGTAAGTCTGCTACTGGGAAGTTTAAGAACTTCGTTTACAGCTTAATTACTAAATTATTTGATGACTTGATTTTAAAGCAACCTGGCTGTCAGGTAATATTTTCAAAGAGTAGAAATTGTTTTGAGTCGATAGGCGCAGGAGTTTCACGCAAGAAGATAAAAAAGGCTTTTGATGAAAGTTTTAGTTTAGGTAATTCTGGGGAAATAATATTTAATTCCAATGATTTTGCATCTTCGGTATTGTCAAACCGAGGCAGCTCTTCTATAAAGAAAGAAGTAAACGGTCCTGAAGCGGTTGTTTCTTCGCCTGTAACTAATGAAGATGGCACTGTTTCTATGCGCGGGACACTGTCTCGTTATATTCCAGCATTTCGTGATGAATTAGCGAGAAAGATAGGCAGTGGCCAACTTGTTCTTTCAGTAGGTTGCGGTAGAAACGGGGCTTTAGAACGCAAGCTAAAAGCTGCGGGTAATACTGTATTAGGCCTAGACACAAGAGAGGAAGCAAAAGATAACTTGCAAATAGAGGTTGTTATTGGGGACGCCATTTGTATGTCAACTTTATTAGGTTGTCATTTATTTGATGTGGTTGTTTTTGCTGAATCTATTGGATTTATGCCGGATATTCCGGGAGTTCTTCAAGAAACTAAAAAGGTGCTTAAGGATGCAGGGAAATTGATTATTGCTCATAGAATTTGGAAAGGTTTTATTAGTTATGATGAGTTAGTAAAGCTTATTTCTCAAGCAGGTTTTAGTATTGTTAAAAGAGAAGTTTCTTTTTGGTTTAGTGATTGGCCGTATGTCATACGTAACGGACAAGCAATGGTCGTTTGTGCTGTTTTAACAAGAAACGATTGCTCTAGTTCACCGATAGGAGAAGGGCCTTTGGTATCGAGAAGAGCCAGGGAATTATGTGAGCGTTGTTTTACTTTATTTAAATTATATCAGATTCAAAAATCTGCTTCCTCGGCTATAACCACAAATGAAGTTGATCTACATATTCACTCCTCTAATGACAGGGGAGATTTAAGCCCTGTTGATATTGTGAGGGAAGCGCAAGAACAGGGACTGCGAGCAGTTGCCATTGTTGACCAGGGCAGAAAAACAGCTTTTCTTGCTTTTAATGAAGCATTGTTGGCTGCTTCTGATTCCCAATTAAGAATTATTCCTGGGATAGAAATTATAAGCGTGGATACATCCTGCGGGAAAAAGCAAAGGCATATTTTAGTTTATTTTCCAATCGTAAGCCTATTTCATAAACTTAGAGAATTGATTGTCCAGAGCATTCCAGCTCGTAATTCAGATACAAGAGCAGTAATAAAATGGGCGCATAGCTTTGGAGGGGTGACGATCTCTGCTCACCCCGGAATACTTGACGGCCATAACGAGAGAGCCAGAAAAGAAACCGTATTTGCATTATTTAGAGATGGGCTGGATGGTTTGGAGGTTGACCACAGTTTATTCAGATCAAGAAAAACAGAAAAGCTTTTAGGTTATATTAATGATTGGAATATTGAAAATCCAGAGAACAGTAAAATATTTACGATAGGAAGTGATTATCGCGCCAAGAATTACAAAGATCATCCTAGAGCGCTTGGTATTGGCTGGAAAAATAGAATTGGCCATCCTAATGCCCGGCATTGGAGTTATGAGGAAATAATAATTCCTCTAGAGGTTAAAGCAAAGATTAATGCAGGAGTAATGGCTAAAATAAATGATAGGGAATTAATTACGGAAGTATTTCTACCAGAATATGGAGCAAGGGTGTTACTTTCAAAAGATGAGGTATTGAAATATTTTGGAAAACAGGCGCAAAAAGTGGCTGCAGAAGAAAGAACTTTTTATTTACGAAGATTAGATCCGGATAAAGACATTTATTTTCTGAATGAATGGCAAGAGGAGGTAAGGTTTGATATAGAGTGGCGTGAAAATTGGGAAAGAAGAAAAGGTAGTTTTCCGGAGCGAATTCCTTTTACGCATAATTTAGCAGGCCATGTAATTGGATTATTTTCTTCACTAGATGGAGTTGAGAACCTTGAGGGTTTCTTTGGGACAAACATAGAAATTGCTTATGGAGATGATGATGAAATATTGCATAGCTATCTTGATTTGGCACAGGTTGAGTTGCGTTATCGCAACATTGGCATTAGTGCAGAACTGCACAATGTAGCGGATTTACTTTTTGACTTTGTGGTTAAATGCTTGATAGAGCAGGCTAGTTTATGGCTAGATATGCGTATATGGCCAAATACTCCTGGTAGTACTTTTATGGCTAAGAGATTTGGATTTAAGTCTTTTCGTGGAAACGATTGGGAATTGGACAAGAAAAGTGTCAATGAAAGATACGTAAATAATAATCTAGCCTCCTTGTTTAATTGTTATCAAATTGCTTCGTCACCAACTTCCTCCTCGCCTGTGGAGAACGATGGAATAGCTCAAATAAGACATGCCGTTGCTGTTACCTTTATTGCATCAGCACGAAAAATAATTGAGCAATTAATAGTTTGTGTAGCTAAACAGGAATTTGGTGAGACAGAGAAGGATCAAGTTATACAATATGGAAATGAATTAATGCAGCTAATTGATTCAATAGGACGTGATTGTAAATTTGATATGGATTTTGTACGTGCCATTAGAGATGTTCTTGGAAATTGTGCAGAACTTTTTAAGAAGGCCAAACTTTTTAAGCTTAATAAGGGAACCTTGGAAGAACAAACCAGAGTTTTTTCTGATAATCTTGAAAGATTAAATAAACTTGTTGAAAAAGGATTGTTGGGACAGATTAGGGAATACTGGCAGCCTGGAATCATCTTGTCTGTTTCATTAGATGACAGGTCGTTATCGGTGGCTGAGAAAGCAGGCGGAATTAAGGCCGATGAGATTTTGGCTGAAAGAGAAGTGATGCTGCCAGGTGGGCAAACTTTAGAGTTAAATTATCTCGGTCCCCATGTCCTTATTAGCGCGGGTAAGGAAGCTGTCATTAAAATCACTAGAGTCAATAAAGAATTTTTTGTTGTAATAGATAAAGCCAGCCACGAATTGCTTGAAGAGTTTAAAGAATTCACTTTTAATGAGCTAAGTATTAAGATCTCTAGAAAAGAAAATAGCATTTTTATTGAGAATGCTTGTTTAGATCAGCCAATCCGTTTAAATTATTTTGTTGATTCTAATGGGTTCGGAGGATATAAATCAATTCCGATACAAAAAGAGGAATTTCCGAATCTTTGCGGCCGCAACGTACGCTTTACTTATCTGTCTTGTGGAGAAGAAATCAAAACAGTGACTGGAATTTTAGACAGGTTTGTCTGGACTGATCGAAACGCTTTTGATCCGGCAGGGATTGTGGTTGATTTAACTATTGATGGAAAGAGATGGCATTTTTGGGCGGAATTGAGAAGTAGTTATAAAAAACCGTTGAAGATCGAAGTAGAGGTAGGTAGCGATGATAATCCAGTATTATCCAGAAGAAAAGAGATTCTAGTTGATCCGGGCCAGTCGCGTCTTAAAGCTGCTCTGGAAATTACCGAATTAAATAGTAAGGGAAAACTAGGTCAGGACCAACTAGATGATCCGGATATACTAAGGAAATTATTAGATAACGTTAGGTTATTATCTTCCGAATCTGTTCCTCACGAGGCAATCTTAAATTTAAGAAAATTGGTTGATGAGTTGTGGGAATCTTTACGGGGTGCTCATTCTTGGTTTGACGATGATGAAGCAGAAGCCTCTGCAAGAATGGTTTATCAATTTAATAGATTATTAAGCTTACCCATAGAGCGGTATATCCTTGACAGCGAAGGTTTCCGGGTAGATGCTTGCGCGCTTGCTGAAGACCTTAAGAGCGAAAATTTATTAGTAAGGATCAGGGCAGCGGCACTTGCTGGATACGCGATGGCGTTTCCGCAGGTGCTTGATATTGCATTCGTGGATAATTTAATTCCTCTGCTTGATCATGAGAATAAGATTGTGCAATTAGTTGCTGCGCGTTCAATCCAGAGGGTTCTGATTGTTTTAGATAATGGCTCCTATGAATTAAGATATAGAAAGACGGCTAACCAAGTAAAGCAGGTTCTAGCAAAAAAGCTTACTCCGGAAGAGGAAGCATCTATTAAAGCGTTTAGGGATTTTTCCGCACGTATTTTAGAGCAAAGTATTGAGAAAGCAAAGAATTTAGAAGGACGGATTGTCCCTTGGCAGCAGCCGGCGAATCTCTATGGCGTAGGGGACCAGGTTGATAAATTAATCGCAGTAGTTCAGGCTCAACGTATGAATGTCTTAGCTTCTTGCAAGGGTTTGCTCTTACAAGAAATTCCTCCGCAAGCCGAGGATAGAATGGCAGGAATTAGTCGAAATGGCGATATGTTGCTGG